>NZ_JBIWKD010000004.1:162049-603588 GCF_044765485.1 Streptomyces sp. NPDC102451 | reverse complement strand
GCGAAGCGCAGGTCGTAGCCCTGCTCGGTGACGTAGTCGCCCAGCAGGTCGAAGGCCTCCTTCATCCGGTCCAGGGCGACACGGACGTCCTTGGCGCCCCCGGACTCGGCGCCCTCACGGCCGCCCCAGGCGACGTAGGTCTGCGCGCCGAGCTCGGCGGCCAGGTCGATGTTGCGGATGACCTTGCGCAGCGCGAAACGCCGCACGTCACGGTCGTTGGAGGTGAAACCGCCGTCCTTGAACACCGGGTGCGTGAACAGGTTCGTGGTGGCCATCGGGACCTTCAGCCCGGTCCGCTGAAGGGCGTCCTTGAACCGGCCGATCAGCCGGGCACGCCCGGCCTCGTCCGACCCGAACGGGATCAGGTCGTCGTCATGGAACGTCACACCGTGCGCACCCAGCTCCGCGAGCCGCTCCACCGACTCGACCGGGTCCAGCGCGGGACGCGTCGCATCCCCGAACGGGTCGTTGCCACGCCAGCCCACGGTCCAGAGACCGAAGGTGAACCTGTCCGCGGGAGTGGGGGTGAAGCGGTCCGACATTGCACAGCCTCTTGCTCGACGTCGGACCCGGACGGCAGCTCCGCCGGCCGGGCCAATTTGTTTGCTTGCAGTACTAATACGCCATCCAGCCAATCGTTTCTAGACCATTTCCGTGACGTGTCGGTCACATGGCGCAAGCGCGGCAGGTCCGGGGCTGCGGGCCATGGTTCGGTTTCCAGGGCAATACGGGAATTCCTGCTCCGTGCCACCCTTCTCGGCCGTATTTGTTTTGTGTACGATCAAAATCAAAGCGGACCCGCAGCCGCGCTTGCCGCAGGCGCCCTGACGTCCCGCCCAGCACCCCTGATCGGCTAAGGACCACCCCCATGAAGTTCACCGACGGTTTCTGGCAGATGCGCAGCGGTGTGCATGCCTCGTACGCCACGGAAGTCCGCGATGTCCGCCTCGACGACGACCGTCTCGCCGCCTACGCCGCCGTCAAGCGCGTCGAGCGCCGCGGCGACACGCTGAACGCCCCGCTGATCACGGTGGAGGCCCACGCCCCGGCCGAGGGCGTCATCGCGGTGCGTCTCACCCACCACGCCGGCAAGCGCCGCAAGGGCCCCGACTTCGAACTGCCGGGCGCCACCCCCCGGTCCGCCGCCACCACCCGCACCCAGGACGCCACCGCCGAGCTGACCAGCGGCCCGCTCACCCTGCGGCTGCCCACCGAAGGCACCTTCGGCCTGGAGTTCCTCGACGGGGACGGCCGGGTCCTGACCTCCGCCGGCCGCAAGGGCAGCGCGTTCGCCACCGTCGACGACGGCAGCCACCACATGTTCGCCCAACTCGCCCTGGGCGTGGGCGAGACGGTCCACGGCCTCGGCGAGCGCTTCACGCCGTACGTGAAGAACGGCCAGAGCGTCGACATGTGGCAGGCGGACGGCGGCACCAGCAGCGAGCAGGCCTACAAGAACATCCCGTTCTACCTCTCCTCGCGCGGCTACGGCGTCTTCGTCAACCACCCCGGGAAGGTCTCCTTCGAGGTCGGCTCCGAGGCCGTCGGCCAGGTGCAGTTCAGCGTCGAGGACCAGACGCTGGAGTACTTCGTCATCGCGGGCCCCACCCCCAAGGACGTCCTCGCCCGCTACGCCGCCCTCACCGGCCTGCCCGCCCTGCCTCCCGCGTGGTCGTTCGGCCTCTGGCTGACCACCTCCTTCACCACGTCGTACGACGAGGCCACCGTCACCTCCTTCGTCGACGGCATGGCCGAGCGCGGGATCCCGCTGAGCGTCTTCCACTTCGACTGCTTCTGGATGCGCGAGTACCAGTGGTGCGACTTCGAGTGGGACCCGGCCGTCTTCCCCGACCCGGAGGGCATGATCGCCCGGCTCAAGGACAAGGGCCTGAAGATCTGCGTCTGGATCAACCCGTACATCGGGCAGAAGAGCGCCCTGTACGAAGAAGGGGCGCGCGAGGGCTACTTCGTCCTCACGCCGGACGGCGACATCTGGCAGTGGGACAAGTGGCAGGCCGGCATGGCGCTGGTCGACTTCACCAACCCCGAGGCCACCGCCTGGTTCCAGAGCAAGCTCAAGGTCCTCCTCGACCAGGGCGTCGACGGCTTCAAGACCGACTTCGGCGAGCGCATCCCCACGGACGTCGTCTGGCACGACGGCTCCGACCAGGAGCGCATGCACAACTACTACACGCACCTCTACAACAAGGCCGTCTTCGAGCTCCTGGAGAAGGAGCGCGGCCAGGGGGAGGCCGTGCTCTTCGCACGTTCGGCGGCAGCGGGCGGCCAGCAGTACCCGGTGCACTGGGGCGGCGACTGCTGGTCCTCCTTCGAGGCCATGGCGGAGTCCCTTCGCGGCGGGCTCTCCCTGTCGCTGTCCGGCTTCGGCTTCTGGAGCCACGACATCGGCGGCTTCGAGGGCACGCCCGACCCGGCGGTCTTCAAGCGCTGGCTCGCCTTCGGCCTGCTCTCCTCGCACAGCCGGCTGCACGGCTCGTCGTCGTACCGCGTGCCGTGGGAGTTCGGTGACGAAGCGGTGGACGTGGCCCGGCAGTTCACCCGCCTCAAGCACCGCCTCATGCCGTACCTCTACGGCGTGGCCGTCGAGGCCCACCGCACGGGCGTCCCGACGATGCGCCCCCTGCTGCTGGAGTTCCCGGACGACCCGACGGCGCGCACGGCGGACCGTGAGTACCTGCTGGGCCAGGACGTCCTGGTCGCGCCCGTCTTCACCGACGACGGCGAGGTCGAGTACTACGTACCCGAGGGGACCTGGACCCACCTGCTCACCGGTGACACGGTCACCGGCCCCGCGTGGCGCCGTGAGACCCACGGCTTCGACAGCCTGCCCCTGCTGGTCCGCCAGGGCGCGGTCCTGGCGCTCGGCGCGGACGAGTCCCGTCCGGACGGCGAATGGCTCGACGACCTCGAACTCCGTGTGTTCGCCCCCGCCGGCACGGGCGACTTCACCCGCACGGTGACCGTCCCCGACCGCACGGGCGCGGTGGCGGCGACCTACGAGGTGGTCCGTGAGGGCGGCGAGGTCCGCGTCACCACCGACACGGACCGGCCGTACACGGTCACCGTCGTCGGCGAGCAGGTCTGACCGCCGTCAGCCGACGGTCCTGCGCGGGGCGAGCCACCCCGCGCAGGACCGGCTGGAATGCGATCGTGGGCCCGGCAGGTTGCCACCACTGACAGACGTACGAGCGCGGCGCGAAAGAGCGGAAGCACCCATGGGCGAGTTGATCCTGATCCGGCACGGCGAGACCGAGTGGTCCCGGTCCGGCCAGCACACGAGCTGGACCGACCTGCCCCTGACCGAGCTCGGGGAGCGCCAGGCCCGCGCCCTCGTCCCGCTCCTCGCCGAACGCGAGATCGGGCTCACCCTGGTCAGCCCCTACCTCCGCGCCCGCCGCACCGCCGAACTGGCCGGCCTGACCGCGCCCCGCGAGACACCGGACCTGCGGGAGTGGGACTACGGGGCGTACGAGGGCATCACCACGGTCGACATCCGCCGCACCCGCCCCGACTGGAACCTCTGGACCGACGGCGTCGCCCCCGGCCCCGAGGAGCACCCGGGGGAGAGCCCGCAGGAGGTGGGCGACCGGGCCGACCGGATCCTGCTGGAGGTCCGGGCCGCGGCGTCCCGTCTCGGCGAGGCCGACATCGCGCTGGTGGCCCACTCGCACTTCCTGCGCGTGCTCACCGCCCGCTACCTGCGGCTGACGCCCGCGAGCGGGGAACTCTTCCAGCTCGCCACGGGCGCGGTCTCCCGCCTCGGCACGGAGCACGGCAAGCCGGTCGTGACGGCGCTGAACGTAGCGATCCCGAAGGGCCTCTTCGAGGCGGCCGGCTGCTGAGCCCGATACGTGGCCGAGGCGCTCAGCCGGGCGGCTTGGCCGGAACTTCGCGCAGGTGCGCACCTGGCGCCGGACCGGGATGTGACTCCAGCATCGAGTCGTGGACAACTCCAACGAGCCGCACCTCGCGCACAAGACCCACCTGCCCCACCCCTACAACCAGGACCTCTCGCACGTCCTGCGGCACCTCAGCCGGATCACGGCCACCGGCCGGAAGAAGCTCGCGAACAGCCTGAGCACAGCCGGCTACCTGGCCGCGGGCATGCGGCTGATCCAGCAGCACCTGGGGCCGGAGGCGGTACGGAGCGCCGCCGCCGGGAACACCCATGCCCTCGAACGCCCCCTGCTGGGCTTCCTGTCCCAGCGGGCCGTCGCCGCGGCGGTCGCCGAGAACCCGCCCCCGTTCACCCACCGGGGCGGCGTGCCCCGGCTGCGGACCACCTGGCGATCGCAGTCGGACTTCGTCGCCGACCTCATCAACTTCGCCATGTGGCCCGCGAATTACCACCCGGGTTACCTGGAGCAGCGGGCGGTCGTCGCCCGGGGACTCGCGGCGGGCGAGGACTTCGTGCGGGCCGTCCACGAGACGGCCTACCGGCACACCGCGGAGAGCGCCCGCATGCCGTCCGTCCGGCTCAGCCTGGCCCTGATGGTGCTCGCCGACGGCGACGACGCGGTTCAGCGGGCCCTCGCCGAAACGTACCGGGGTTACCTCTCCTCCTGGAAACAGGTGTACGCCGAAGTCCTCCAGGCGCGGAACCTGCGGTTACGCCCGGGGCTCGACCTCGACGATCTCGCGAACGCGTTGTCCGCCGCCACGGACGGGATGGTCCTGCGCTCCATCGGCGACCCGCAGTCACAGGTCGTCGACCAGGTACGGGAGCGCTCCCTGATGGGCACGGTCGCCCTGGCGGTGATGCACGGATTCCTGGAGCCGGCCGACAGCCCGGACGGGCTGACCCTGGAAGAGGCCGTGGCCGCGCGGCTGGGACGGAGCGCCTCATGACATCCGGAACCGACGCGGCGCCTGGACGGCTCGCGGCCGTCACCGGGCTGTGCTCCGTGATCGCCACGGTGGTCCTGGCGTTCACCGGCCACGCCGAGGCGGCCGCGGCCGCCGGAGTCGCCGGCGGTGCGGTCGCCGGTGGCATCCAGGTGACGGTGAACGTACACCGGCGGCCGCCCGGTCAGGAGTGACCGCTCAGAGGGAGCCGCTCCTGAGGGCCCCGACGAACTGCGCCCAGTGGGCGTCACGGAAGGCGAGCGCGGGGCCCTCGGGGGCCTTGCTGTCGCGCACGGGGACGAGGCCGGGGAAACCGTCGGCGACCTCGACGCAGCTGCCGCCCTCCCCGTTGCTGTAGGTCGATTTACGCCAGACCATCGAACGGGGATCAGGGGCGGTTCCCATGAGTTGCGTGCTCCTTCGCTGCCGATACGAACATGGCCTGCGAGGCCTCAGGTGACAGAGCCATGGCTCGCGCCAAATCGTATGCGGCCTGGACATCGGCTACCAGCCGGGGTTCCTCCGTCAGTTGACCGGAGTACGCGCCTTCCGTGTACACCGCGGGCGGGGCGTCGGCGAACGACATGAGGGAGACCATCGTGTTCATGAAGGGGTGCGTCCCCGCAGCGAACGGCAGGACCTGGATGATCACATGAGGGTGGGCCCGGGCCGCCTCGATCAGGCGCGTGAGCTGAGCGGACATGATGTCGGAGCCGCCGACCGGTACACGGAGTGCAGCCTCGTGCAGGATCGCCCAGAACCTCGGGGGCGCGTCACGCAGCAGGATTTCTGCCCGTTCCATGCGCGCGGCGACCTGGTCCTCGACCGTTTCCTCGGACGCCAGCCGCTGGCTGGCCCGGGTCACGGCCCTCGCGTACTCACGTGTCTGAAGAACGCCGGGTACGAGCATCGGCGCGTACTCGCAGATGCTTGCCGCCCGCGTCTCCAGTTCCGCAGCGTCCGCGAAGTACTCCGCGACCCTCGACTGCCGGGCCAGCTGGCTCAGACGCTGCAAGTGTTCTCCGCTGCCCAGCAGTTCGTCGAACCTCTGGGACAGGTCCACCTGCGGCCGCCGCTCGGCCGCCTCGAAGAGCCCGATGTACGTGCCCGAGCAGAACGCCCGCTCACCCAGCTCGTTCTGCGACAGGCCCGCCGCCTCGCGGAGCCGGCGCAGCTCCGCGCCGTAGAAGGCACGGGGGTTGGCGTAGGGATCCAGATCCTTCGGCAGTGGCATGCCTGGAAGGTATCGGCCCCCTCGCAGCCGTATGAGGGAATCCGGCGACGTCACCCGGACGAGGCACGGACGGCCGGCACCTCGCCCCCGAGGTACCGGCCGGTTCCGTGTGGCGTGCCCCGTGTCAGGCCGCCTTCTTCTTCAGTGACGTGAGGTGGGCGAAGACGACGACGTTGGCCGAGTAGCCGTTCTTCTTGTCGAAGCGCCCGCCGCAGGTCAGGAGCCTGAGCTCCGGACGCCCCGTCGGTCCGTACACCTTGTCGTCGGGGAACTTGTCCTTCGTGTAGGTCTTCACCTTGTCGACCGTGAAGACCGCGGTCCGCTTGTCCGCCCTGGTGATCTTCACCGTGTCCCCCCGGCGCAGGGCGTTGAGATTGAGGAAGATCGCCGGTCCGGTCGCGGTGTCCCGGTGGCCGACGAGCAGCGAGGTTCCCGCCTCGCCGGGGGAGGGGCCCTTCCGGTACCACCCCACCAGCTTGGGCTTGCTCAGCGGTGGGGCGCCGAGCCGGCCCTTCTTGTCGAGGGCGAGGTCGGTGACCGGGGCCTCGATGAAGATCGCGGGGATGGCGACCTGCACCGGCCGGGAGTGCACCAGCGGGGCGTGCGATGTGGGCACCGTCTTCTGAGGTTTGTGCGGTGCCCTCCGGAACGGCGGCGCCCCGCCGCCCGCGGCATCGCTGCCGCGGGCGGCGGTGACCGACGAGGCGTCCTCGGGCGAGTCCGAACTCGCCCACACGACGCCGGTCACCAGCGAGAAGGTCACGCACAGGGTGATCGTGAGCCGGCATGCGCGACTCGGTCCCCGTCGACGCCGTCGGCCGCGCTTGTCAGGCCTCGTTGCGGGCACGACGGCGTGCGGATCGGCGCACCATGATCAGCCCTGCGACACCGGCGGCACCGGCGACCAGCGCGGCCGAGGCTCCGACGTTCGAGTCGCTCTCGGAGCTGACGCTCTCCATGTCCGGGACGCCGCCGCCGCCCGCGGGCACCGCGCCGGACGGCTTCTCCCACGACTTGTCGCCGGTGCTCTTCTCGCTGCCCGACGACGCGCCCTGGTCGCTGCTCTCTCCGCGGCCGCTCTCCTGGCTGCCACCTTCCTGGCCACCGGCCTCCTGGCTGCCGCCTGCCTGCCGGCCGGCCTCCCCGGGGCCGCCTTCCTGGCCCTCGCCACGGGTGGGCCGGGAGCAGTCGACCTCGAAGCTCTTCGTCTTCGGGACGCCGCTGACGGTCCACGCCAGCTGGTAGGTGCCCTCGGGCAGCAGGTACTCCTGGCTGCGGGCCTTGCCGTCCACGATCTGGAGGGTGTTCGTCAGGGTGTTGCCCGGGGGACGCTCGGTGATCGTCCACAGGACCGAGGGGACGGTCTCGAAGTTGTTCGCCACGAGAACGAACTGGCAGACCTCGACGCCGTTGCGGTCACCGCGCGAGTGCCAGCTGACGGAACGGACGTCGATGTCGCCGCTCTCGCCGATGGCGAACGCGGAAGGGGCTCCGGCCAGGGCGACGCCGGCGACGGCGACCGCAGCGGCCACCCTGGTGCCCGTGCGGACGCTGCGGGAGTGGAGGGAAGCGGAAAAGCGCATGCTGGGCTCCTTCAAGCCGAGATGATTGTCGTACTGATCACCTGATCGCCTAAGAGATGACATGGATCGCGGAAAGACTGGGTCGGGACACCGTAAAAACGTGCAAATGTACCCTGACTAGCCGATACCGGTCAGCGAGTCCCCAGGCGGAAGCCGTCCGAGGTCCCGGACAGGGGGGTGCGGATCAGGCGGATCGGCGCCGACGGTGCAGGTAGGCGGCCGTCAGGGCCAGGGCCACGACCGCACCCGCAGTGATCGCGGCCCAGGCCGGGTGGCGCAGGAAGGCCCGGTAGGCCGGGGCGGGCGAGGCGTCGAGCGGGATGACCGCGGTGTCGTTGCCGGGGGTGCGGTCGTAGGGGCTGTAGGTCCGGATCGTGCCCTGGGCACCCGCGACCTGCCGGTCGATGCGGACGTGGAACACGATGGTGCTCGTGCCGTCCGGCCCTGCCCAGGAGAACGCCTCGCCGCCGAGGTCGCAGACGTAGGCCCCGCCGGGCCTCGTCGGCTGCTCGCACCCCCACTTCCGGTCGTTGTCCTCGAAGGAGTACGGAACGGAGGTGACCGTGGTGCCCTCCGGCGGGACCACCTCGAAGCGGCCCTTCACCCCGTCGCCCAGCAGCTTGCCGGGGCCCAGGTCCCGGGCCCCGAGCCGCACCTCCACCGTGTCGCCGACGCGTCCCCGGACGGTCCCGGTGACCGGCCGGTGGTCGGCCTGGACCGTGGTGTCGACCCGGACCGTGCCGTTGACGCCGTCGAACCGGCCGTCCGCCGCGCGGACCAGGGTGATCGGGGCGCCCGTACCGCGTACGGTGTGGCCGGCGGGCCTCGCGGGGGCCGACGACCAGCTGTAGGAGAGCGTGCCGGACAGCTCCTTCTCGCCGGCGACGTAGGCGAGTGGGGCGCTCGTGCGGTACGCGGCGCCCGGTGCGGCCTTCGTGGGGAACACGCACCACGCCGACGTGGGCGAGGGGCCCCCGTAGTAGCAGTTGCTGTGACGGGTCCTGAGGGTGAGGCCGTCGGCCGCGTCGATGCGCAGGGCGACGCCCCGGTCCGCTGCGAACGGGGTGTGGTTGGCGAACTCCGGGGTCAGTGACGCCGGTCGGCCCGGCTCGACACCGCTCACCTTCAGCTCCTCGTCGGGCGCACCCAGCGTGGGCCCGCCGACGACCATGCGCGTGGTGCCGGTGACAGGCGCCGCGTTCCCGGCGCTCGCCGTGTAGACGACCGTGCCGCTGTCGCCCGGTTTCACGCCGTCCAGCCCGAGGATGTCGAAGGGCGCGTTGCTCTCACCGTCGTTCCGCA
The DNA here is from genome assembly GCF_044765485.1 of Streptomyces sp. NPDC102451. Classification (NCBI taxonomy): domain Bacteria; kingdom Bacillati; phylum Actinomycetota; class Actinomycetes; order Kitasatosporales; family Streptomycetaceae; genus Streptomyces; species Streptomyces sp. NPDC102451. The sequence goes on along the minus strand of NZ_JBIWKD010000004.1, from coordinate 594,603 downwards.
AGGTGCCGTACTCGCAGGTGTACACCCAGCCGCTGCCGGTGCAGTTCCCGTAACCGCCCTTGACCACACGGGCGATGCCCTTGAGTCCCGACGCGTCCACCACGACCTTGATGTCGCGGGCCGGTTCCCTGTTGCCGGGGACGACGGCGACCGGCACCTCGAAGTCCCCGTTCGTGGCCGCGGCACCCTCGTCCGCGTTGTAGACGACCATGGTGCGCGGCACGTCCGCCAGGCTCAGCGCGACGGCGTCCGAAGCGGTCGCGCGGGCCGGCGAGAAGGCCGTCGCGAGAAGTGCGGCCAGCGTCGCACGTCCGGTGATCCGCGCCCATGTCCTCAGAGCCATGCGGAGCACTATGCCACCGGGGGCCGGCCACCCGCTCGTGCGGACGGCCGGCCCCCGGCTTCGTAACTCCCCTCAGGCGGTCAGGAGATCAGCTCGATCTCCGCCAGCGTCGCCGCCGCCGTGCTCACCAGCCGGTACTTCGCGTACGCCTTCGGCGCCTGCACCGAGAACACCCGGGTCTGCTTGTCCCAGGCGAAGGTCTGGCCGGACCTCTTGTCGATGTCCTTCCAGGAGGTGCCGTCCGCCGATCCCTGCAGCACCCAGCCCGTCGGGGCCTTCGCCGCCGTGGCCGAGGTCAGCGTGTACTGGACCGCCTTCGTGCCCGCGGCGGCCGGCAGCTCCACCGACTCGACCGGAGCCGAGGTGGCGGAGGTGTTGTCGTACAGCGCGCCGTCACCCTTGAGCACGTCGCCCTTCGGGGCGGGCACCTTGTCGTCCTGGGTGATGGAGACCGGGGCCGCGTCCTTGCCCGTGCCCCATGCCGAGGGCTTCGAGCCCATGTCGAACTCCAGCACCCCGCCCTTGGCGAGCAGGTCGTGCGGCAGCGAAGTGGACGTCCACTTCTTGCCGTTGACCTTCAGACCCTGGACGTAGATGTTCGTGGAGCTGTTCTTCGGGGCCTTGACGACGAGGTCGCGGCCGTTCTCCAGGTGCACGGTCGTCTTCGTGAACAGCGGCGAGCCGATCGCGTACTCACCGCTGCCCATGACCAGCGGGTAGAAGCCGAGCGAGGAGAAGAGGAACCAGGCCGACTGCTCGCCGTTGTCCTCGTCACCGTGGTAGCCCTGGCCGATCTCGCTGCCCGTGTACAGCCGGCCGAGGACCTCGCGGACCTTCTCCTGCGTCTTCCAGGGCTGCGAGGCCGCGTCGTACATGTACGTGGCGTGGTGCGCGACCTGGTTGCTGTGGCCGTACTGGCCCATCCGCACGTCGCGCGCCTCGGTCATCTCGTGGATCACGCCGCCGTACGAGCCGACGAACTCGGGTCCGGCCGTCTCCGGCGTCGAGAAGTACGTGTCCAGCTTCTTCGCCAGACCGTCACGCCCGCCGTAGAGGTTGGCCAGGCCCCGGCTGTCCTGCGGGGCCGTGAAGGCGTAGCCCCAGCCGTTGGTCTCCGTGTAGTCGTAGCCCCAGACCCGGGGGTCGTACTGGTCGGAGGGGAGCCGCCAGTCGCCGTTCGCCTTCTTGCCCTGGAAGAAGCCGGCCTTGTCGTCGAAGAGCTTGACGTAGTTCTGCGCGCGGTTGAGGAAGTACGCGGACTCCTCCTTGTAGCGCTGCTTCTTCGTCTTCTTGTAGAGGGCCTGGCCCATCTGCGCGATGCCGTAGTCGTTGAGGTAGCCCTCCAGCGACCAGGACAGGCCCTCGTGGGTGTCGGTGTTCGCGTAACCGGTGAAGACCGAGGTGTCCATGCCCTTGCGGCCGACGCCCGAGGACGGCGGGGTCACCGTGGCGTTCTTGACCGCCGCGTCGTACGCCGCCTCGGCGTCGAAGTCGACGCCCTTGACGTACGCGTCGGCGAAGGCCACGTCGGAGCTGGTCCCGGTCATCAGGTCGGAGTAGCCGGGGGAGGACCAGCGCGAGACCCAGCCGCCGTCCTTGTACTGCTGGACGAAGCCGTCGACCATCTTCCCGGCCTGCTTCGGCGTGAGGAAGGAGTACGCCGGCCAGGTCGTCCGGTAGGTGTCCCAGAAGCCGTTGTTGACGTACACCTCACCCTTGACGATCTTCGCGCCCGTCCGGGTCGGGGTGTTCGTGCCGGTCGGCGGTGAGAACGGGCTGGCGTAGGTGCTCTTCCCGTCGACCTGCTCGAAGCCCGAGTTCGGGTAGAGGTAGAGCCGGTACAGGCTGGAGTAGAGCGTGGTCAGCTGGTCGGCGTTCGCACCCTCCACCTCGACCTTGCCGAGGATCTTGTCCCAGGCCCTCTGCGCGTTCTTCTCGACCTTGTCGAAGGAGGTCTTCGCCGGCAGCTCCATGGCGAGGTTCTTCTTCGCCTGGTCGACGCTGATCAGCGAGGTGGCCAGACGCAGGTTGACCGTACGGTCCTTGCCCGCGTCGAAGCGGAAGAAGCCGGTCACGTCGTCACCGCCGCCGCCCTTCAGCTTCCCGCTGTCGGTGACCGGCGCGTCGAAGGAGCCGTATACGAAGAGACGTGTGGCCCCGGTGGAGCCGCCGCTCTTCACGTCGGAGTAGCCGGTGAAGGAACCGGTCTTCGGGTCGAGGGTGAGACCGCCGTCGTTGGAGACGTTGTCGAAGACGAGGCTCGCGTCGTCACCGGGATAGGTGAACCGCATGCGGGCCGCGTGGTCGGTGGGCGTCATCTCCGCCTTGAGACCGTTCTCGAACGTCACCCCGTAGTAGTGCGGGGTCGCCGTCTCGTTCTCGTGGCGGAACGGCAGCGCGCGCGCCGTGCGGGAGGCGTCCGGGGTGCCGGAGGCCGCCGACGGCATCATCTGGAAGGTCTGGCGGTCACCCATCCACGGGCTGGGCTCATGGCTGGCGGCGAAGGCCTGGAGCGTGGGGAGGTTGTCCTCGTTGTTGCCCCGCGCGTAGTCGTATATCCAGCTGGTGGAGCCGGCGTTGGTGACCGGCGTCCAGAAGTTGAAGCCATGCGGGACCGCGGTCGCGGGGAAGTTGTTGCCGCGCGAGAAGCCGCCGCTGGAGTTGGTGCCCCGTACGGTCGACGCGTAGTCCGACAGGTGCGCCTTGCGCTTCTCCGGGGCCTTCGGGGCGATCGTGACGTCGTCGATCCAGCCCTGGAACTTCGACGGGCCCTTGGGGGAGTCGTACGCCACCAGGATCCGGTCGACGGTCTTGCCCGCCGCGACCGTGCCGATCCGCGAGGCGACCTTGTTCCACTGGTTCACGTACAGCCGCTTGGCGTCGGCCTGGCCCTGCGGGGTGAGCAGCCCGCCGTGGCTGTCGGTGGCTTTCAGCTCGCTCAGGTAGGTGCCGTCGGTGAAGGCCAGGTCCACCGCCACGTGCGTCGCGGGGTAGCTGAGGTCCGTCTCGCCCATCTGCGGGTACACCAGGTAGGACAGCTGGGTGTCCTTGGTGACCGCGGTGTTGACGTCGAAGACCTTGTTGTACGAGTAGGCGCGGCCGTCCGGCTTGTGCGTACCCGCGTAGCGCAGGGCCTTCTTCCCCGTGAAGCCGGCGCCCTGCTTGGCGGTGGGGGAGCCCGAGGGGCCCCGGTCGGCCTGGGTGCGCATGTCGTCGGGGGTGGGGGTGGAGGTGTCCCCGTTCGAGAACTGGACGTCGGCGAGCTGGAGCGCGTCGGAGGCGCCGTTGTTCTTCGTGATCTCCAGCCGGAAGTGCTGGTAGGCGGTGTCCGTCGTGAAGTCGTACGACTTGGTCTGGAGCCGCTCCGAGAACGCCTGGCCGGTGCGGGTGTCCAGGTCCGTCCAGGTCTTGCCGTCGGCGGAGCCCTGCAGGGTCCAGTCCTTGGGGTCCCGCTCGTCGTGGTCGTTCGCCGACGTCAGGGCGTACGTCACGACCTTGGTGGGCTCGGCGAGGTCGAACTCCACCCAGCCCGTGGGCTCGAAGGCCAGCCACTTGGTGCCGGGCTCCACATCGACCAGGTTCTCCTTGCCCTCACCGCCGCCCGCGTTCTCGTCGCTGGCGCGCAGATCCGTGACCTGATCGGTGACATTGCCCGGTATTCCGGCGGAGAATCCGCCGTCGACACCCGATGACCGCTTCTTCCCGTCGGTGCCTTCTTCGACGGTGTTACGCCAGTCCGGCTGCTTTTCGTCCGCTTCGAACGAGGAGCTGAACGACGTTTCTCCGGACGGTTTCTTCGCGGCGCCGGAGGGCTGGGCAAGGGCCGCGGTGGGGGCCGCGAGGGCCAGGACGAGAGAGGCCGCGAGGACCGCGGCGGAATGGCTGTGTCTGTGACGCGAGCCGTGCTGAGGACCACGTAGGGGCTGCATACGGAGCCGTTCCTCCCGGGGGCGAGCTCTGGACAACGTTGTCATTGCGGGATGCGGGTTCCAGTAGGGAGCCAAGTGACTGGATGTGTCAAGGGTGTTGCGTGTGGTGGACGCCGTTGATTCGACCGTATTGCGGGAAACGGCGTTTTCGCGCGGAGGCGCGCGGTGCCGAGGTGTCCGTGAGGTCTCAACTCGGGAAAGACTGCCGCTCAACCATGCATTCGATCTTGCTCAGTTGGCGGCAAGTGGACTATACCTGTCGGCGTCTGCACAGCCGCTTCACAACGGCACGCGGGCACGGGGGAGGGCGAACAGGTGTGGGCGCGGGAGCGTCCTGCCGTGCGTTCGCCCGAAACTCCCCCACTGCATCTGGAAATCCGGCAATCTGCACGACCCAAGCGCAACTGACCGCGGTGGCGGGACCCTTCGCCTGAGGCGAATTCACGACGGGTGACCGGTACACCGCCTGAGTCCTGGAGAAGGCGAGGACTTGAGCATGGGATCCACCTCCGGCCGCACGAATGAGGGCCTTGGCCGTCGCGATGTGATCAAGCGTTCTGCCGCACTCGGCCTGATCGCTGTTCCGACGATGAGCTTCCTGTCCGCCTGCGCGAGCAGCGACAGCGGAAGCGACGAGAAGGCCGAGAAGGGCACCAAGAGCGCGAAGAACCCGCTCGGTGTCAATGAGACCGCCGCCCTCGAGGTCGTCATCTTCAACGGTGGCTTCGGCGAGCAGTACGCCATCGACGCCGAGAAGAAGTACAACGAGGCCTTTCCCAAGGCACCCAAGGTCAAGCACTCCGCGACCGAGAAGATCCAGTCGATCCTGCAGCCGCGCTTCAACGGCGGCACCCCGCCGGACCTGATCGACAACTCGGGCGCCGAGCAGATGGACATGGGTGTCCTGGTCGGCAAGAAGCAGCTCGCCGACCTGACGCCGCTGATGGACGCCCCGTCGTACGACGACCCGTCGAAGAAGGTCCGCGACACGCTGCGCCCCGGTGTCCTGGAGATGGGCCAGTTCGACGGCGACCCGGTCTGGATCATGTACTACGCGTACACGGTCTACGGCGTCTGGTACTCGCAGACCAACCTCGAGAAGCTCGACGCGACGTACCCGGAGAACTGGGACGACATGCTCGCGCTGTGCGCCAAGGCGAAGAAGAAGGGCGTCGCCGGCTGGACGTACCCGGGCAAGTACCCGTACTACCTGCCGTTCTCGCTCTACCCCTTCATCGCCAAGATCGGCGGCCGCGAGGTCCTCGACAAGATCGACAACCTGGAGCCCAACGCCTGGAAGGACCCGGCCGTCAAGGCCGCCTTCGAGGCGTACTACGAGCTCTTCCAGAAGGGCTACATCCTCAAGGGCACGCCCGGTCTGACGCACATCCAGTCGCAGACCGAGTGGACCAAGGGCAAGGCGCTCTTCATCCCGAACGGCTCGTGGGTGGAGAACGAGGCCGCACCCACCACGCCCGAGGACTTCAAGATGATGGTCGGCGCGCCGTCCAGCCTGGACTCCTCCGACAAGATGCCCTTCGGCACCCTGTGGGCGTCCGGCGGTGAGCCCTTCATCGTCCCGGCGAAGGCGAAGAACACCGAGGGCGGCATGGAGCAGCTGCGCATCATGCTCAGCGAGGAGTCCTCCAAGAACTTCACCAAGTCGGTCAAGTCCCTCAGCGCCTTCAACGGCGGCACCGACGGCCTGACGCTCTCCACCGCGCTGCAGTCCGGCGTGGACGTCCTGGCGAAGGCCGGCGAGAACGTCGTGAACCCGCGTCTGCAGGACTGGTACGTGAAGCTCCAGAAGGAGCAGATCGGTATCGCCGGTATCGGCGAGATGATGGCGGGCCGCGCGACCCCGGCGGAGACCATCAAGAAGATCCAGGGCTTCGCCGACGCGGCGGCCAAGGACCAGTCCATCAAGCACTACAAGCACCAGTGAGTCACCGTCACCGGTGGCGGCACCCGCTCGGAAATCGGGGTCGGTAAACGATGCAGCACGGCAAGTACCGGTTCATCGTGGGGTTCCTCGCAGCCCCACTGGCGTTGTACGCCATCTTCGTCATCTGGCCCTTCGCCCAGTCCATCTACTACTCGTTCACGGACTGGACCGGACTGAGCTCGGACTTCAAGATGGTCGGCTTCGACAACTACAGTCGGATGCTCGACGACGAAATCTTCTGGAAGTCACTGCAGCACAGTGTGCTGCTGGCGCTGCTGCTGCCACTGGTGACGCTGGGCCTCGCGCTCTTCTTCGCCTTCATGCTCAATGTCGGTGGCCGTCGGCGTAAGAACGCCGCGGTCGCCGGCGTGCGGGGCTCCTCGTTCTACAAAATCGCCTATTTCTTCCCGCAGGTCCTGTCGATCGTGATCGTGGCCCTGCTCTTCCAGTTCGCGTTCAATCCCCGTGACGGGATGCTGAATGCCACTTTGAAGGCCGTTGGCCTCAAGAGCCTTCAGCCGGACTGGCTGGGCGATCCCGATCTGGCGCTGTACTGCGTCATGGTCGTCCTGATCTGGTCGACGGTCGGATTCTTCGTCGTCCTGTTCTCCGCCGGAATGGCGTCCATCCCGAAGGACTTCTACGAGGCCGCCCTGCTCGACGGGGCCAGCCGCATCACGACGTTCTTCAAGATCACGCTGCCGCTGCTCTGGGACACCGTGCAGTCCGGCTGGGTCTACATGGGCATCCTGGCGCTCGGGGTGGAGGCCTTCACCGCCGTACAGGTCATGACGGTGGGCCCGGGCGGCCCTGCCTACTCCACCACCGTCCTGCCGCTGTACGTCTACCAGACGGCCTTCCGCGACGCCCAGGCCGGCTACGCCACCACGATCGGTGTCGGACTGCTCATCGTCACCATGCTCTTCGCGGGCATCGTGATGAAGCTGGGCCGGCGCGAGCGGCTGGAGTTCTGATGCGGTTCGTTGCGGAGTACGGCGACCGGACGACCGGTGGCGCGCAGAACAGTTCGGTCCCGGGGGCCGGCTCGACAGTTGCACGAGGTGAGCACACGTGAAGGTCACTGAGACTCCTCCCGCCGTCCCGGCACCGCGCTCGCCGGTGACGAAGACGGACGCCCCGGCCGTGGAGCCGGCGAAGAGCAGCGAGGGCAAGGTCCTCAACGTCTTCTCGCACGGTGTGCTGATCATCTGGGCGGTGCTCGTCGTCATGCCGCTGCTCTGGGCGGTGATGGCGTCGTTCAAGACGGACGACTCCATCCTGTCGACGCCCTGGGCCCTGCCGGACAAGCTCCACTTCGAGAACTGGTCGCGGGCCTGGACCCAGGCCCATATGAGCGACTACTTCCTGAACACCATCCTGGTGGTGGGCGGTTCGCTCATCGGCACGCTGCTGCTGGGGTCGATGGCGGCGTACGTGCTGGCGCGGTTCGACTTCCCGGGCAACCGCTTCATCTACTTCCTCTTCATCGGCGGGATGAGCTTCCCGATCATCCTGGCGCTGGTCCCGCTGTTCTTCGTCATGAACAACATGGGCCTGCTGAACTCGGTGCACGGGCTGATCCTGGTCTACATCGCGTACTCGCTGCCCTTCACGGTCTTCTTCCTCACCTCGTTCTTCCGGACCCTGCCGACCTCGATCGCGGAAGCGGCCATGCTCGACGGGGCCTCGCACACCCGGACGTTCTTCCAGGTGATGCTGCCGATGGCGAAGCCCGGTCTGATCAGCGTCGGGATCTTCAACTTCCTGGGGCAGTGGAACCAGTACATGCTGCCGACGGTGCTGAACACCGACCCGGACGGCAAGGTGCTCTCCCAGGGCCTGGTCGAACTGGCCACCAGCCAGGGGTACAAGGGGGACTGGTCGGGTCTCTTCGCCGGTCTGGTGATGGCGATGCTGCCGGTCCTCGCCGCGTACATCGTCTTCCAGCGCCAGGTCGTCGCGGGGCTGACGGCGGGGGCGCTCAAGTAGGGGCGGCGCCCGGGAGCGCTTCGTTCAGGCGTCAGCTCTTGTCGCCACCCGCCGCCCGGGCAACAACAGTCACCAGAACCGAACAGGCCCCCCGGGCAGCGAACCACCCTCCGGTCACCGGCCGGAGGGTGGCTTTATGCCCTTTCTGCCGCTTTTGTCCCTCGTGGAATGTGGAGGCCCGATGCTCATCGGAGGCTCCGACTGCTCAAGGTCTTGACGGGGGGCACCCCAAAACGCTCAGCTTAGGGTTCACATGTTAGAGAAAACGGCAGGAGTGAGTGAGTCGATGGAGACTCCGGGGTCGCAGACATCTCTGCATCGGGCCAACCTTGAGCGGGTCGTACGTGCCGTACGGATGGCGGGGTCCCTGACCCAGGCCGAGATCGCCAGGAGCACCGGCCTCTCCGCAGCCACCGTCTCCAACATCGTGCGTGAACTCAAGGACGGCGGCACGGTCGAGGTGACACCCACCTCGGCGGGCGGCCGCCGCGCCCGGAGCGTCTCCCTGAGCGGAGACGCGGGCATTGTCATAGGGGTGGATTTCGGGCATACGCACCTTCGCGTGGCCATCGGCAACCTGGCCCATCAGGTGCTGGCCGAGGAATCCGAGCCGCTCGATGTGGACGCCTCGTCGGCGCAGGGCTTCGGCCGGGCGGAACAGCTGGTCAACCGCCTGATCGAGACCACCGGGATCAGCCCCGGGAAGGTGATCGGCGTGGGCCTCGGCGTACCGGGCCCGATCGACGTCGAGTCCGGCACCCTGGGCTCCACCTCGATCCTGCCGGGCTGGACGGGCATCAACCCCAGCCAGGAGCTCGCCGGACGCCTCGGCGTCCCGGTGTACGTGGACAACGACGCCAACCTCGGGGCGCTCGGCGAGCTGGTCTGGGGCAGTGGCAGGGGCGTCAGGGACCTGGCGTACATCAAGGTCGCCAGCGGTGTCGGCGCGGGTCTGGTGATCGACGGGCACATCTACCGCGGGCCCGGCGGAACGGCCGGCGAGATCGGCCACATCACGCTCGACGAGTCGGGCCCTGTCTGCCGCTGCGGCAACCGCGGCTGCCTGGAGACCTTCACCGCCGCCCGGTACGTCCTGCCGCTGCTGAAGCCCAGCCACGGGGCCGATCTCACCATGGAGCGGATGGTCCAGCTGGCCCGGGAGGGCGATCCGGGCTGCCGCAGGGTCATCGGGGACGTCGGCCGGCACATCGGCAGCGGGGTGGCGAACCTGTGCAACCTGCTCAACCCGAGCCGGGTCGTGCTCGGCGGATCCCTCGCGGAGGCGGGGGAGTTGGTGCTGGCGCCCATCCGTGACTCGGTCTCGCGCTACGCCATTCCCAGTGCCGCGCGGCAGCTCTCGGTGCTCCCCGGGGCGCTCGGCGCGCGGGCCGAGGTGCTGGGCGCACTGGCCCTCGTGCTCAGCGAGATGGGGGATTCAACCCTTTTGGAGAGCACCCTCCCTGCCGCGACTCCTGCCTTCACTTAGATAACGAATGGCACCGTTGTCATCTCGTTAAGGATTTACTCCTTGACGCTGACGTCGCGGCCGAGTTGACTTCCAGCCACCTCGGCCGCAACGTCGCGGCCTCGTCAGGGAGGTTCGAAATGAACACGCGTATGCGTCGTGCCGCCGTTGCCGTTGCCGCCACCACCATGGCTGTCTCTCTCGCCGCTTGCGGGAGCGCCAAGGAGTCCGGCGACAAGACCACCGACTCGGCCAAGAAGGGCGACGACCTCAAGATCGGTCTGCTCCTTCCCGAGAACGCCACGGCCCGCTACGAGAAGTTCGACAAGCCGATCATCGAGAAGAAGGTCAGCGAGCTGACCGGTGGCAAGGCGGAGGTCGTCTACTCCAACGCCCGCCAGGACGCCACGCTGCAGGCGCAGCAGGTCGACACGATGATCACCAACAAGGTCGACGCGCTCATCATCGACGCCGTCGACTCCAAGGCCATCGAGAACAGCATCAAGAAGGCCAAGGACGAGGGCATCCCCGTCGTCGCCTTCGACCGCCTCGCCGAGGGCCCGATCGACGCCTACACCTCGTTCGACAACGAAGAGGTCGGCCGCGTCCAGGGCACCGCCCTTCTGGAGGCCCTGAAGGGCAAGACCAAGCCGAACATCGTCATGATGAACGGCGCGATCACCGACCCGAACGCCGCGCTCTTCAAGAAGGGTGCCAAGTCGGTGCTCGACGGCAAGGTGACGTACGGCAAGGAGTACGACACCAAGGAGTGGAAGGCCGAGAACGCCAACGCCAACATGGAGGGCGCGATCACGTCCCTCGGCAAGGACAAGATCGACGGCGTGTACTCCGCCAACGACGGTCTGGCGGGCGGCATCATCCAAGCGCTCAAGTCCGCGGGCGTCTCCGAGCTCCCGCCGATCACCGGCCAGGACGCCGAGCTCGCGGGCGTGCAGCACATCGTCACCGGTGAGCAGTTCATGAGCGTCTACAAGTCGTACCCGCAGGAGGGCATCGTTGCCGCGGAGATGGCCGTGGCGCTCGCCAAGGGCGAGGACCTCGACACGATCGCCACGTCCAAGGTCGACAACGGCAGCACGAAGGGCGTTCCGACCGTCCTCGTCCCGGTCGTCTCGCTGACCAAGGACAACATCAAGGACACCATCATCAAGGATGGCATCTGGACGATCGACGAGATCTGCACGGCCAAGTACAAGGCCGCCTGTGACTCGATCGGTCTGAAGAACTAGCACCCTCCGCGCGACCGGCTCCGGCCGGTACCGCGCGGGCCCGAAGCCTGTCCGGTGCCCCGCCCACCAACTGTCCCGCTACCGGGCGGGGCGCCGGACGGAACGCTTCCGCAGTTTTTTCTACTCTTCTGCTCGACCACCGCGCCTCCCCCAGGCGCGGCATCCCCGCCGGGTCAGGCGGCGAAGGAGATGGTTCACGTGTCCGCTACGCCCGTGTTGGCGTTGCGAGGGGTCTCCAAGCGATTCGGTGCCGTCCAGGCGCTCACCGATGTAGAGCTTGAGGTCCACGCCGGTGAAGTGGTCGCCCTGGTGGGCGACAACGGCGCCGGTAAATCAACGCTGGTCAAGACGATCGCCGGTGTCCACCCCATCGATGACGGAGTCATCGAGTGGGACGGCCGGCCGGTCCAGATCAACAAGCCGAACGACGCCCAGAGCCTGGGCATCGCGACCGTCTACCAGGACCTCGCGCTCTGCGACAACATCGACGTCGTCGGCAACCTCTACCTCGGCCGGGAGATCCGTAAGTTCGGCATCCTCGACGAGGTCGAGATGGAGCGCCGCTCCCGCGAGCTCCTCTCCACGCTGTCGATCCGCATCCCCAGCGTCCGCATCCCGATCGCCTCGCTCTCCGGCGGACAGCGCCAGACCGTCGCCATCGCCCGCTCGATGCTCGGTGAGCCCAAGCTCGTCATCCTCGACGAGCCCACCGCCGCCCTCGGTGTCGAGCAGACCGCACAGGTCCTCGACCTCGTCGAGCGGCTGCGTGAGCGCGGTCACGCGGTCATCCTCATCAGCCACAACATGGCCGATGTGAAGGCCGTCGCCGACAAGGTCGCCGTGCTCCGGCTGGGCCGGAACAACGGGGTCTTCGATGTGAAGACCACGTCGCAGGAAGAGATCATCTCCGCCATCACGGGCGCCACGGAGAACGCCGTGACCCGTCGTGCGGCTCGTAACGCGGAGGTCAAGAAGTGACAACCGACAAGACGTCCACGGCTGTGATCAACCCGGAGGCCGCCAAGGGCGCGGACACCGCGGTCGACCCCCGGCTGCTCGTGCGCGAGCAGGGCTTCGGCGGATACCTCACCGAGTTCAAGCGCAAGATGCGCGGTGGTGACCTCGGCTCGATCCCCGTGGTCATCGGCTTGATCATCATCTGCGTGGTCTTCCAGAGCCTGAACTCCGAGTTCCTCTCCGCGAAGAACATCAGCGACATCGCCGTCGCGATGGTGGCCACCGGCATGATGGCCGTCGGCATCATCTTCGTACTGCTGCTGGGCGAGATCGACCTGTCCGTCGGTTCGGTCTCCGGTGTCTCCGGTGCCGTCGTGGCCGTGCTCAGCGTGACCCACGGCGTGAACGAGTGGCTCGCCGTCGTCCTTGCGATCGCCAGCGGCGCGGTCATCGGTGCCCTCCACGGCTTCTTCTTCGCCAGGATCGGCGCCCCCGCCTTCGCCGTCACGCTCGCCGGCCTGCTGTTCTGGCTGGGGCTCATGCTCCAGCTCCTCGGCGACACCGGCACGATCAACCTCGACAGCGACGGCGTGGTCGGCAAGCTGACCACGTACTACTTCACGGACGTCGCCGCCGCCTACGGCCTGGCCGCGCTCGCGGTGATCGCCTTCTTCCTCTCGGCCTTCCTGGACAGCCGCCGCCGTGAGGCCGCGGGCGTCCCCTCCCGGCCGGTCACCGACATCGTGGTGCGCACCGCCGTGCTCGCGGTGTTCGCCTTCGCCGCGGCGTACATGTTCAACCAGTACCGCGGTCTCCCGCTGGCCCTGGTCCTCTTCCTGATCGTCCTCGTCGGCACGGACTTCCTCCTGCGCCGTACGACCTACGGCCGGAAGATATTCGCGCTCGGCGGCAGCGTCGAGGCGTCACGCCGCGCCGGCATCAACGTCACCGCGATCCGTGTCTCGGTCTTCGCGGTCGCCGGCACCTTCGCGGCCATCGGCGGCCTCTTCTGGGCCTCCAAGATCGCCGCCGTCAACCAGGGCTCCGGCACCGGCGACCTCCTGATGAACGTCATCGCCGCGGCGGTCATCGGCGGCACCAGCCTCTTCGGAGGCCGGGGCCGCACGTGGAACGCCCTGCTCGGCGTCATGGTGATCGTGTCGATCCAGTACGGCCTGTCGCTGGAGGGCATCAAGACGCCCGTCCAGTACATGATCACCGGCGGTGTGCTTCTCGCCACGGTCGTCATCGACTCCGTCACCCGCAGGACGCAGAAGACGGCCGGCCGCGCCTAGGCTTCCCGTCACCTCGTACCTGCGCACACGTGCCCGGCATCCTCCGTGATGCCGGGCACCTGCGCGTCCCGCGGACCCAGCACGGCGGGGCTGAATGCGGCGCCCGATGACCGGGGCCGCCGGCGGAACATTAGACTCATCGGATCGACTCGCTCGACCAGCTCACACGCAAGGAGGCACGGGTGGATCTGCTGACCCGCATCAGGGGACCGCGCGACCTGGACCGGCTCGACTCCGAGCAGCTGGACCAGCTCGCCGGGGAGATCCGTACCTTCCTCGTCGAGGAGGTCTCCAAGACCGGCGGCCACCTCGGCCCGAACCTGGGCGTGGTCGAACTGACCATCGCCCTGCACCGCGTCTTCGAGTCCCCGCAGGACAAGGTCCTCTTCGACACCGGCCACCAGAGCTATGTGCACAAGCTGCTCACCGGCCGGCAGGACTTCTCGAAGCTCAAGAGCAAGGGCGGACTCTCCGGATACCCCTCCCGCGCCGAGTCCGACCACGACATCATCGAGAACTCGCACGCATCGACGGTGCTCGGCTGGGCCGACGGCCTCGCCAAGGCGAACGAGGTCCTGAAGAAGGACGACCACGTCGTCGCCGTCATCGGTGACGGCGCGCTCACCGGCGGTATGGCCTGGGAGGCGCTGAACAACATCGCCGCCGCCAAGGACCGCCCCCTCGTCATCGTCGTCAACGACAACGAGCGCTCGTACGCCCCGACCATCGGCGGCCTCGCGAACCACCTCGCCACCCTCCGCACCACCGACGGGTACGAGCGGTTCCTGGCCCGCGGGAAGGACCTCCTGGAGCGCACGCCGGTCGTCGGCAGGCCGCTGTACGAGACCCTGCACGGCGCCAAGAAGGGCCTCAAGGACTTCATCGCCCCGCAGGGCATGTTCGAGGACCTCGGCCTGAAGTACGTCGGACCGATCGATGGCCACGACATCGAGGCACTGGAGTCCGCGCTCCAGCGGGCCAAGCGCTTCGGCGGCCCGGTCATCGTGCACTGCCTCACCGAGAAGGGCCGCGGCTACACCCCCGCGCTCGAGGACGAGGCGGACCGCTTCCACGCGGTCGGCAAGATCCACCCGGACACCGGCCTGCCGATCTCCACCTCCGGCCTCGACTGGACCTCGGTCTTCGGCGAGGAGATGCTCAAGCTGGGCCACGAGCGCGAGGACATCGTCGCCATCACGGCGGCCATGCTCCAGCCCGTCGGCCTCGGCAGGTTCGAGGAGGCCTTCCCGGACCGGATCTACGACGTCGGGATCGCCGAGCAGCACGGCGCGGTCTCCGCCGCCGGCCTGGCCACCGGCGGTCTGCACCCCGTCTTCGCGGTCTACGCGACCTTCCTGAACCGCGCCTTCGACCAGGTCCTCATGGACGTCGCCCTGCACAAGTGCGGAGTCACCTTCGTCCTGGACCGGGCCGGTGTCACGGGCACGGACGGCGCCTCGCACAACGGCATGTGGGACATGTCGATCCTCCAGTGCGTGCCGACCCTGCGCATCGCCGCCCCGCGCGACGCCGACCAGGTCCGCGCCCAGCTGCGCGAGGCCGTCGACGTGGACGACGCACCCACCGTCGTCCGCTTCTCCAAGGGCGCGGTCGGCCCGGCGGTCAAGGCCGTCGGCACCGTCGGCGGCATGGACGTCCTGCGTGAGGCGGGCACGGACGCGCCGGACGTCCTCCTGGTCTCCGTCGGTGCGCTCGCCCCGATGTGCCTGGAGATCGCCGCCCTGCTGGACGCCCAGGGCATCTCCACGACGGTGGTCGACCCACGCTGGGTCAAGCCCGTCGACGAGGCGCTCGCCCCGCTCGCCGCGCAGCACCGCGTCGTCGTCACCGTCGAGGACAACAGCAGGGCCGGCGGCGTCGGCTCCGCCGTCGCCCAGGCCCTGCGCGACGCGGGCGTCGACGTACCGCTGCGCGACTTCGGCATCCCGCCGGTGTTCCTCGACCACGCCTCGCGCGCCGAGGTCATGGCCGAGATCGGGCTGACCGCCCCGGACATCGCCCGTCAGGTCACCGGCCTGGTCGCCAAGCTCGACGGCCGTTACGAGAGCCGCGCCGTGGAGCCCGTCCGCGACTGATCCTCCCGCACCGCGCGGCACGGCACCGCGCGGCACGACACGGCACTGGGCCGGTCGCCCACCCCACACGGGTGGTCCGACCGGCCCATTCGCGTGAAACGGGAGCGCACGGAGCGTGCCGGGGCTGCCCGTTCCGAATCATGGCGTGCACGACGAGTGCGTGGAGGTACGCCGGTGAGCACGCAGCAGGACACGCCCCCCAGCGGAAAGGGACTGTTCCGGACCAAGACGGTCGAGCAGTCCATCCGTGATACCGAAGAACCGGAGCACGCGCTCAAGAAATCCCTCTCCGCGCTGGACCTCACGGTCTTCGGGGTGGGTGTCATCATCGGCACCGGCATCTTCGTTCTCACGGGCAAGGTCGCCAAGGAGACGGCGGGCCCCGCCACGGCCCTCGCGTTCGTCGCGGCGGGCATCGTCTGTGCGCTGGCGGCACTCTGTTACGCCGAGTTCGCCTCCACGGTCCCGGTGGCGGGATCGGCGTACACCTTCTCCTACGCCTCCCTCGGCGAGCTGGTCGCCTGGATCATCGGCTGGGACCTGGTGCTGGAGTTCGCGCTGGGCACCGCGGTCGTGGCGGTCGGCTGGTCCGGCTACGTCCGCTCGCTCATGGACAACATCGGCTGGACGATGCCCGAGGTGCTCTCCGGTCCGGACGTGGCCAGCGGCTTCGGATTCGACATCCTGGCGTTCGCCCTGGTGCTGATCCTGACGGTCATCCTGGTCCTCGGGATGAAGCTGTCCGCCCGGGTGACGACGGTCGTCGTCGCCATCAAGCTGGCGGTCGTCTTCATCGTGATCATCGCGGGCCTGTTCTTCATCAAGGCGTCCAACTACTCGCCCTTCATCCCGGAGGCCGAGAAGCAGGAGGGCGGATCGGGCCTGGATGCCCCGCTGGTCCAGCTGATCTTCGGCTACGAGCCGACGAACTTCGGCATCATGGGCATCTTCACCGCCGCGTCCATCGTCTTCTTCGCCTTCATCGGCTTCGACGTCGTGGCCACCGCCGCCGAGGAGACGAAGATCCCGCAGCGTGACATGCCGCGCGGCATCCTCGCCTCGCTCGTCATCTGCACCCTGCTCTACGTCGCCGTGTCGATCGTCGTCACGGGCATGCAGAACTACACCGAACTCTCCGTCAGCGCCCCGCTGGCCGACGCCTTCAAGGCCGTCGGACACCCCTTCTACGCGGGTGTCATCAGTTTCGGCGCGGCCGTCGGACTCACCACGGTCTGCATGATCCTTCTGCTCGGCCAGACCCGGGTGTTCTTCGCGATGAGCCGCGACGGACTGCTCCCGAGGTTCTTCTCGGTGACACACCCGCGCTTCGGGACCCCGTACCGCCCCACCATCCTGCTCGGGGTGATCATCGCGATCGTGGCCGGCTTCACGAGCATCAACGAGCTGGCGACCCTGGTGAACATCGGCACGCTCTTCGCGTTCGTGGTCGTGGCCCTCGGTGTCATCGTCCTGCGCCGCACCCGCCCCGACCTCCACCGCGCCTTCCGCACCCCGTGGGTGCCGCTGCTCCCGATCCTGTCGGTCGCGGCCTCGGTGTGGCTGATGCTGAACCTGCCGGCCGAGACCTGGCTGCGGTTCGGGATCTGGATGGTGCTCGGCGTGATCATCTACTTCGCGTACGGGCGGCGCAACAGCCGTATGGCCAAGGCCTCCTGACCCCGGTCAGGCCCCTCGTGAGGGCGGCAGCGGCCGCACCGTACGCGGGCCCGTGCACCGGGCCCCGTACGCCTCGACCCGCTGCCGCAGCCCGCGGTCGGCCGTGACGACGACACAGGAGCGTACGCCGTGGGCGGCGGCGGCCAGCTCGGCGATCAGATCGTCCCCGCTGCCGGACGCCGCCTCCACGCGCACCCCCGGCACGGACGCGACCCCGCGTGCGGCGCCCTCCACGACCAGCACGAGCTCGACGGGCCCGGGGTGCCCGGGCAGCCCCTCCGCGGCGTACGGGATCAACGAGTCCCGCAGCCGCTCGGTCGCCCCGCGCCGGTCCCGCCACCACCCGTCCGGAACCGACCCCACCACATTGGCGGCATCGACGATCACGAGGGCCCTCTCACCGGTCATCCCCGAAGGATGACAGGTCAGCCGCCGGTGGCCGGAGACTTCTTCGCCGACTCGGGAATCGTGCCGTCCTTGCGGATCGCCTTCCAGAGGTCGCCGGCCTGCGGCTCGGCCGCCACCACGCGGTTCGGGTCCTGCTTGTCGTAGGCGACCGGCAGCATGATCGTCTCCATCGTGGAGGGATCGACGCCGTTCATCGAGCGGGCGAACTCCGCGAGCGAGGTCAGCGAGGCGAGCCCCTCGTCGGTCGTCAGCGACTTGGTCGCGGAGTTGGCGATCTTGTACGTGCTCGTCGGACTGCCCAGCAGGTCCTGCGACTTGATCTCGGTGAGCAGCGCGAGCAGGAACTGCTGCTGGAGCCCGATCCGGCCCAGGTCGCTGCCGTCCCCGATGCCGTGCCGCGTACGGACGTAGGCGAGGGACTCGGTGCCGTCCAGCTTGTGCGTACCGGCGGTGAGGTCGAGGCCGGAGGCCTTGTCCTTGATCGGCTCCTCGACCTTGACGGTGACGCCGCCTATGGCGTCGACCAGGTCCTTGAACCCGGCGAAGTTGATCTCCAGGTAGTGGTCGATCCGGACCCCGGACATCTTCTCCACGGTCTTCACCACACAGGCCGGACCGACCTGCGAGTACACGGAGTTGAACATGACCCGCTCGGCGGACGCCATGGCCGAACCGTCGGACTTGACGCACTCCGGCCGGGTCACCAGGGTGTCGCGCGGAATGGACACGGCGACGGCCTCGGTGCGGCCCTCGGGTATGTGCACCACCAGCGCGGTGTCGGACCGCGCCCCGCTGACGGCACCGCCGCCGCCCAGCTCCTTGTTCTCGGCCCCGGCACGCGAGTCGGAACCGAGGACGAGCAGGTTCTGACCGGTGGTGGGGAGCTTCTCGGGACGGTCCTCGCCGAGCGCCTTGTTGATGTCGACGCCCTTGATGTTGCCGTCGAGATCCTGGTACATCCAGTACGCGGTGCCACCGGCCGCGAGGAGCAGCACGAGCAGTACCCCGAGCGTGATCTTGAGGCCGCGGCGGCGCTTACGTTCCTTCTTGCGGCCCCGGCCTCCGGCTCGCGATGCCGAGTGACTGCTGCGCGGGTCAGGCGTGCTCTCGTTGTGGCTCATCGTGCTCGAGTCCTCAAATCTCGTTGCCCGTTGTGGACAGGGGAGTACGGGGGACTCGGGTGGGGGGCTGGACCGGTCCGTGAAAGTTTGACTGACCGAGCACTATAGAACAGACAAGCGCTTGAACATGTGAACCAAGTGAACATGGGGCGGATGATGCGCAGGCCTTGTGTCGAACTACTATTCGCCCATGACTTGGTTGATTACGGGCGGGGCGGGGTTCATCGGCTCACATGTCGTCCGCTCGATGCTGGCGGCCGGCGAGCAGGTCGCCGTCTACGACGACCTCTCGACGGGGGATCCGTCCCGGGTTCCCGAGGGCGTCCCCTTCGTGAAGGGATCGACGCTCGACGGCGCCGGCCTGCGGCGCACCCTGGGGGAGCTCTCGGTGCGGGGTGTGGTGCACCTCGCGGCGAAGAAGCAGGTGGCGGAGTCGGTGGCCGACCCTCTGCACTACTACCGCGAGAACGTGCACGGTCTCCAGACGCTGCTGGAAGCAGCCACGGAGAGCGGGGTCCGCGCGTTCCTCTTCTCCTCGTCCGCGGCCGTGTACGGAATGCCTGACGTCGACCTGGTGACGGAGGACACGCCCTGCGCGCCGATCAATCCGTACGGCGAGACGAAGCTCGCGGGCGAGTGGATGGTCCGTGCGGCGGGGAAGGCGCACGGAATGGCGACCGCCTCGATGCGCTACTTCAACGTCGCGGGGGCGGCGACGCCGGAGCTCGCCGACACCGGCGTCTTCAACCTCGTTCCCATGGTTTTCGAGAAGCTGACCCAGGGAGCGGCCCCGGTGATCTTCGGCGAGGACTACGGGACCCCGGACGGCACCTGTGTGCGGGACTTCATCCATGTCGACGACATCGCTTCGGCGCATCTCGCCGCGGCGCGGGCCCTGCTCGTCAGGGAGGCCGGTACGGACCTCACCATCAATATCGGACGTGGTGAGGGCGTATCGGTGCGGGCCATGATCGATCTCATCGGTGACGTGACCGGACACGGAGCCGGCTCCGCGCCCGTCGCCGCCGCGCGAAGGCCGGGAGACCCGGCGCGGGTGGTCGCCTCCGCGGACCGGATCCGGGAAGAACTCGGATGGTCGGCCCGGCACGACGTCCGCGAGATGGTTGCCTCGGCCTGGGAAGGCTGGTGCCTCAGGCACCCGGACGCCCGCCGCTGAGCCTGCGGCCGCCGCACAGACGTTTTCCGCCCGCTGTCCACGAAGTCTCGGTCCCCGCGCCCTCGTCCGACGAGGGTCACATGCCCTGGGAGGGTGAGAACACACCATGCGAGGTGTCTCCCTCGACGAAGCCAAGCGCACAGGTCCCGCTCCCGCCACCGTCCCGGACGCCGGAGCGGTGACCGGGGGCCCGTGGCTGCTCGCGGGCCATGACGGCAGGCTGACTCTCTACGTACATGCAGGCGGAGCTGTCCTGCGCTGGACGGAAGAGGCCGCGGGTTCGCGGCACTGGGCGGGCCCCGACGTCATCCCGGCCAAGGGCATCACCCACCTCACCGTGGTCCAGGGGCGGAACCGCTATGCCCATTTCCTCGGCCGCCGGTCGCGTCCGCGCGCCGATGACTGGTCCACGGTGGACATCGTGCGTGCCACCCAGTACCAGACCGGCCGTCCGATGACGGAGTGGCGTTCGCTGGGCAATCCCTCCAAGGAGATCGCCCGAGCGGTCGAGGCCGGCGATCCCACCGGGGCCGTCGCCCAGGACGGGGCCCTCCACGTCTGTGTGCCCACCGGGCTGGGCTCGCTCGCCCTGCGCCGTGAGGACAAGCAGGGCCAGTGGGAGGCGTGGGGCAAGCTGCCGGCCGCCGGCGTCACGGACCGGCCCGCTCTCGCGGCCACGTCCGCGGGTCTGGTGGAGGCGTTGATTCCCGTGCACACGGGGGCGCTGCACCTCTGCCAGCAGAAGCCCGGGGGCCCTCTGGTGCCGGGGTACGAGGTCGGTGCCGTACCGCTGCCCGGTTCCGTGAGTTCACTGGAGACCTCGCCCGGGATCGTGACGTACTACCTGACCGATGTGCGCAGCGCCGGCGTCGCGGCCTTCCGCGCGGGGCGCTGGCCGGTGCCTCTGGGGGGCGAGCCGGGAGACGGACGGATCAGCGCGGTGCGCACGATGCTTGACGGGCTCGACTGCACGGTGCTCGCGTTCAGGAGCCTCGCCGGGACGGTCCGGCTCGGAGCCTTCGAGACGGAGGGCGAGCAGAACGGTGTCTGGTGGACCGACACCGGTAGGCAGTGCGCCGGCGATGCCTCTCTCGCCGTCGACGGCCGGGGACGGATGGCTGTGGCCGTCGTCGGTACGGACGGCCGGCCGTCCGTGGCCCGGCAGGAGGACAGCCAGGGGCTGACCTTGAGTGACTGGCACCGCATATGAGCCCCGTGGTGCGAAGCGACACCGGGAAGGACGGACGACGTGGCCCGCAGAGCGAGTGACGGCCAGGCACAGAGGTCTCAGGCCCCCCGCCCGGCCGGCGATGACGTCCGGAAGGTGACCGTTGTCGCCGGCGGGCCTGGCGACGCGGCACCCCTGGTCGCGACCGAGGATCACGGGACCGAGATCCGTGTGCTGTGCGTCGGCGAGGGGAGCAAGGACGAGCGTGCCGCACTGGAGCGGGCCCTCACCGAGGCTTCCCGGCGCGGGTGCCAGGTCCCCGGCGGTCCGACGTTCGCCGGCCGGGACGCCGACGGCCACGGGGCGCTGCTCCGGGCACTGCGCGAACTGCGCCCCGCGTGGGTCCGCCTGGCAGACCCCGATCCGGAGCGCGTGGGCTACGACGAGGACGCGGGCGCACCCGTACACGAGGATCCTGACCGGGCGGCCGCCGCTCTGGAGGCACTGGCCGCGGTGCGTGCCTACCAGCTGGAGTCGGGAGCCCCCGTGTTCGTGGACTGCCGTCGTGCCGCGGCGGACGAGAAGCTGGACGCGGGGTCGGCGTCGCGTTATCCGCGTACCGAACACTGGCTGACGGAGGGGTTCGACGGCCGGCTGTCGGCGTTCCTGCCGTCCGCCGCGGGCGTGGTGCGGTGGGTTCAGTCGGAGCCCGGAGGCGCCGACTGGCTCGGACCGGAACTGCTTCCCGGGCCCCGTCTGATGCCGGGGCTGTCCGTGGTGCAGGACCCCCACGGGTTCGTGCACCTGCTGGCGCTGCGCCGGACGGCACGCGGGGGTGGAGGCGACGATGTGGAGATCGTGCACGCGGTGCAGTACCGCACCGGACAGCCACTCACTCCCTGGCACTCGCTGGGCTCCCCCAATCCCGGGGACCGGTACAAGAGCAGGGAGGTCGGCTTCCCTGCGATGGCCTTCGACGGTGCCGGGGGCCTCTTCGTCTTCGCCCGGAACTTCGGGCACAGCGTGAGCTGTCGCCATCAGTCGTCCGACGGAGCGTGGACACCCTGGCAGCACCTCAGCGGTCTCCGCGTCGCGGACGAGCTGGTGACCGTCACCACCGGGCGCGGGGAGGTGGAACTCCTGGTCCGCGCACGGGACTCCGACGCGGTGGTGCGCTGGGCCCGTTCCGGGCCCGGCGGTGCGTGGGCCGAGGACCGGAGCGTCCCCTTCACACCGGTGCCGGGAACGATGTCCGCAGGGCCGGAGCCCGGCACCGTCCTGTTCCGGGACCTGTTGACGAACGAGCCCGGCATCTGGTGGCCGGGAGCTGTCGCTCCTCTGCCGCTCGGGGGCGCCGAGGGCGGCGGGCCGCTGACCGGTGTCCGGGGGGTGGACGTGGACGGCTGGGCCTACGCGCTCCTCGTCCGTTCGGGCCCCGGAGGGGAAAGCACAGTCGGGGCCTACGCGGAGGGGCGCCCGGACGCGGGCGTGTGGTGGAGCGCGGCGGGCAAGGACACACCGCTCCCACCTGCGGCCGTCAGGTCTCGGAACGGAATGGTCACGTTGGCGGTGCTCACTGCGGGGGCGCGACTGGCCGTTGCTCACCGGAAGTCACGAAAAAGCAGTCTTGAGTTTGATTCGTGGTACACAGTGTGACAATTTCCGACCGATTGTGGTTCTAAGGGCTCGGAATGGTAACGGCCCTGGCCGGAAGTTGTTGAGTTCTTGATAAAGTCTGTGAATCTTTCATGTGAACGACCGGGGGGGACCTGGTGAACATGAGGGCGCCTCGTACCTGCCCATGCATGAGCGAGGACTGTTTACTGGTTCTCGTGACTGAGGGGTTATGGCCAAGCTGTCCCTGCGTGCTGTTCAGAAGCTGACGTGCAAGAAGCGTGACGCTTGGTGGACGGTGCTTCTGGTCGACCCCGTGGCGACCCGCATGCTGATCGTCATGGCCCGGTTCGGCTTCATCACGCCCAACCGTGTCACCTGGGCGGCGCTGTTCGTCGGGCTCGGCTCGGCCGGCTTCTTCCTCAAGGGCGACCCCGTCTCCCTCGCCATCGGCGCCGCGCTGTACCACCTGAGCTTCATCTTCGACTGCATCGACGGGAAGCTGGCGCGGCTCAAGGGCAACGGCACGGTCTTCGGTGGTTGGCTCGACTACGTCTTCGACCGCATCAGGGTGCTCTTCTGTGCCCTGGCCCTCATGGGCGGTCAGTACCTGCGCAACGGTGACGAGCGGTATCTGCTCGCCGCCCTCATGGTGGTCTTCCTCGACATGCTGCGCTACGTCGACGCCCTCCAGATCTACAAGATGCGCATGTCGATGCGGGCGAAGATCGAGAAGGTCACGAAGGCGAAGCGCGACGCCGAGCGCGCTGCCGCGGCCGAGGCGGCGGGCCGGGTCACGGCGGAGCCGGAGGAGCAGCAGATCCAGTTCATGGAGGATCTGCTCCGGGAGAATCCCGAGGCCGAGGCGGAGACCCTCAAGGAGCAGGCCACGGCCGCCCACGTGGTGGACCTGCACGCACAGTTCCGTCACCGCTTCCCGTGGTACCAGCGCGTGCGTCACGCCATGCTGCGCAGCCGCATCAGGCCGCACCTCATCAGCGGCATCGAGTTCCAGATGTTCATCTTCATCGTCGCCCCGCTGATCGGGCAGATCCTGATGACCACGCTGGTGTCGGCCGCTCTGCTCGGAGCCTTCGAGCTGATCATCATGTATAAGTTCTGGCTTTCCACCCGTGACTTCACCAAGGTGATGGCCGAGCTCAGCTCGGTCCCGTCCACGGCCGGCATCATCTCCCCCCAGCTGCACAGGGGCCGCCACCGCCGCGGGGTCGAGGAGGGGCTGCGTGACGCGGAGCGCCTGCTGGACCAGCAGCCGGACGACGACCCCGGCTTCCAGCCCTACCCCCAGCCGTACACGGGCTACGTCCCGAACGAGCAGTACACGAACCACGAGGGGTGGCCGCCTGCGGAAACGTATCTGCAGACCGGCAGCACCTATGGCCATCCGGTTCAGGGTGAGCGGCTGTACGCCGCCCCCCACGCGCCCCAGCCGGAGCAGAACGGATACCTGGGCGACCGAGAAGGCAATCGATGAGGCACGAACAGGACACCCCCGATGTGTGGGTGACCGTCGTCATCCCGGCCTACAACGCGGCGACGACGATCGGCAAGGCGCTCCAGTCGGCTGTGAACCAGACGTACGAACTGGTCGAGATCGTCATCGTCGACGACGCCTCGACGGACAACACCCTCGACATCGTCAAGAGCTTCGCGGGCACCAACGGCCGTGTCCGTGTGCTGCGCCGGCCCACCAACAGCGGGGGCGTCGGAGCGCCGCGGAACATGGGCATAGCCCAGGCCGCCGGCCAGTACGTGATGTTCCTCGACGCCGACGACGAGCTGCCGCCCCGCGCCTGTGAACTGCTGGTGGCAAGCGCGCTGGAGACCGGGAGCGACATCACCGCGGGCAAGGCGGTGCGGGTCAACCGCGCCACCAGCGAGACCGAGGGCTGGGCGCCCGAGGTGTACGCGATGCGGCGTACCGTGCCGGGCCTTGTCGAGTTCCCGCTGATGCTGTCCGACCCCATCGCCGCGGCGAAGCTGTACCGCGTCGAGTTCCTCCGGAACGGCGGGGTCTGGTTCCCGGAAGGCGTGTTCTACGAGGACACCTACTTCTCCACGGTGGCCGGCTGCCTCGCCGACGGGATCACCGTCATCACCGACCCCGTGTACCGCTGGATGTGGGAGCCCGACGGCGGTTCGATCACCGGCCGCACCGGTGAGCTGCGCAGCATCACGGACCGGGTAGCCGTGCACCGTGCGACCGACGCGTTCCTCCTCGACCGGGGTCTGTGGCCGCTCAAGGTCCGCAAGGACTCCAAGTTCCTCGCCCACGACCTGCGTCTCTACATGCGGGCCCTGTCGGAGGGCGATCCGGAATTTCAGCAGGGCTTCGCCGAGATCGCGAGCAACTACCTCTTCTCGATCAGTGACGAGGCCTTCGAGCTGTGCGACCCGGTCGACCGCGTACGTGCCTACCTCCTCATGTACCAGGAGACGGAAGCGGCGCTGACCACGCTGGACTACGCCCAGCGCAGGAGCACGCTGTCCTCCTTCCTCGTCGAGGAGGAAGGCCGCGTCTACTGGTCCGGGGACCATCTGCACCTCCCGGACGCACGCCGCATGCTCGACGTCACGGAACTCGGCCTGTCGACGGCGAACCTCTCCCAGGTGCCGCTCTTCGCGCAGCTCGACCACTGGGCAGTCAAGGGTGTGGAGCTGCGGTTCGAGGGCCGGCTGGTCAACCGGTTCGGGCGGATCAGCCCCGGTGACGATCTCAAACTCGCCCTGGCTGTGCGCAACCGGCACACCAAGCGGGACGTCACGGTGCCGATAGCGGGCCCCGGGGTGGACGAGCGGTTCATCACGTTCGACGGCGTGGTGGACCTCGCGGCCGTACTCGGGAAGGAATTCGCCGACAGCACCGTCTGGAACGTCTCGGTCGTCGTCGAGTGGAACCGGAACCGCTCGCGGTCTCCACTGAACGTGCGTGACGTGGAGCTCTCCGGACTGACGTTCCACGCACGGGACGAGGAGCTGGAGGGGTACCGCACGGTCAGCGGAAACCTCGCCCTGCGGTGCGCTGTGGCCGGACGCCGGACCTTCGAGACCGAGCAGAACGACCCCGACGCGCCCTGGATGTGGTGGCGCAGCCTGATCCACCCGCCGATCGCCACCCTCGACTACGCCTTCGAGATGGCCGTCGTCGTGCCCTGCTACAACGTGGCGAAGTACCTGGACGACTGCCTCGGCTCCATCGCGGCACAGGAGGGGTTCGCCGCGACCCAGGTCATCCTGGTGGACGACGGCGCCACCGACGAGACGCCGCAGATCCTCGACCGCTTCGCCGGGCACTACGCCAATGTCACTGTGGTCCACCAGCAGAACGGGGGTCTCGGTAACGCGCGCAACAACGGCCTCGACCAGGTGACCGCGCCCTACGTCACCTTCCTCGACTCCGACGACATCCTCGGCGAGGACGCCCTGTCGAAGATGCTGCAGGCGGCGTGGCGGGACGGTTCGGAAGTGGTGGTGGGGGACCTGGTGAACTTCCCCGACCGTCCGTACGGACCCTGGAAGCAGTACTTCGGCAAGGGCGACCGCCTCGTCGACGACTTTGCCTCGGTGCCGGACCTGATCTTCAGTGGCTCCGCCTGCAACAAGCTGTTCAGCACCGGCCTCCTCCGCCGCCTGGGCGTGCGCTTCGGCGAGGGGGTGCACTTCGAGGACGCCTGGGTGACGCTGCCGAGCATGTTGCGCGCCGACGGGATCAGCATCGTCGACGAGCCGGTGTACTACTACCGGGGCCGCCCGGACGGCACGTCCATCATGGACTCGCTGTGGAGCAAGCCCGCCAACTACTGGGATCACCTCAGGCTGAACCACTATCTCCTCGCGGTCTCCGAGAGGGAGCGCCCGGAGATCCGGCGCATGTTCCACCGCTATGTGACGCGCACCTACAAGGGATTCCTGTGCAACGCGCGTAACGTCATGGGCCGCTCCCAGCTCGCGGAGATCTTCCCCGGTCTCCGGGATCACTACGCGACGGTCCCGGACGAGGTGATCGCCGAGCTGGTGACCAACCCGGCGCAGCAGCTCGACCACTACGCCGCCAAGACCGGGAACTTCGAGCTCTTCGCCGATCCCGACCGGGTACTCGAAGGGGCCACTCCGGCCGTTCAGGTCGACGACGACGGCTTCTACCGTACGTTCGGGGGCGGTGCGTCGGAGTCCAGGGCCGCGCGGGTCAACGACCCCAACGTGGTGGTGGAGTCGGTCCGGGCCCGTGGCGATGTGCTGGTGATCGAGGGGTGCATGTCCTTCCCCGGCATGAGCATCGACGGTCAGATGGTCAACCGCCTCGAATTCGTCCACCAGACGCGGCAGGGGAAGGTGGTCGTCCCGCTGCGGCAGGTCTACCGCAGGGACCTCATGAACGCACGGAACGGGCGGGACCTGTACGCAGGGTGGTACGCCGAGATACCGGCAGTGGATCTCGTGGACGGGGGGTTCAAGTCCGGAGACTTCCGGCTCCGTGTGCGTGCGGCCGACGGATCGCGCCACCGTAATGTAGTGATGAAGGCCCGGCTCCCGCTGCACCGGCTGAAGGGTGTGGGCCAAGTCGGCGACCACCGCTACATGCTGACCATCGGGGGCGGCGATTCGCTGCACTTCAGGTTGGTCGACCGGACGCTGAAGGCCCGGACCAAGCAGAGGTTCTGGCGTGCGGCGCGTGAGATCCGCATCATGAAGCACCGAAACCCCGGCTGGCGGATGAGGCTGGCCTACTGGATCTCCTATCCGTTCCTGCGGTCCCGGGAGATCTGGATCATCGGCGAGCGGTCAGACACGGCGCAGGACAACTCGTACCACTTCTTCAAGTGGATCAGGGAGAACCGGAAGCGCCGGAAGGCCTACTACGTCATCGACGAGAAGTCCCCCGACTACAAGAAGGTGCAGCCGTACGGGAACGTCCTGAAGCTCGGTTCCATGAAGCACCGGATGTACCTGCTGCACGCCACCAAGCTGATCGGCGCCTACGATTCGGAGTCCTACCTGGTGCCCGAGGGGTACCGCAAGGCGCTCTATCTGCACCGGTTCGGCGAACTGATCCGGTATCAGCGCGTTTTCCTCCAGCACGGCATCACGTACAACGACGTGACCAGTGGTGCGGCACAACTGATCACCAGCTACGACATGATCCTGGCCGGCGGACGGCAGGAGCGGGAGTTCTTCGCCGAGGAAGCCGGCTACGGGTCCCGGGCGGTCCTGGCGGGTTTCCCCCGTTTCGACGCCCTGCGCAAGGAGCCGCGTGACCGGCCCAGGGTGCTGCTGATGCCCACGTGGCGTCAGTGGATCGTCACGGCTTCGTACAAGAAGTCGGCCGGTCCGGCCAAGTCCTCCTTCATGCAGTCCGAGTACTTCCGCTTCTACAAGGAGCTGCTCTCCAACCCGAGGCTGGTCCAGGCACTGGAGAGAGCCGGCGTGGACCTGGAGTTCTTCCCGCACTACGAGATCCGCCCGTATCTCCATCATTTTCAGCTGGAGTCGGATTCCATCGTCGTCGCGGACCCGAAGTCCAGGAATGTGCAGCAGGCCATGAAGGAATGCTCGCTGATGGTGACGGACTACTCTTCGGTGTTCTTCGATGTCGCTTACATGGACACCCCTATCGTCTATGTGCCGTTCGACGAGGAGGACTTCTACGGGCGGCACTACAAGCGGGGTTACTTCAACCTCACGGAGGACGGTTTCGGGCCGGTCTGCCGCACCGTGGACGAAGCCGTGGACGAGATCATTGCGTCGATCGGCCGGGGATTCACCGTGGAGAGCCCCTACCACGAAAGGGCGGAACACTTCTTCGCCTACCGTGACCACGGGAACTGCGCCAGGGTCTACGACGCGATCGACAGCCTGGGCGACTCGGACGCCGCGGCGCTCGGACCCGCCGCCCCCGCGGGCCAGGAGACCGCGGCCCAGCGACAGTCGGGATGGGTCGATGCAGCCTGAGTACGGTGTCCGGCCGGGCGCTGTCCGCATGTTCCTCGCCGGCGACTCCAGTGTCTGCACCCGCGAGGCCAGCCGCGCGCCGATGACCGGATGGGGGCAGGTGCTCCCGCTGTTCCTCACCGGCGAGGTCGAGGTGGTCAACTGCGCACGGGCCGGAGCGAGCTCCAAGACCTTCAGCGAGCGGGGCCGGCTCGACTGGATCCTGGAGCAACTGCGGCCCGGTGACTACCTGGTCGTCTCGTTCGGCCTGATCGACCACAAGCCGGAACCGGAACTGCGCACCGAGCCCTTCGGTGACTTCCAGCGCCATCTGCGACGGTTCGTCGACGGTGCCAGGGACCGCCAGGCCCATCCGGTCCTGGTGAGCCCGCACGAGCGCTGGACCTTCGACGCGCACGGCAACCTCCCCAGGGTGTTCGGCGAGTACCCCATGGCGATGCGGGAGCTCGCGGAGCAGACGTCGACGCCCTACATCAATCTCTACGAGCAGAGCCTCGAATGGTGGACGCAGCTCGGCCCCGAGCAGACGCGGGCGCTCTTCATGTACCTGGAGCCGGGACAGTACGCCACCTACCCGGAGGGCATGGAGGACAGCACCCACCTGCTGCCCGCCGGCGCGATCGCGTGCGCGCGGTTCGTCGCGCACGCGATGGCGACCCGGCGCATCGTGCCGGAGCACTGGGCCCAGGACCTGGATCGCGAGAGCTTCCCGCCGGAGGCCATGGGCTGGCTGGACGATGCCACGCACCAGGCCGTCACACGTACACGTACCAAGGGCACGGGGAGCACGTTGTGAACGACGTCGGCAGCGCGCCGCGCCATCTGGTGTCCCGGGTCAGCGCGGTCCAGCTGGACGATCCGTCCATCCGGCTGACCGTGGAGCTGACCGCCGACGCGGATCCCGATGTTCCGCTCAGACCGGGGCAGTCGGTCGGCTTCGACCTGACTCTTTTTCCCGAGGGCGGTGGGCATCGCTATTACGGCTATGTGATGGCGCCCCCGTTCGCGAAGGTGGCGTCCGTCGGGCAACTGGCCGGAATGAGCTTGCTGGCGTCGGGGGACAGGTACGCGAGTTCGGTGGAGGCGGGCACCACACGGGTCGCCCGGTTCACCGCCCGGATTCGTGACGACGCCGGGGCAGGAGCCTTCCTCGTCCCCGAGGTACGGTCCGGAATCATCGCCCGCGGAGGGTCGAGCCTGACCAGCGGTACCCATGCGGTGAAGCAGCGTGGCTTCCGCATCGCGCCGCTGTCCGTGCCGGGGCGCACACTGCGGGTGGCGCCCGGATACCGGGGGCTGCTGACCGGGCTGACCGAAGGGCTGGGCGAGCACGTCCAGCTGGTCGGTGTCGGCCCCGCCGTCTTCGGCGCGACCTACATCGCGCCGGACGGAGCGGTGACGTACACGCCGTTCAACGGCCATACCGGTTACGACCGTTTCGACTACGTCCTCGACGACGGTGCGGGCCGTCTCGTGCGAGGGCGGGTGACCGTGTGCGTCGGTGACACGGGTGCGGCGCCCGGTGTTCTCGCGGGCTGACGGCCGTGCGCGACCGCTTCGGCGTGTGGGCGCGCTCGCGCTGTCCGTAGGGGCGGTCGCGGTGGCGTGCTCCGTCCCGGCCCAGCCCCCGTCCGCCGAACGGCCCGGCCGCAGCAGTCAGGCTCCGCACCTCCGGCTGCCCGCGGGCGTGGCCTTCGAGCAGCTCACGCACACCCTCCAGGACGGCAGTCCGGTCCGGTTGAGTGTGCTCTCCGTGTCCCCCTCGGCGCGGGTCACCGTGTCGGCCGTCCACGGGGACCGGCTGGACCCGGCGCGGACCGTCAGGGAAATGTCGGACCGGGCAGGCGCGGTGGCGGCGGTCAACGCCTCCTTCTTCGACATTCGTACCGGACCCGACTTCGGCGGTTACGAAGGTGATCCGCTCGGTGTGTACGCCTCCGACGGCGACCTCCTCAGCGAGGCGGCCGACGGGGGTACCGCACTGATCCTCGGACCGCCCGGAAGCCGGCCCCGGACAGCCGAGATCAGCACCTTCTCCACCCTCCTCGCCTCGGACGGCGCCGACCGGGAACTGGACGGCATCAACCGTGTCCCCGGCCGGATCCTCGGCTGTGGCGGGGTCGGCGGGGACACACTCGCCAGGACCGGCCGGCCGGAGTCGAGGCCGCTCCGCAATCAGCTGTGCGTGGATCGCCACGAGATCGTCTCCTTCCGCCCGGCCTGGGGGAGCGATTCCCCGCCCGGACCGGCGGGCAGTGCGGAAGCAGTGCTCGACGCGAAGGGCCGCGTGGCCGCACTGCGGAGCCCGGCGGGCGGACCGATCCCGGCCGGCGGCAGCACGCTCAGCGGCATCGGGCAGGGAGCGACCTGGCTGGAGGCACATGCCCCCCGGGGCAGCTCGGTCCAGGTCACGTCCAGGGTGCAGGACCTGTCCGGGAGGCGGGTGGCGGGGGCTGGGGTGTCGGTGATCGGCGCGGGCCCCGCGCTCGTACGCGACGGAGAGCTCTGGATCAACGGTGCGGCCAATGGTTTCGCGTCCACCACACTCGCGCGGCGGGAGCCCCGCACCGTCGCGGGGGTCAAGGCGGACGGCACGCTGCTGCTGGTGACCTTCGACGGCAGGGATGCCGGGCGCAGTGCGGGCGTGTCGATGACCGAGGCGTCGAGGAGCCTTCTGCGGCTGGGGGCCACCGAGGCCGTGAACCTCGACGGCGGCGGGTCGACCACCATGGTTGTCGACGGGGCGGTGCGCAACCGTCCGGCCGACGGCGGCACGGAGGAACGCGAGGTCGCCACCGCGATCGTCGTGACCGGCTGAGGCCCGGTCGGGACGACGAAGGGGCCCGGCACGCCAACTGGCTTGCCGGGCCCCTCAATCACGTACGACAGGTGCGTGCCTACGCCGGGACGCTCGCCACGCCCTGCGCCAGGAACGGCTTGCCGTTGACCCGCTCCGAGACGCCCTCGCGGTCCAGGTACGGCGTGATGCCGCCCAGGTGGAAGGGCCAGCCCGCGCCGGTGATCAGGCAGAGGTCGATGTCCTGCGGCTCGGCGACGACGCCCTCGGCCAGCATCAGGCCGATCTCCTGCGCCACCGCGTCCAGGACGCGGTCACGGACCTGGTCCTCCGTCAGGACGGTGTCGCCCTGCTTGAGGAGCGCGGCGACCTCAGGGTCGAGGACCGGCGCGCCGGAGTCGTAGACGTAGAAGCCGCGCTTGCCGGCCTTCACGACCGCCGCGAGGTTCTCGGAGACCGTGAAGCGGTCCGGGAACGCGCGGTTCAGGGTCTCGGAGACGTGCAGCCCGATGGCCGGGCCGACCAGCTCGAGCAGCACCAGCGGGGACATCGGCAGGCCGAGCGGCTCGATGGCCTTCTCCGCCGTCTCGACCGGGGTGCCCTCGTCGATGATGTTCTGGATCTCGCCCATGAAGCGGGTGAGGATGCGGTTGACGACGAACGCCGGGGCGTCCTTCACCAGCACCGCGGTCTTCTTCAGCTTGCGGGCGACACCGAAGGCCGTGGCCAGCGAGGCGTCGTCCGTCTGCTCGCCGCGGACGATCTCCAGGAGCGGGAGGATCGCGACCGGGTTGAAGAAGTGGAAGCCGACGACCCGCTCCGGGTTCTTCAGCTTCGACGCCATCTCGGTGACCGAGAGGGACGAGGTGTTGGTGGCGAGGATTGCGTGCGCCGGGGCGACCGCCTCGACCTCCGCGAACACCTGCTGCTTGACGCCGATCTCCTCGAAGACGGCCTCGATGATGAAGTCGGCGTCGGAGAAGCCCTCCGCCTTGTCCAGCACACCGGAGACCAGGGCCTTCAGGCGGTTGGCCTTGTCCTGGTTGATACGGCCCTTGCCGAGCAGCTTGTCGATCTCGGCCTGGACGTAGCCCACGCCCTTGTCGACGCGCTCCTGGTCGATGTCCGTGAGGACGACCGGGACCTCCAGGCGGCGCAGGAACAGCAGGGCGAGCTGCGAGGCCATCAGGCCCGCGCCCACCACGCCGACCTTGGTGACCGGACGGGCCAGGGACTTGTCCGGGGCACCGGCCGGGCGCTTGGCGCGCTTCTGGACCAGGTTGAAGGAGTAGATCCCGGAGCGCAGCTCGCCACCCATGATCAGGTCCGCGAGGGCCTGGTCCTCTGCGTCGAAGCCGGCGCTCAGGTCGCCGCTCTTCGCCGCGGCGATGATCTCCAGCGCGCGGTACGCGGCCGGGGCCGCCCCGTGCACCTTGGAGTCCGCGATCGCCTTTCCGCGGGCGACGGCCTGGTCCCAGGCGTCACCGCGGTCGACCTCGGCACGCTCCACCGCGATCTCGCCCTTGAGGACGGACGCGGTCCAGATCAGCGACTGCTCCAGGAAGTCCGCGCCCTCGAAGATCGCGTCGGCGATCCCGAGCTCGAAGACCTGCTTGCCCTTGAGCTGGCGGTTCTGGTTGAGCGAGTTCTCGATGATCACCGAGACGGCGCGGTCGGCGCCGATCAGGTTGGGGAGCAGCGCGCAGCCGCCCCAGCCCGGGACCAGGCCGAGGAAGACCTCGGGCAGCGAGAACGCCGGCAGCGCCGAGGAGACGGTGCGGTAGGAGCAGTGCAGACCGATCTCCACACCGCCGCCCATGGCCGCGCCGTTGTAGTACGCGAACGTCGGGACCGCGAGGCCGGAGAGACGGCGGAAGACGTCGTGGCCGCCCTTGCCGATGGCCAGCGCGTCCTTGTGGTCCTTGAGGAGCTCGACGCCCTTGAGGTCCGCGCCGACGGCGAAGATGAACGGCTTGCCGGTGACACCGACGCCGACGATCGTGCCCTCGGCCGCCTCCTTCTCGACCTGGTCGACGGCGGCGTTCAGGTGCGCCAGCGACTGCGGGCCGATGGTGGTCGGCTTGGTGTGGTCGAATCCGTTGTCCAGCGTGATGAGCGCGAAGCGCCCCGCACCGCCGGGCAGGTCGAGGTGGCGTACGTGCGCCTGCGTGACGACCTCGCCGGGGAACAGCTCGGCCGCACCCTTCAGAAGCTCAGTGGTGGAGCTCACTTGTTGCCTCCGTTGAAGTTCGGGTTCTCCCAGACGACCGTCGCGCCCATGCCGAAGCCGACGCACATGGTCGTCAGGCCGTAGCGGACCTCCGGCTGCTCCTCGAACTGGCGGGCCAGCTGAGTCATCAGGCGGACGCCGGAGGAGGCGAGCGGGTGGCCGTAGGCGATCGCGCCGCCGTACTGGTTGACGCGCTGGTCGTCGTCGGCGATGCCGTAGTGCTCCAGGAAGGCGAGCACCTGCACGGCGAAGGCCTCGTTGATCTCGAAGAGACCGATGTCGTCGATGGAGAGACCGGCCTTGGCCAGGGCCTTCTCCGTCGCCGGGATCGGGCCGTAGCCCATGACCTCCGGCTCGACACCCGCGAAGGCGTACGACACGAGACGCATCTTGACCGGGAGGCCCAGCTCGCGGGCGGTCTCCTCGGAGGCGAGCAGCGAGGCGGTGGCGCCGTCGTTGAGACCCGCGGCGTTACCGGCCGTCACGCGGCCGTGGGCGCGGAACGGGGTCTTCAGACCGGCCAGCGACTCCAGGGTGGTGCCCGGGCGCATCGGCTCGTCGGCGGTGACCAGGCCCCAGCCCGTCTCCCCGGCCTCGGCGTTGGTGCGGCGCACGGAGACCGGCACCAGGTCCTGCTGGATCTTGCCGTTGGCGTACGCCTTGGCGGCCTTCTCCTGCGAACGGACCGCGTACTCGTCGGCGCGCTGCTTGGTGATCGAGGGGTACCTGTCGTGCAGGTTCTCCGCGGTCATGCCCATGAAGAGGGCGGACTCGTCGACCAGCTTCTCCGAGACGAGGCGCGGGTTCGGGTCCACGCTCTCGCCCATCGGGTGGCGGCCCATGTGCTCGACACCGCCGGCGATGACGACGTCGTACGCGCCGAAGGCGATGGAGCCGGCCGTCGAGGTGACGGCGGTCAGGGCGCCCGCACACATGCGGTCGATGGAGTAGCCGGGGACCGACTGCGGCAGACCGGCCAGGATCCCGGCGGTACGGCCGAGCGTGAGGCCCTGGTCGCCGATCTGCGTGGTCGCGGCGATGGCGACCTCGTCGATCTTCGCGGGGTCCAGGTCCGGGTTGCGGCGCAGCAGCTCCCGGATGGCCTTCACGACGAGATCGTCGGCGCGGGTCTCGTGGTAGATGCCCTTCGGGCCCGCTTTGCCGAACGGGGTGCGGACGCCGTCGACGAAGACGACGTCCCGGATGGTACGAGGCACGGTGGCTCTCCTCCAGGGTGCGGGATGGCACTGCTGCGGGCGCACGCATCGGCGCGCCACGACCCTCATGCTACTTGCGGGTAACCGGACTGCCCACCCCCCACCACCGGAGCGGTGAACGTCACATGCGGAGGGGGCGTGGCCGGTGGCCCGGGAGGGCCGGGTAACTGGCGTGAAATCGATCCTCCTCGATGGGCCGGTCCACGGTGCGGTCCCGACACGCGTACGCCCCCCACCGGATCCGGCAGGGGGCGTACGCGTGCAGTGAGGGTCAGGCGCTCGTGTCCAGGGCCCGCAGCAGCAGGGGACCGACCTGTCCGATCTGCCAGTGCCGCGCGCCGTGTCCGGCGAGGGCGTTCTCGACCGCGTCCGGGGTCAGGATCTTGGGCGGCTCCCAGCAGACCCGGCGCACGGTGTCCGGGGTGATCAGATTCTCCTGCGGCATGTGCAGCCGCTCGGCGAGCTCCGACACGGCGGCGCGGGCCGCCGACAGCCGGGCCGCGGCGGCCGGGTCCTTGTCCGCCCACGAGCGGGGCGGCGGCGGACCGGCCGGCTGCTGGCCGGGCTGCGGCAGCTCCGACTCGGGCAGCTCCTTGGCCCGGTCGACGGCCGCCTGCCACTGCTCCAGCTGACGGCGCCCCATGCGGTGGCCGAAGCCGGGCAGCGCGGTGAGGGCCTGCACGTTCGCCGGGAGCGACAGGGCCGCCTCGATGATCGCCGCGTCGCCCAGCACCTTGCCCGGCGAGATGTCACGGCGCTGCGCCACCTGGTCACGGGCGGTCCACAGCTCGCGTACGACCGCGATCTGACGGCGGCGGCGCACCTTGTGCATGCCGGAGGTCCGGCGCCACGGGTCCTTGCGCGGGGGAGCGGGCGGGGCCGAGGCGATCGCCGCGAACTCCTCCAGCGCCCACTCCAGCTTGCCCTGCCGGTCCAGCTCCTCCTCCAGGGCGTTGCGCAGGTCCACCAGCAGCTCGACGTCGAGCGCGGCGTAGCGCAGCCAGGGGTCGGGCAGGGGGCGGGTGGACCAGTCGACCGCGGAGTGGCCCTTCTCCAGGGCGTAACCGAGGACGTTCTCCACGATGGCGCCCAGGCCCACGCGCGGGAATCCCGCCAGCCGTCCGGCGAGCTCCGTGTCGAAGAGCGAGGTCGGGGTCATGCCTATGTCGCGCAGACAGGGCAGGTCCTGGGTGGCGGCGTGCAGGATCCACTCGCTGCCGGTGAGGGCCTGGCCGAGCGTGGACAGGTCCGGGCAGCCGACCGGGTCGATC
Organism: Streptomyces sp. NPDC102451; assembly: GCF_044765485.1. Lineage (NCBI taxonomy): Bacteria > Bacillati > Actinomycetota > Actinomycetes > Kitasatosporales > Streptomycetaceae > Streptomyces > Streptomyces sp. NPDC102451. The sequence goes on along the minus strand of NZ_JBIWKD010000004.1, from coordinate 558,684 downwards.
AGCGCGCTCCCCGCACCCTCACGGCGCAGCTGCACGAGATAGGCGCGCTGCCCGTAGCGGTAGCCCGAGGCGCGCTCGGCGTCCACGGCCACGGGGCCGGTGCCCGCGGCGAAGCCCGCGACCACCCGGGCCAGCTCGTCGTCGGTCGCCACCACCGGGGGGATGCCCTCGCGGGGTTCCAGCAAGGGGATCGGCGCCGGGGCGACGTCGTCCGGGGGAGCGCCCCCGGTGGTTCGCAGTGAAGTGTCTGCTGCGGTCTCTTGGGCGTCGGTCACATGCCAAGGGTATCTGTGTATGTGCGTCGCCCGCCGACGGAACGTTCCGTCGACGGGCGGCCATGCACGTAAACCGGCCGGATGCGCATCCGCGCAGGTGCCGGCGGGGTGCGGGGATCAGTGGATGATGCCCGTACGCAGGGCCACGGCGACCATTCCGGCGCGGTCTCCGGTGCCGAGCTTGCGGGCGATGCGGGCGAGGTGGCTCTTGACCGTGAGGGCGGAGAGGCCCATCGAGACGCCGATGGCCTTGTTGGACTGGCCTTCGGCGACCAGGCGGAGCACCTCCACCTCACGGCCGGACAGTTCGCGGTAGCCGCCCGGGTGGCTCGGGGAACCGGGAGGCCTGCGGTGCATTCGGGCGGCGTTGGCACCGATCGGTGCGACGCCGGGACGGGTGGGGTGGCCGATGTTGGTACGGGTGCCGGTGACGACGTAGCCCTTCACGCCGCCCGCGAGGGCGTTGCGCACCGCGCCGATGTCATCGGCGGCGGAGAGGGCGAGGCCGTTCGGCCAGCCGGCGGCTCGGGTCTCGGACAGCAGGGTCAGCCCGGAACCGTCGGGCAGGTGGACGTCGGCAACGCAGATGTCGCGCGGGTTGCCGACGCGGGGGCGGGCCTCCGCGATGGACGACGCCTCGATGACGTCACGAACTCCGAGTGCCCACAGATGGCGGGTGACGGTGGAACGGACGCGCGGGTCGGCCACGACGACCATGGCCGTCGGCTTGTTCGGGCGGTAGGCGACCAGGCTTGCGGGCTGCTCGAGGAGAACGGACACCAGGCCTCCTGGGGAGTGGAGTGGCGGGACGGGCCGGCTCGGGGATGAAGCCGGGGCGAACCGTGCTTGAAGGGTCATTGACCTCTTCGGCAGCAGGTGCGTCCTCCTTTAGAGGAAGATCACGATTTAGTGAGTAACAATTCGGGCAAATAGGACGCGCGATCGATTGTACGAAAAGAGAGCCGGTCCCTGTGCGACCGGCTCTCCCCGAAGATGACGCAGCGTTATGAGACCTGGGGCCCCCGCCGCTGGGGCAGGCTCACCACCGCCGCGTCGGCCGTGCCCGACGGCGGCAGACCGGCGAGCTGGCAGAGCAGATCGCCCCAGGCGACGAGATGGCCCGCCGTGTCGGGCACCCCGCCGCGCCCCTCACGCGGCGTCCACGAGGCCCGGATCTCGATCTGCGTCGCCGGGCGGCGCGCGGAGAGCGCGCCGAAGTAGTGCGAACCGGCGCGCGTCACCGTCCCCCCGGCCTCCCCGTACGAGAGGCCCCGGGCGTCCAGCGCCCCCGTGAGCCACGACCAGCAGACCTCGGGCAGCAGCGGGTCGGCCGCCATCTCCGGCTCCAGCTCGGCCCTGACGAGCGTCACCAAGCGGAACGTGCCCTGCCAGGTGTCGTGTCCGGCCGGATCGTGCAGGAGGACCAGGCGGCCGTCGGCGAGATCGTCCTCGCCCTCCACGACGGCGGCCTCCAGGGCGTACGCGTGCGGGGCGAGCCGCTGCGGCGGCCGTGTGGGCTCGACCTCCAGTTCGGGGCGCAGCCGTGCTGAACGCAGCGCGTCGACCGCCGACCGGAACGCGGGCGGGACAGTGTCGCCGTCCGCACCCTCCTCGCTGTCAGTGCCATCGGAATGATCGGAAAATTGTCCCTGAGCCGGAGCCATGCGGGGAAGAGTAGGCGGAACCGGAGCGCCGTGCAGGGAGGGACACCCATGCGGCGTCCGGCTCGTTGCCACGCCGTGCGAAGATTCTGTGCGTGAGTGCCAACGACCTTCCCCAAGAGCGCAGCTCCGTCCGAACCGGGGAGGGCCCGTCCTCGGGCCTGCGGACGAACCCCGCCACCCATGAATCGGCCTTCCTCAAGGCCTGCCGCCGTGAGCCGGTGCCCCACACCCCGGTCTGGTTCATGCGTCAGGCGGGGCGCTCGCTGCCCGAGTACCTGAAGGTCCGCGAGGGCATCGCGATGCTGGACTCGTGCATGATGCCGGAGCTGGTCACCGAGATCACGCTGCAGCCCGTACGCCGCCACAAGGTCGACGCCGCGATCTACTTCAGCGACATCGTCGTACCCCTCAAGGCCATCGGCATCGACCTCGACATCAAGCCCGGCGTCGGCCCGGTGATCGCCGAGCCGATCCGCACCCGCGCCGACCTCGCCCGGCTGCGCGACCTCACGCCCGAGGACGTCCCGTACGTCACCGAGGCCATCGGGATGCTCACCGCCGAGCTGGGGTCCACCCCGCTGATCGGTTTCGCGGGTGCGCCCTTCACCCTGGCGAGCTACCTCGTGGAGGGCGGCCCGTCCCGCAACCACGAGCACACCAAGGCGCTGATGTACGGCGACCCGGAGCTCTGGGCCGACCTGCTCGACCGGCTCGCGGAGATCACCGGCGCGTTCCTGAAGGTCCAGATCGAGGCCGGCGCCTCCGCCGTGCAGCTCTTCGACTCCTGGGTCGGCGCCCTGGCCCCCGCCGACTACCGCCGCTCGGTGCTGCCCGCCTCGGCGAAGGTCTTCGACGCCGTCGCGTCGTACGGCGTCCCGCGCATCCACTTCGGTGTCGGCACCGGCGAGCTGCTCGGCCTGATGGGCGAGGCCGGCGCGGACGTCGTCGGCGTCGACTGGCGGGTCCCGCTGGACAAGGCCGCGCGCCGGGTCGGCCCCGGCAAGGCGCTCCAGGGCAACCTCGACCCGGCGGTGCTGTTCGCGCCGACCGAGGCGGTGGAGGCCAAGACCCGCGAGGTGCTCGACGCCGCCGCCGGTCTCGAGGGCCACATCTTCAACCTCGGCCACGGCGTCATGCCGAACATGGACCCGGACGCGCTGACGCGCCTCGTGGAGTACGTCCACAGGCAGACGGCCCGTTAGCCGGCCGCCCGCAGGTCAGCTCCCCGCCGCCCGCACCGCCGACACGGCCTTGCGGGCGGCGACCAGGACCGGGTCCCAGACCGGGGAGAACGGCGGGGCGTAGCCGAGGTCGAGGGCCGTCATCGCCTCCACCGTCATCCCGGCGGTGAGCGCCACCGCCGCGACGTCCACGCGCTTCGCCGCCCCCTCACGGCCGACGATCTGCACCCCCAGCAGCCGGCCCGTCCGGAACTCCGCGAGCATCTTCACCGTCATCGGCTTCGCCCCCGGGTAGTAGCCGGCCCGGCCCGTCGACTCGATCGTCGCCGTGACGTAGCGCAGGCCGACCGCGCGGGCGTCCTTCTCGCGCAGCCCGGTCCTGGCGATCTCCAGGTCGCAGACCTTGCTCACCGCCGTACCGACCACGCCGGGGAACGTGCCGTAGCCGCCGCCGACGTTGGACCCGATGATCTGGCCGTGCTTGTTGGCGTGGGTGCCGAGCGCGATGTGCCGGGTGCGTCCGGCGACGAGGTCCAGGACCTCCACGCAGTCCCCGCCCGCCCAGATGTCGTCCCGCCCCACGACCCGCATCGACAGGTCCGTCAGCAGGCCGCCGTGCGGCCCCAGCGGCAGACCGGCCTCGCGGGCCAGCCCGGTCTCCGGCTCGACGCCGATACCGAGCACGACGACGTCCGCGGGGTAGGTCCCCCCGTCCGTGACGACGCCCGTGACCCGGCCGTCCTCACCGGTGTCGATCCGGGTGACCGCGGCGCCGTTGACGGTGGTGATGCCCAGCCCGTCCATCGCGTCGTGGACCTGCTGCCCCATGTCCGGGTCGAGCGTCGCCATCGGCTGCGCACCGCGGTTGAGCACCGTGACCTCGAAGCCGCGCTTCAGCATCGCCTCGGCCATCTCGACGCCGATGTACCCCGCGCCGACGACGACCGCCCGGCGCCCCGGAGCCCGTTCCAGCGACTCCAGGAGCGCCTGGCCGTCGCCCAGGGTCTGTACGCCGTGGACGCCCGGGGCGTCGATCCCGGGGAGAGCGGGGCGCACCGGCCGCGCTCCCGTGGCGATCACCAGCTTGTCGTAGCCCGTCCAGTACGTCTCGCCGCTGTCGCGGTCCAGCGCCCGTACCCGGTGCCCGGCGACGTCGATCTCCGTCACCTCGGTGCGGGTGCGCAGATCGATCGAGCGGGCACGGTGCTCCTCGGGCGTACGGGCGACGAGGGCGTCCGGCCCCTCGACGTCGCCGCTCACCCAGTACGGGATGCCGCAGGCGGAGTACGACGTGAAGTCGCCCCGTTCGAAGGCGATGATGCTCATCGCGTCCGGCCCCTTGAGCCTGCGGGCCTGCGACGCGGCGGACATGCCCGCCGCGTCGCCTCCGACGACCACCAGTCGCTCCGCCGCCATGCCGGGTCCCTTCGCCGTCGCCTACAGGTCAGGGGCCCACGCTACGGCTCCTACGGGGCCGGCGGGGTCTCCGGGACCGCAGGGGCCTCAGCGGTCTGCCGGGACGGCGTCGTACGGCGCCGGGGCAGCCGGCCGCGCAACAGCCGCCACAGCAGCACCAGGACGGCCGCCGCGGCCAGGAACGGAGCCGTGGCGCCGATCGCCACCGCGATCCACCGCAGCATGGTCACGAAGGCGTCCCAGCCGCCGCGCAGAGCGTCGAGGAAACCGGTGCCCTCCTCCTCGGAATCGTCACCCCTCCCCTCGGGTTCGCTGAGTTCGAGCGTGACCGTCGCCAGTGTCGTACGGTCCTTCAGCGACGCCTGCTGGGCGAGCAGCGACTCCAAGTCGGCCTGCCGACTGCTCAGTTCGCCTTCCAGCGTCACCACGTCGGTGAGCTTCTCGGCCTTGTCCATCAGGTCGCGGACCCGTGCGACGCTCGCCCGCTGCGTCGCGATCCGGCTCTCGACGTCGACGACCTGCCCGGTGACGTCCTTCGCGTTCGACGTGCGGGACAGCAGCTTCCCCGACCCGGTGAGGCCGCGCAGCACCTCGTCGTACCGGGCCTGGGGCACGCGCAGCACCAGATGGGACACGTCGTGGGTGTCGTCGACCCTTTCCGTGGTCTCCTCCGCCACGAGGCCTCCGGCGTCCTCCACGGTGCTCCGGGCCGCCGCGACGGCCTTCGGCACGCTCTTGACCTCGATGGCGAGGGTGGCCGTGCGGATGACGTGGACCGCGACCGCGGAGCCGGGGTCCGGCGCCGAGGACGCGGCGTCGGCGGCCGGCTTCCGCGCTGCCTCCCCGGCACCGGTGTCGGCCGCGGGGCCCGCCTTGCTGTCCGCCGGGCCGTCCGCCGCGGACTTGAACCCCTCCGCGCCGCTGTCGGAGCCGCTGCCGCACGCACCGGTGGCCATGAGCACCACGAGCAGTCCGGCGGCCGCCAGCACGCGTGAGCGGCGGCCGGTGCGAGTGGGTGGATGACTGTCCGTGTGTCGGTCGAAATGCATGAGCGTCCCCCCAGGGCCGTTGTCGATGGTGCCGGTTCGACGTACGGGGCCCCTGTGCGGGTTTCCCGCCAGGGGTTTCGAAGCGGTCACGTTCGGGACTCGGGACGGGTTTGAGAGAGTGGACCCATGCAGCGTTCTCTTCAGCGCGACACCACACGTACGGGCCACGCCGTCGTCATCGGCGGCGGCATCGCCGGACTCGCCGCCGCCCACCGGCTGCTGGCCTCCGGTCTCCGGGTCACGGTCCTGGAGGCGACCGAGCGGCTCGGCGGCAAGCTGATGACCGGCGACCTCGCGGGCACCCGGGTCGACCTCGGCGCCGAGTCGATGCTCGCGCGCCGGCCCGAGGCGGTCGAGCTGGCCACCGCGGCCGGGCTCGGCGACCGGCTCCAGCCGCCCGCCACCGCCACCGCCTCGGTCTGGACCCGCGACGCCCTGCGCCCCATGCCCAAGGGCCATGTGATGGGCGTGCCGGGCGACCCGTCGGCGCTCAGCGGTGTGCTCTCGCCCGAGGGCCTGGCCAGGATCGCCGAGGAGCGCGACCTCACCCCGACCGCCGTCGGCGACGACGTCGCGGTCGGCAGTTACGTCGCCGACCGGCTCGGCCGCGAGGTCGTCGACCGGCTCGTGGAGCCGCTGCTCGGCGGGGTGTACGCGGGAGACGCCTACCGCATCTCGATGCGCGCCGCCGTGCCCCAGCTCTTCGAGGCCGTGAAGGAGGGCGGCCCGCTCCTCGACGGCGTACTCCGCATCCAGGAGAGGGCCGCCGCCCGGCAGCTGACCGGACCGGTCTTCCAGGGCATCGCGGGAGGCATCGGCACGCTCCCGGACGCCGTGGCCGACGCCGTACGGGCCGGGGGCGCCGAGATCCTCATGGAGACCCCGGTGCTCGGCCTGACCCGGACCGCCGGCGGCTGGGACGTCCGCACCGACAGCCGGGTGATCGCCGCCGACGCCCTCGTCCTGGCCACCCCCGCCTGGTCCGCCTCGACCCTGCTCGCCGCCGAGTGCCCGGCCGCCTCGGTCGAGCTGGCCGCCGTCGAGTACGCCTCGATGGCCCTGGTCACCATGGCCTTCCGGCGCTCCGACATCGAGGGGACCGAGGCCCTCCGGGGGCGTTCCGGTTTCCTCGTACCGCCCGTCGACGGCCGCACGATCAAGGCCGCCACCTTCTCCAGCAACAAGTGGCAGTGGGTGGCCGACGCGGCCCCCGGCCTCTTCGTGCTGCGCACCTCCGTCGGACGCTACGGCGAGGAGGAGCACCTGCACCGCGAGGACTCCGAGCTCGTCGCCGCGTCCCTGCGCGATCTCGAGGCCGCGGCCGGGCTGACGGCCCGGCCCGTGGACACCGAGGTCACCCGGTGGATCGGCGGGCTGCCCCAGTACCCCGTCGGCCACCTCACCCGGGTCGCGCGGATCCGCGAGGAGGTCGCCAAGCTGCCCGGGCTGCGGGTCTGCGGGGCGGTGTACGACGGCGTCGGGATCCCGGCCTGCATCGCGAGCGCGCACCGCGCCGCCGACGAGATCGTCCACGACCTGACGGGTGCGGCCGCGGGAGAGATCGACAACACGCCGACCCGGGTTCGGGGCACCGGGAGCGAGGCGGGACAATAGCCGTATGAGTGCGCCAGAAAAGCTTCCGAACGCAGGCAAGAAGGCCAAGGACCTCAACGAGGTCATCCGCTACACCCTGTGGTCCGTCTTCAGGCTGAAGGACGTCCTTCCCGTGGACCGCGCCGGGTACGCCGACGAGGTCCAGGAGCTGTTCGACCAGCTCGGGGCCAAGGACATCACGGTCCGCGGCACCTACGACGTGTCCGGTCTCCGGGCCGACGCCGATCTGATGATCTGGTGGCACGCGGAGACCTCCGACGAGCTCCAGGAGGCGTACAACCTCTTCCGGCGCACGAAGCTGGGCCGCGCACTCGAGCCGGTCTGGTCGAACATGGCGCTGCACCGCCCCGCCGAGTTCAACAAGTCGCACGTGCCGGCCTTCCTGGCCGACGAGACCCCGCGCGACTACATCAGCGTGTACCCCTTCGTGCGCAGCTACGACTGGTACCTGCTGCCCGACGAGGACCGCCGCCGCATGCTCGCGGACCACGGCAAGATGGCCCGCGGCTACCCCGACGTGCGGGCCAACACCGTCGCCTCCTTCTCGCTGGGCGACTACGAGTGGGTCCTCGCCTTCGAGGCCGACGAGCTGCACCGCATCGTCGACCTCATGCGCCACCTGCGGGCCTCCGAGGCGCGGCTCCACGTCCGTGAAGAGGTGCCGTTCTACACCGGGCGCAGGAGGTCCGTCGCAGACTTGGTGGCCGGACTCGCATAGCCAGCGTTTCCGGTCATCCCGACCCGGAAGATCAGTTGACGGGCAACGGCGCGTGTGACGCCGCCCGTCGTTCCAGCGACACCGGGTCCGGTGCCGGGTGCACATCGGCCGACGGCCGGCGAACTGTCGTGGCCCGCGGGGGAGTCAGCCATTCCTCTCCGCGGGCCGCCGCTCCTCGCCGGTGCGGCCGATGTGTCCCGGGCCGCACAACTGGATAGGACAGCACCGAGGGCCGCCCCCGACGGGGCGGCCCTCGGTGCTGCGCCGGCCTCGTCAGCCGACCGTCCGCGCCCCGCTCAGCAGGGCCGCTCGCAGGTCCGGGTCCTCCAGGGCCACCACGCCCCGTACCGCCACCGCCGCCAGGAGATCGCGGTCCGCGCCGCGCACCGGGGCCGGCAGCGAGTCCAGCCAGCGCTGCCCGGACGGGGAGGCCCACGGGCTGTACGGGTGGTTCTCCACCCGGGCGATGGCCAGGCAGCCCAGCGTCAGCACGAGCGGCAGCCCGAACCAGGCGGCCACCGGGCCGGCGTAGCCCGTCTCCTGACCTGGCATCAGCATGGCGGTGGCCGCCAGGACCACCACCAGCACCGCCGCGCCCCGTACGGCCCGCACCGCCGACTCCAGGTCCGTCCGGGTCCCGTGCGGTACGGCGAGCCCCGCCGCGACGAGGCGGTCGGCGAGCGAGCGTACGGCGTCGGCCGCCGCGGCAGCGGCCCGTATGGGTGCTATCCGGGACTGCCCTTCCGGGCCGATCGCGCGGATCACGGTGCGCTCGACCTCGTCCCGGCCCTCCGGGTCGACGACCGTCGCCCAGCCCGTGTGGGCGAGCAGCAGCCGGCGCCGCAGATGCATGGAGACCAGCGCCAGATCGGCCACCCGCTGCGGGCCGCCGGCCAGGAACGCCGTCTCGTACAGATTGAGTTCGGGGGAGACCGGTGCCCGCGCGGCACCCGGCGGCCGCTGAGCCGCACCCGCGGTGACGAGGCACAGCCGGATGCAGGAGACGGCGGCCGCGCCCCACGCGACCAGAAGAAGCAGGACCCAGAGCATGGCCGAGTTCTATGCGAAACCGGCAGGGAAGCGCCATGCCTTGTTCACGATATGGACCGATCTCAGTCACAGACGGTCATCGGTGGCTGAATCCATACGCCTGCTTCTTCCTGCGCGTTCTTCCTGCGCGCTCTCAGGAACTGCTGCCGCAGCTGGACCCGCCGCCACAACTCGAGCCGCTGCTGCAGCTGGACCCGCTGCTGCCGCAGCTCGATCCCGAGCTGCACGAGGACCCCGAGCTGCACGAGGAGCCCGACCCCGAGTCGCCGCCCCCGCCGCTGGATCCGCCGCAGCTCCCGCCACCGGGGCTCGCCCCGGCGCACCACACCACCGGCACGAACGCGCCCGCTGTCGAGGACGAGGAGGAGGACACCGAGGAGCGGCGCCCGGTGGGCCGTACCCGGGCGGCGGCCACCAACTGCGCCTGGAGCTCCGGGTCGGGGAGCGCGGACAGCCCACGGGTGGCCACCAGGTGGGCCGGGTCGGTCACGTGGGCGTTGGCCGTCCGGTGACTGTCGACGGCCCTGCGTCCCGCCTTGGTGAGCCGCGCCCTGGCCGACGCGGCGGTGACCAGACCGACCACGGCTCCGGCCACGAGTGCGGGCAGCACCTTCACGACGAAGGGGAACGGCAGGTCCGGGTACCCGTCGAGCGTGACGTACTGCACGATCGTCAGCACGATGGCGACCGGGAACCCCACGATGCACCAGATACCCAGCGCCATCCCCCAGGTGCGGCGGGTCCGGCTCTCGCCGGGCGCGATCAGCAGCCCTCGGGCGGCGAGTCCGTCGCCGATCTCCTGCACCGCGGGATGGTGCATCACCGCCTCCCGCAGGGTGTGCAGGGCCCCGCTCGGCGCTGCGGCCAGTTCCTGGAGCACGGCGCGCTCCACGGTGTCACGGGCCTCGTCCCGCTGGACCGCGACGATGCCGGGACCGCCGACGGCCAGCCGCCCGTCCGCGTGCATACGGGTGAGGGCGGTGTCCACGACCCGGGCCGGGCCACCGCTGAGAAAGGCCGCCTCGGAGAGGTCGTGCACATACGCGACGGAGTCGGCGCCCCGCAGTGCGGCGCGGCGCGTCGAGACGACCAGGAGCGTGCAGACCACGGTCACGGCCAGGGTCAGCAGAAGGGCGAGAGCGTTCATACCGGGATCACTTTCCGAGAAGGGCGGTACGGGCGGCGTGGACCAGTCGGGCACCTCGGCGCGGTGGGCGCGGCGCCGCGCGCTCCTGCCACCAGCGGGTCAGACTCCGCCGGGCGGCGTCGTCGGCCGGGCGCCCCGCGATGAGCAGCTGCTCGGCGAAGTCGAGGGCGTCGCGGCGGTAACCGGCGGACATCGGCCGGTTCCTGGCGTACGCGAGGAACGCCGGGCGGTATCCGTCGCCGAGGATCCCGGGCAGCTCGGGCGCCACCTTGGCGACGACATCGGCCCGCTTCGCCGCCAGGGCGCGGCTCTGCACCCCGAGGCGCCGGTGGTCGAAGCCGTCCGGCGCGGGCGTGCCGGCCACGAGCGAGGAGAGCAGCGCGGTCTGCGCCACGGCGGTCCGGTCACGGGCCCCGGCCGTGCGTACGGCCGGCTCCGGGTGCCGGACGGGTCGCCGCCGGGCGGCCCCCGGAGTGGTGGCCGCCGCGGCCAGGGTGGAGCGGATCGCGGTCAGTTCACCGGCCAGTTCCTCGGCCGGCGGGAAGTCGTCGTCACGCTCCAGCAGGACCCCCGGCGGGTCGACGCGGGAGCGGAGCTCGCTCAGCACGTCCAGGACGGGGCGGGTCACGGGATGGGCGTGCGTGTCGTGCCAGACGCCGTCCTTCTCGACGCCGCCCGCCACATGGACGTACGCGATGGCCTCCACCGGCAGTTCGTCGAGCGCGGTCGCGGGGTCCTCGCCGCGGTTGACGTGGTTGGTGTGCAGATTGGCGACGTCGATCAGCAGCCGTACGCCGGTGCGCTCGACCAGCTCCGCCAGGAACTGCCCCTCGGTCAGCTCCTCGCCGGGCCAGGAGATCAGGGCGGCGATGTTCTCCAGGGCCAGCGGGACGGGCAGCGAGTCCTGCGCGATCCGCACGTTCTCGCAGAGCGCCTCCAGCGCGTCCCAGGTCCGGGGGACCGGCAGCAGATGGCCCGCTTCCAGCACCGGCGACGCGGTGAGCGGCCCTCCGGCGCGTACGAACGCGATGTGCTCGGTCACCAGCGGGGTGCCCAGCAGTTCGGCCCGCGCCGCCAGCCCGGCGAGGCGGTCGGGGTCCGGGCGGTCGGCCCCGCCCAGGCCCAGCGAGACCCCGTGCGGGACGACCGTGACCCCGCGTTCCCGGAGGCGTACGAGGGACTCGGGGAGATGGTCCGCGCAGAGATTCTCCGCGACCGCCTCGACCCAGTCGATCCCCGGCAGCGCCTCGACGGCGTCCGCGATCTCCGGCCGCCATCCGATGCCGATCCCCAGCTTCATGGTGTCCCCTCCCCGTTCTGTGCAGAGGTCATGGCCCCGCCGCGCGCCGGTGAACCCGGAAAGGGGGACGTTCAGAGGTGAATTTGAGGTTCCCGGACGGGCCCCGAGTATGCCGTTATTCGATCGTGATGCCTTTCGGGGGCCTGTCGGCACCCCGTCGACCTGCGGAAACGTGGAGCACCACAGATATGCCGACGAGCCGGACACTCCGGATTAATTCCATGGTCCGTTGACGGAGATCAACAGGCGTTCGCATGCTCGTCGACATGCCGGGAGCACGCCGTCCCGGACGAACGAACGGAGGACGTGACCGACATGACCGGCACCGAGAACAGGCCGCCCCTGGGCCGACGGTCCCTGCTGACCCGTGCCGCCGGAGTGGGCGCCGCCGCCGCGCTCCCCGTCGCCGCCGCGCCGGCGCAGGCCTCGGCCGCCCCCGCCCGGGCCGGGGCGAAGCGGCGGTACCCGGCGAACTGGCCCGACCCCGAGCCCTACGGCCGCGCCGACATCCGGCAGGACCTGTGGCCCCGCGAGGACAACTCCTTCGTGCTCCCGCTGGAGCTGCGCCCCCGTGACGAGGAGCGCGGCGTGGTGTGGATGCGGGACACCTACGTCAACTGCTTCGTCGTGGACGGCCGTCCGCTGTACGTCGCCACGGGCACCACCAGAGTGCCCGGGCTCGAAGCGGCCGGCCCGTGGAACGACGGCATCTTCGTCTGGGTGGCCCGCTCCCTCAAGGGGCCCTGGAAGCTGGCCGACACGACCGGGATCCGGCCCGGCGCGGAGAAGGGCAAGGTCTGGTCGCCCGAGTTCACCGACGAGAACCGCCCCGGACGCACCGTCGTCGCACCGTGGCAGGAGTACTGGCACGACGAGCAGTTCGGCAAGCGCGGTCAGGCGTGGGCGCCGGAGCTGCACCGCTTCCGCGGGAAGTGGTACATCGTCGCGTGCATGGGGGACCACTCCCGGAAGGTCGGCTCGTTCATGCTTGTGAGCGACGGCGGCGTCGAGGGCCCGTACCGGCTCGTCGAGGGAAACCTGGAGAAGCCCTTCGGCGAGTCGTTCATCGGGGGACCGAGCTTCATCGAACCCGGTGCCTACCACCACATCGACGGCAGCCTCTACAGCGAGGGCCGCGACGCCTGGCTCGTCCTGCACAACCACCTGTACGCGAAGTTCCGCGACGACATGGAGGACATCGTCACGCCGACGGGCCTCCCCCTGTTCCGGCAGACCCCCTACACGCCGGAGCCGTACCTCGAAGGCGCGTACGTGTTCAAGCACGGCGGCAAGTACTTCCTCCTCCACGCCGCCTGGGACCGGACGTCGGTCGAGGCCGACGGCACCGCACGCCAGGCCTACGACACGGCCGGCACCGGCCGGGTGCAGTACCAGTACGACGCAATTGCCGCCGTCTCCGACCACTTCGAAGGCCCGTACTCCGAGCGCTGGACCGTCGGGGTCGGCGCGGGCCACAACAACTTCTTCGAGGACGCCGACGGCGATCTGTGGGCGACCTTCTTCCGCAACCCGAACTTCGGCCACTGGTCCAACCCGTCACGCCTCCCCGACGCCGCCGTGCCCGGCGTCGTACGGGTGGAGTGGACAGGACCGAAGGGCAACCGCCTGTACGTCCAGCGGCGGGGCCACTGACACCACTCCGGTCCTGCGCCGACGTACCGCGGAACCATGGAATTCCGGACCGCGTCCGGCCGCTCGTGAAAGGTGAGCGGCCGGTCGGGGCGCCGGTTGACAACTTTCGGGCACCGTGAAATGTAGAGCCCATGGATTTTCGCCAGCTCGAGTATTTCCGGGCCGTCGTGGAGGCCGGTTCTGTATCGCAGGCCGCCAAGGACCTCAACATGACACAGCCGCCCGTGAGTCACGCCGTCGCCAAACTGGAACGCGAACTCGGCGTACGCCTTCTGGAGCGTACGGCGAAAGGCGTGCACCCCACGCAGGCCGGGCTCTATCTGCTGTCGCGGGGCGGCCGGCTCGTCGCCGACCGGGACAGGGTGACGGAGACGCTCCGGCTGATGGGCGAGGGTGCGGTCGGTGACCTGCACATCGGCGTGGAACCCATGGTCATCAACGAGCTCATCGCCGATGTGCTGGCGGAGGTGCTGGAGCAGGCTCCCGGCGCCCACGTCAGCCTGAGCGACGTCACCCCCGACGTCATCGTCGAGGGGGTTCGCAGCGGCCGGTTCGACATGGGGTGTGTTCCCTTCGGGCCCAAGCAGTTCGCCGGGTTCGTGGCCGAATCCTGCGAGCGCTATCCGATCATGAAGATCGACGTCAAACTCGCCGTGCCGCGGCACAGGGCGAAGGAACACCGTCCCGATGGAAAGGGATGGGGGCGCTGGATTCTCCCGAGAAGGCTGGAGGCGTTCTCCGGAATGCCCGACCTGGCGGAGAAATCGCTGAAGGACGACGCTTCCTTCGAGGTGCTGGAGGTCTCCACCCCGCAGACCGCCGTCGCATTCGTGGCCGCGGGTCTGGGTGTCGCCCCGGTCACACGGCGCATCGGTGAAAAAAGGGATTCCGTGGTGCTGCTCGAACCGCCGCACTGGCTCACCTCCATGCAGGCCACCCTCATCTGGCGCCGCGGGGCGGAGATGACGCCTCTGATGGAGCGCTGGCTCGGAGCCACCGAGGATGTCGCCGCGCGCCGCCGCGCCGGATAATGATGGCGGGCCATACAAAAACCTTTTCACCCCCCTTCTGGGGCTTGTATGGCACACGCCGTTCATTCGCGGAATCAGGCCCTCGAAATCGCCACTATTTCGCGTGATGCGCATCACATTCCGGCTGTCGCCGGTCGCGCCCGCACTTCTCAAGTTTCAGTAAAACGTGCTGTTCAGGCCGGTGTTGATGGGTCCGGTCCGGCGGCCGCCCGTGCTTCCCTCCGCCGCGGCGCCGCAATCTCCGGCCCCTCCTGCCCCTATTGCCCACGCCGTTGCTGCGTGTCAGTGTTCCCAGCAATTCGACGCCAAGAGGCAGCTCCGAATCAGTGAGGACCTCCCTGATCGCTGCCCGTTCATTGGCTGTGCGGGGACGGTTGCACGCCCCGTTCCCGTGGGTGAGAGGAAAGGCTTCAGGGTATGAATGAGGGCAGCGGAATCAATCCGGCAGGTATTTCGTCGAACAAGGACCACATTCCCTTCACCGGGGACGAATATCTGGCAAGCCTGAACGACGGGCGTGAGGTCTGGATCTACGGGGAGCGGGTGGAGAACATCGCCGAGCACCCGGCCTTCCGGAACTCCGCCCGGATGATCGCGCGGATGTACGACGCCCTGCACGACCCGGCGCGCAAGGACATCCTGACCGTCCCGACCGAGTGGGGCGGCTTCACGCACCGCTTCTACCGGGCGCCGCAGACCGTCGAGGAGCAGCTGGCCTCCCGCGACGCCATCGCCGAGTGGCAGAAGATCACCTGGGGCTGGATGGGGCGCTCCCCCGATTACAAGGGCTGCTTCCTCGGCACGCTCGGCGCCAACGCCGAGTTCTACCGGGGGTTCGAGGACAACGCCCGCGCCTGGTATCGCAAGGCCCAGGAGAAGACGTGGTACATCAACCACGCCATCATGAACCCGCCGGTCGACCGCGGTCTCGGTGCCGACGCGGGCAAGGACGTGTTCGTCCGGGTCACCCGGGAGACCGACGCCGGCTTCTACGTCAGCGGCGCCAAGGTCGTCGCGACGGGGTCCGCGCTGACCCACTACACCTTCGTCGGCCATGTGGGCCAGGTCGCCATCCAGGACCCGGCCTACTCCCCGGTGTTCATCATGCCCACCAACGCCCCCGGCGTGAAGCTGCTGTGCCGTACGTCCAACGAGTACCGCGCCGCCGCGCTGGGCAGCCCCTTCGACTACCCGCTGTCGAGCCGGCTGGACGAGAACGACGCGATCCTGGTCCTCGACGACGTGTTCATCCCCTGGGAGAACGCGTTCATCCACAACGACCTGGAACAGGCCAACAAGTACAACATCCACTCCGGTTATCTGGAGCGGGCTTCCCTGCACGGCTGCACCCGCTTCGCCGTGAAGATGGACTTCCTGGTCGGCATGCTCTCGCGCGCCCTCGACGTCACCGGGGCCGGCCAGTTCCACGGCGTCATGTCCCAGCTCGGCGAGGTCATCGCCTGGCGCAACACGTTCTGGGCGCTGTCGGACGCGATGGCCAAGAGCGCGGTGCCGTGGAAGGGCGGCATGATCCAGCCCGACCCGCAGTTCGCCGGGGCGTACCGGGTGATGAACCAGCTGGCCATGCCGAAGATCAAGAACATCATCGAGCAGGTCGTGGCCAGCGGTCTGATCTACCTCAACTCCCATGCGAACGACTTCAAGACCCCTGAGATCCGCGGCTACCTGGACACCTATCTGCGCGGTACCGGCGGCATCGACGCCGTGGAGCGCGTGAAGGTCATGAAGATGCTCTGGGACTCCATCGGCACGGAGTTCGGGGCCCGCCACGAGCTGTACGAGATCAACTACATCGGCAGCAACGACGTCACGCGCCAGACCAACCTGTTCGGCGCCCGGGGCAACGGTCTCCTCGACCGCTGCCGGGACTTCGCGCAGAGCGCCATGGACGAGTACGACCTGGACGGCTGGACCGTGCCGGACCTCGTGGGTCCTGACGACGTCAGCATCCTGGGGCGCTGACCGCCCCCTGGCGCCCCGGCGGCGGCCCCTCACAGGCCGCCGCCCCACCCCCCCACCCACCACAGGAGGAGTTGTGGCCACAGCAGTCGATGCTGCCCAGGTGACCTATGAGGCGCCCGACCTCGCGGAGATGGAGAAGTTTCTCACCGCCTTCGGGATGACCAGGGCGGAGGGCAGCGATGACCGGACCCTGTACATGCGGGGCACCGGCACCCAGCACCACATCCACGTCACCCGCAAGGGCGACCGGCAGCGCTTCGTCGGCGCCTCGATCGAGGTCGCCGCGTACGAGGACCTCGTCGAGCTCGCCGCCCTGCCGGGCTCGTCGCCCGTAAGGGAGTCGGCGGAGCCCGGCGGTGGCCACGAGGTCGCGATGACGATGCCGGACGGCATCGAGATCCGTGCCGTCCACGGCCGCGAGAAGTCCGAACCGCTCCCGGACCGCGAGCCGTTCGCGATGAACAACATCCGCGACAAGAACCGGGTGAACTCCTGTGTGCGCGTGTCCGTCGCGCCGTGCACCATCGCCCGCCTCGGCCACTTCGTCCTCCACGTCAAGGACCACGACGCGTCCATGGCCTGGCTCCAGGAGCGTTTCAACTTCCTGCCGTCGGACTACTTCCTGCCGCCCGGCGAGGACGATCCCGTCGTCGGTACATTCGTCCGGCTGGACCTCGGCGAGCAGCTCGTGGACCACCACTTCATGCTCGTCCTCCAGTCGGACTGGACCGGGGTGCATCACAGCGCCTTCGAGGTCACCGACATGGACGCGGTGATGGCCTCGCACGACTACCTGCTCCAGGAGGGCTACTCCCTCGACGTCGGGGTCGGCCGCCATCTGCTCGGCAGCCAGATCTTCGACTACTGGAAGGACCCGTTCGGCTTCCGGATCGAGCACTACACCGACGGTGACACGGTGGACGCCTCGCACCGGCCGTCCGCGTTCAACGGCACGGCGAGCGACACCACGCAGTGGGGCAACCGTCCGCCGCTGGAGTTCTTCCAGTGACCGGCGGGGAACTGACCCGGACGGTCCGCGAGCAACTGGCCGGGGCCGGTTCGGCCACCGTCGCCAACATGCTGCTCCGCCGGGGCCTGCGCAACGTGATCATGGCCGGCGTGGTCCCGCTCGCAGCGGGACAGCCGGTGATGGTGGGCTTCGCACGGACCCTGCGTTTCATCCCGGCACGGGAGGACCTCGACACCCTCACCAACTACGGGAGCAGCGAGAACCTGCACCGGCGGGCGATCGAGGAGTGCCCCGCCGGCGGGGTCCTCGTGATCGACGCCTTCGGTTCGACGGCGGCGGCCTCCATGGGCGACATGATGGCGGCGCGGCTGAGGCACCGGGGCGCCGCGGGTGTGGTCAGCGACGGCGGCTACCGGGACACCGGCGCCATCAGGGAGACCGGCCTGCCCTGCTTCCACCGGGGCAACGCCCCGAAGGCGACCCCGATCGCCCTGCACCCGGTGGCTCTGGAGGAGCCCGTCGGCTGCGGCGGTGTCGCCGTGTACCCGGGCGACGTCCTGGTCGGCGACGAGGACGGCGTGGCCGTCGTCCCCCGCCTGCTGGCCGGGGAGATCGCCGCGGAGGCGGCCGACGCGGTCGCGTACGAGGAGTTCGCGGCGCTGGAGATCGGCCGCGGCCGGTCCCTCTTCGGGCTCTTCCCGGCCACGCCGGAGAGCCGTAAGGAATACGACGCATGGGTGGCCGAGGGCCGCCCGGGTTTGGAGTGAAAGTGGATATCGACGCCGCGGCCGTGAAGTCGCTCGAAATTCTGGTCCACGCCACGGAACTCAAGGAGGAGAACTGGATCGACTACCCGGACTACGGGTTCCGCCAGTACTTCCTGCACAAGAACGCGGAGACCGGAGCGAGCATCGCCCTGCTGGAGTACCAGCCGGGCGGCACGATCCCGACCAAGCACACACACGCCTCCAACCAGTTCATGTACTGCCTCGAAGGCGACTACGAGTACACGGACTCCGGTCTGCGGCTGCGTCCCGGCTCGTTCTACATGAACCCGAAGGACCACCCGCACGGCCCGACGCTCGCCCATGAGCGCAGCGTGCTGATCGAGATATACGACGGGCCGCACTACTACGAGAAGCCCGAATACCACACGGACGAGACGATCGGTGACTTCCTTGCGAAGGAATGAGGTACCGGATGCGTCCCCGAATTCCTTCCGAGCCCGTGCCGTTGACGGAGAGCGATGATGAGCGAGACCAGTAAACTGTTCGACACCGAGAAGGTGCTGGCCGAATTCGGTCTGCACGAGGTGCATTCCGGAACCTACTCCGACGCCGCGGGCTGGGGCGCCACCGAGGGCCGTACGGTCATCGAGGCCGTCTGTCCCGCCGACGGTGAGACCGTGGGCCGGGTCGCCGCCTCGGACGCCGCGGACTACGAGGCCCTCGTGGCCGCCGCGGTCGAGACACAGCGGACGTGGCGGATGGTCCCGGCGCCCCGGCGCGGCGAGTTCGTCCGCCGTATCGGCCAGCTGATCGAGGAGAACCTCGACGCTCTGGCGGCCGTCGTCGCGCTGGACACCGGCAAGTCGACCATGGAGGCCAAGGGCGAGCTCCGCGAGGCCATCGACATGTCGACCCTGGCGGCCGGCCAGGCGCGGATGCTCTACGGCTTCACCCAGCAGTCGCAGCGCGCCGAGCACCGGATGTACGACCAGTGGCTGCCGCTGGGCGTGGTCGGGCTGATCAGCGCGTACAACTTCCCGGCCGCCGTCTGGGCGCAGAACGGTTTCCTCTCGGCGATCGCCGGCAACACGGTGATCTGGAAGCCGAGCCCCAAGGTCCCCCTCACGGCCGTCGCGCTGCAGAAGCTGGTCAACAAGGCGGCCGCGGAGATGGGCTGCGAGGGCGTCTTCTCCCTGTTCATCCCCTCCGACGACGCCGTCGCCGAGCAGCTGGTGGCCGACACCCGGATCGCCCTGGTCTCCTTCACGGGCTCGACGGGAGTGGGCCGCAAGGTCGCCGAGATCGTCGGTTCGACGCTCGGCCGGCGCTACCAGCTGGAGTGCTCCGGCAACAACGGCTGCATCGTCGACGAGACCGCGGACCTGGAACTCGCCGCGCGCGCCCTGACCTTCGGGGTCGTCGGCACGACGGGTCAGCGGTGCACCAGCACCCGCCGGGTCATCGCCCACCGGAGCATCGCCGACGAGCTGGTCGAGCTGATGAAGAAGGCCTTCGACCAGATCACGATCGGGGACCCGCGTGATCCGGACACCGTCGTCGGCCCCCTGATCGACCGGGGCGCCGTCGAGGACTACCAGCGGGTACTCGCCGGGGCGAAGCGTGACGGGGCCACCGTGGTGTACGGCGGAAGGGTCATCGACCGCCCGGGGCTGTACGTCGAGCCCGCCATCGTCACCGGCGTCGAACCGCACTTCGACATCGCCCAGTCGGAGACCTTCGTCCCGATCGTGTCGGTGCTCACCTACGAGGACCTCGACGAGGCCATCGCCATCCACAACGGAGTCGCCCAGGGCCTGGCGTCCGGCATGCACAGCACGGACCTGAACCACATCGAGACCTTCCTCTCGGCCCGCGGCAGCGACTGCGGGATCGTCCGCGTCAACATGGGCACCACCGGTGCCGACGTCGGGTCCGCGTTCGGCGGCGAGAAGGAGACCGGCGGTGGCCGCACGGCCGGCTCCGACGCCTGGAAGGGCTTCATGCGACGCCAGAGCGTCTGCGTGAACTGGGGCGGAACCTCCGCCTGGGACAACCGGATCGAGCTCTGAGGCCCACCATGAAGAAGCAGCGTTTCGTCTCCGGCGCCGTGCGTGAACCGGCCGCCGGGATGTGGTCGAACTGCCTCCGCGTCGACGATCTCATCCTGATATCCGGGATGACGGCCCGCGCCCAGGACGGCGAGAGCCTCCTCGGTGACACCGCCTACGCACAGGCCAGGGTGGTCTTCCAGAAGATCAAGGACCTGGTCGAGGCGGCGGGCGCGGCCATGGACGACGTCGTCAAGATGACGATCTTCGTCACCGACATGGGGACCAACACCGAGGTGTGGAAGGCCCGCCAGGAGTTCTTCTCCGGTGACTTCCCCGCCTGCTCCCTGGTCGAGGTCGCGGCGCTCGCCAAGCCCGAGATCCTCCTGGAGATCGAAGCCGTCGCCGTAGCGGGCTGCAGCGCGGACTGAGCGCTCGCCGCACCACCTGTCACGTCCGGCGTACGGGACGCCGCGCGGACGCTCTTTCCCCGAGGGGTAGCACCTGTGTCTGCATCAACCGGAACTCCCAGATCAACCGAGTCGGCGCTGGCCGCCGCTGCCGAGGACCACGCCCTCGTCAGCGTGCCGGAGTCGGAGCGCAGGAGCGGCTACCAGCTCGCCCTGAGCCCGATCAGCGTCGCCACCGCGCTCGTCGTCTTCGCCATCGCGGGCTTCACCGTCGTCCTCGCCGGTTTCACGGTCGGCCTGACCGTCGGTGTCCTGGTCGCGGCCTTCGCCTTCCTCCTCGGCAAGGCGCTCGGCCGGATGGCCTTCGAGACCGGCATGTCCTCCACCATCACCTCCCGGTTCTTCGGGTTCGGCTTCATGGGCTCGGCGATCGGCTCGGTCGTTTTCGCGTTCATGATCCTCGGATTCCTGGCCATGGAGGCGGCGCTCCTCTACCAGGGGACGCTGCTGATGTTCGACCTGTCGGACTCCTGGACCACGCGCATCCTCGTCTACGGCCTCATGACGCTGCTGTGGATCGCGCTCGCCATCTTCGGGCTCAAGTTCGCGCTGCGCGCGTCGGGTGTGCTGACGGCCGTCACCATCGCCGTCACCCTCTACATGATCATCCAGATCTATGTGATCCAGGGCGCGGACCCGATGGACGTGTTCACCTACCCGGGCGTCGTCCAGGGCGGGCTCTGGCCGCGCTTCGAGTCCGCGATATCCGTCATGGGCGCCACCGCGGGAACCATCGCCCTGGTGACCACGGACTTCGCCCGCTACTGCCGGAACCGCCGGGACGTCACGATCCTGGCCTCGGCCGGCCCCGTCACCCAGAACATCGTGATGACCGTCCTCGGCTCGCTGGTCGTGATCGGCGGCATGCCCGAGGTCGTCGCGTACCTGCTCGCCCACAACGCGGGCATGACCGAACCGGAGGCGGCCGCCGCCGGCAGCAGCTTCGTCATGCAGAACACCGGTGCCTTCTTCGTCGTCTTCGCGGGCTGGACCGGCTTCGTCACCATCTACGCCGCCCAGGCCAAGGCCCAGGCCATCAACGCCTACTCCGGCTCGCTCTCCTTGGTCAACCTGGTCGACACCCTCACCGGATGGAAGCCGGGCAGGGCGGCGATGGTGGTGATCGGCAACATCATCGCCCTGGTGATGATCGCGGCCGGAATCCTGGAGAGCTTCAGCACCTACCTTGCGTACCTGGGAGCCATGACCCTCGGGATGTGCGGGGTGATGATCGCCGACTACTACCTGGTGCGGCGCACCCGGTACGACAAGGGCGCCCAGCGGGTGGAGAAGTGGAACTGGGCCGGGGTCATCACCCTCGCCCTCTCCGCCGCCGTGGGCATGGCCCTGATGGCCACCGACGTCTTCCCGCTCGGCTTCCTGGTCTCCTTCGTCCTGGCGCTCGCCGTCTATCCGGTGCTGCGCCACCGGATGCCCGAGGGCACCGCGACCTCGTTCGTCTCGGGCGAGGAAGCCGTCGAGGAGGCCCACTGACCCCGGCCGGCGGGTACGTCCGCCACACACGGCGGGCGTACCCGCCGGCCGCCCCCTCCGGCCCGGTCCACGGGCCTGACCCACGATTCACGCAGGAGGTCGGAATGACCGACATCATGTGGGACGCCGAGATCTATGAGAAAGCAGCCGACGCCAAGACCCTCGCGTCGAGCGCCGCTGTCCCCTCGCTCGCCGACCCCCGTCAGCTCCGCAACACCCTGGGCAACTTCGCCACCGGCGTCGTCGTCCTCACCTACCGGTCGGGAGACAGCTACTACGGCGTCACGGTGAACTCGTTCACCTCGGTGTCCATGGACCCGCCGCTGGTGCTGGTCTCCATCCAGCGCACCTCACGCTCGCTGACCTATCTGCTGGAACGGCCGTTCACGGTCAACGTCCTCGGGGACAACCAGCTCGACACGGCCCTGCACTTCGCGGGCAAGCCGCAGGCGCACCCCGTCGAATGGGTCACGGACGGCCTGGCCCCGCGCATCAACGGCTCGCTTGCCTACTTCGAGTGCACCCCGTGGGCGGGGTACGACGGCGGCGACCACGTGCTGGTGCTCGGCCGGGTCATGAACTACGGCCAGCAGGACGACACCCGGCCCCTGCTCTTCTACCGCGGCCGGTGGAGCGCCCTGGCCGAGGAATCCGACGACACCGCGCAGGACCGCGCGCAGGGCGAGAGGAACCGGACATGACCCGCCGGACGGACACGAGCACCAGGATCTCCACGCTGCTGGAGCGCCTCGACGCGATCCATCCGCTGCTCCAGGCCGAAGCCGCGGACAGCGAGAGGCTGCGCCGTCCCACACCGGCGGTGCAGGACGCCCTCCGGGACAGCGGGATCTTCACGCTGATGGTGCCTGCCGCACTCGGCGGCATGGAGGCCTCGCCCGTGGAGATGCTGCAGGTCATGGAGCGGCTGTCGCACGCCGACGCCTCACTGGGATGGCTCGTGCGCGCCGTGGCGAGCGAGACCGCGACCGCGGCCGTCCGTCTGGGCGAGGAGGCGGTCGCCGAGCTCTTCTCCGACGGCAGCTGCCCGCTGGTGGGCGGACAGTCCACCTCCTTCACCGGCCGTGCCGTGCGCGACGAGGAGGCCGGCGGCTACCGCGTGAACGGTGTCTGGCAGTTCGCCCCCGGAGTGTCGATGGCCACGCATCTCAACCTGGCGGTGACGGTCGACGGCACGGAAGAACGCCTCGTCTGCCTCGTCCCCCGCGCGTCCGTGCGGATCACCGACAACTGGGAGATGCTCGGGCTGCGCGCGACCGCCAGCCTCGACTACCGCGCGGAGGACGTCTTCGTCGAGGACCGGTTCGTCTTCGGCATCGGTCCCGTCCACGCCCGCCCGGCCCGCTCCATGGAGGGGCTGAGCCCCGCCCTGCTGGCCGGTCTGCACCAGGCCGCCTGGTCGCAGGGGGTCGGCCGGCGGATGCTCGACGAGCTGCGGGACCTGACCCGTCGCAGGGACCCGGCCGAGGGCTCGCCCGTGACCAGCGACGAGTTCTTCGGGGAGTTCGCCCGGCACTTCTCGCACGTGCGGGGCACCATGGCCCTGCTGCGGGAGACCTGGGAGACCAACGAGGCGGTCCTGGCCACCGGAGCGCAGCTCAGCGACGAGCAGGAGACGATGTCCCGGCTCGCGTGCAGCCTCGCCACCCGCACCGCGCTGGAGATCAGCCAGCTGGTGCACCGCTTCGCGGGCGCCCAGGTCATGCGGGACGGGGCCCTCCAGCGCTTCTTCCGCGACAGCCACGCCGGGAGCCAGCACCGCGGTTCCTCGCACATCGTGACGCAGAAGTGCGGACGGATGCTGTCGGGCACCCTGCCGGCCGGTGCGCACTGGGGGTTCTTCGACCTCGTCGTCCCCGGAACCGCCGCCTGAGCCCTCCCGATTCCGCGACCCCCACACGCCCCCTCGGGGCGGCAAGGAGAGACATGAGACTGGCAACTGTGCGCACGGCCACCGGGACGGCCGCGGCCCGGGTGGACGCAGACGTGCTCACCGAGATCCCCGGCCACCGCGACGTCGGTGCCCTGCTGGCCGACGAGAACTGGCGGGAGACCGCGGCCGGGGCCGCCGGCCCCCGGCACCGCCTGGGCGAAGCCGCGCTCGACGCCGTCGTACCGAACCCGTCGAAGGTGCTGTGCGCCGGGCTCAACTACACCGGGCACATCAAGGAGATGGGCCGGGAGCTTCCGGCTCACCCGACGCTCTTCGCCAAGTTCGCCGACACGCTGACCGGCCCCGGGGACCCGGTGGAGGCCGTCGCCGAGGACCCGGAGATGGACTGGGAGGGCGAACTCGCCGTCGTCGTCGGCCGCACCGCCTACCGGGTCGGCGAGGAAGAGGCGGGCGCGTACATCGCCGGCTACACGGTGGCCGACGACATCTCGATGCGCGGCTGGCAGTACCGCACGACGGAGTGGCTCCAGGGCAAGATCTGGGCGCGCACGACTCCGCTCGGCCCGGTCATGGTCACCCCGGACGAGTTCGACCCGGCGGGCGCCGTGCTGCGTACCGTGGTCAACGGCACCACCGTCCAGGAACACGCCCTCTCCGACCTGCTGTTCAGCCCCGCGCAGCTGGTGGCGTACGTCTCGACGATGGTGCCTCTGCGGCCCGGTGACCTGATCCTCACCGGTACGCCCGGCGGGGTGGGGAGGGCCCGGACCCCACGCTGGTACCTGAAGCCCGGGGACCTGGTGGAGGTCTCGGTGGACGGCATCGGGACGGTGTCCACCCCGATCGTCCCTCCGTACGGGGGAGGGTCTCAGGGCTGAGGCAGCGGAGCCATCGTCGGTGGCACCGGGCGGGACGTGAACGACTGGTCGCCGCTCGGAGTCACCGGCACCGGCACCTGCGGGACGCCGCCCCCCGAGGGCGCGGGCGGCCCCGACGGGCTGGCCGTCGAAGCGCCGGCCGCTTCACGCGCCAGGCCGTCGAAGTCGACGAAGCCCGTGCGCTCCAGCATCGTGATGTGGTCGAGCACCGTCTGGTTGGCGTCGGAGGCCAGCTGCCGGATCAGTGAATTGCGCGTGGTGTGCCGGACCTGCGCGATCAGCGCGAACACCTTGCCGTGCGCGGCGCGCAGGAGGTTGGCGAACTTCTGCTCGTACTCCTGGCCGCTGGCGGCGGTGAGCTCCCTGAGCCAGCCCTGCTGCTGCTCGTTCGGCTGGTTCGGGAGCTCCACGCCGAGCTTGGCGGCCACGTCGCGGGCCCGTCGGTCCAGGTCCGTGTGGCCCACCACCAGGTGATCGCCGGCGAGCTTCACCCCTTCGCTGGGCGCGCGCTCGATGGCCTGCTGCCCGGCGGGCAGTTCCCACAGCCCGGCGAGACGCACCTTGACCAGGAAGTCCCGGTCGGTGGCGGAGAGCGGGCCCCACTGGGTGGCGACGCTGGACGCGTTCAGATTGGCCTCGCCGGTGCCGGAGCGGTCGGCGTACGACCACACGGGGAAGGCGAGCGCGCCGAGCGTGGCGACCAGTGCGGCGATGATGAGGGCCGTTCCGTTGATGCGTCGCAGCAAGATGGTCTCCCGGGCCGGTGTGTGACAACGTCGAATCAACCGCCAACTGATTCGTCGCTCAACCTACTTGGCGGTAATGCCGGTGCGGCAGTACCGGGAGGTACGTATATCGGCGCAGGGATGTTCAGCCGGCCGGGCTTCCGGCCCCGCGACCGTTCAGCGGCGCAGGGCCGGGTGGTCGGCGACGACCGTGCAGGATCCCGGGGCGACCTCGGTGAAGCCGGCGTCCCGCACCACCGGCAGTCCGCTCGCGGTCAGTTCGCGCCAGCGGGCGGCGTCCGGGGTGGCGACGGAGAGCGGGAACCCCGCCTCGCGCCACGCCTTGCGCTCCGTGTCCGACAGCTCCCACCAGGCGAGCTGCGCACCGTGCCCGGCCTGGGCCATCGCCTTGCCCGCCGACATGGTGACGTCCGGATTCATCCACAGCACCGGACCGGCCGGATCCGGCGCCGCGGGGGCCTCCGGGTCGTCCAGGTCCGTGCCCGACACCTGGAGCTTGGCCAGCTCCTTGGGCCAGCCGTCCAGGGGCACCGGCGGGAACACCCGGACCTCCGCGTGCTCACCCGTGACCGTGATCCCCGGCAGCGCGGACGCCCTGCGCCACTCAGCGCCGCGCGCCCGCCGCACCACCTTGCGGATCCGGGCGTCCTGCCAGTCCCGCACGGCCTGCGCCCACTCGCCCTCGCCCTCGGCCCCCACCTCGTCCTCGCCGAGCGAGCGGGGGTCCGAGAGGATCGTGAGCACCGCGCGGGCCGCGGTCACCAGGGCGTCGGTGCGCGCCGGGGGATCGGTCTTCTCCAGGTGCACCACCAGCGGCAGCACGAACTGCGGGGCCTCGTCACGGGCCGTGGGCTCCGTACGGAAGGGACTGTCGGCGGGGGCCTCCGGAGAGGCGGGAAGGGGCTCAGGAATGCTGTCGCTGCTCACGCATCCAGTCTGCCAGGCACCTCCGACAACCCGTTCTTGGCGGAACGGAGGGCTCCGGGTGAGGATGCACGGCATGAAGAGCGACCTCTTTGCAGGCGAGCACATGGCGCAGCAGGCCACGGCCCCCGGCATGACCCTGCAGAACGCCAAATCCATCAAGTACGCCGTCAACGGCGAGATGCACGCACGTCAGGGATCGATGATCGCCTTCCGGGGCGATCTCCGGTTCGAGCGCAAGGGCCAGGGCATAGGCGGCATGCTCAAGCGCGCCGTGACCGGCGAGGGCCTGGCCCTGATGGCGGTCACCGGGCAGGGCGAGGCGTGGTTCGCCCACGAGGCGGCCAATTGTTTCATCGTGGACATGGAGCAGGGCGACGTCCTGACCGTCAACGGCCGCAACGTCCTCTGTTTCGACGCGAGCCTCTCCTACGAGATCAAGACCGTGAAGGGCGCCGGAATGACCGGTGGAGGCCTCTTCAACAGCGTCTTCAGCGGATACGGCAAGCTCGGCCTGATCTGCGACGGCCACCCCATCGTGATCCCCGTGACCCCGCAGCAGCCGGTGTACGTCGACACGGACGCGGTCGTCGGCTGGAGCGCCCAGCTCTCCACCTCGCTGCACCGCTCGCAGAGCTTCGGCTCGATGGTGCGCGGCGGATCGGGCGAGGCGGTCCAGCTGATGCTCCAGGGCGAGGGATTCGTGATCGTACGCCCCAGTGAGCTCAAGCCGGAGAAGCCGTCAGCTCATTGATGCTGCGAGGAGTGGGTCGCCGGTACGGGCGCCGCGGGTGAGTACGCTCGTACGCATGGACGAACGCATGGACGATGCGTACTGCGGGACGCCCGCGCCGGACCCCGCGCCCGTGGACGCGGGACCGCCGTACGCCGAGTGCGTGCTCTGCCGGAAGCCCACCGAATACCCGGAGTCGACGAAGGGCGCCACCCTCTGCCCGGTCTGCGCCTGGCAGGAGGCGGAGCGCACCGCCTGCTCGGGCTGACTCCCGGGCGGGGGTGAGCTCAGCCGCGCATCAGCTCGGAGACCTTGACGAAGCGGTAGCCGCGCTCGCGCAGCTCCGGGACGATCCTGCGTACGGCGTCCTCGGTGACGGGTGCCGCGCTGCGGGTGCAGTGCATGACCACCAGCGACCCGGGCTCCACCCCGTCCAGCACCTGCTCCGCCACGGCGTCCGCGTCCGTGGCGAAGGCGTCACCGCTGACCACGTCCCACTGGACCGCGGTCACCCCGGTGGGGGCCAGGGCCTTCAGCGAGGCGTCGTCGTAGCAGCCGCCGGGGAAGCGGAAGTACGGGACGACATTGCGCGCCCCCGTCTTCCGGATCGCGGTGAAGGCCCGCTCCACCTCGCGCCGCATGTCCGGCTTCCCGACGGTCGGCAGCCCGTAGCACGGGGACGAGAAGGCGTAGTGGCTGAACGAGTGGTTGGCGATCTCGAACAGGGGGTCGGTGCCGATCGAGCGGGCCTGGACCGGATACTCCTGGGCCCACATGCCGGTCATGAAGACCGTCGAAGGGACCTTCAGTCGGCGCAGCGACGTGATCAGCGCGGGATTGTCGAAGTGCTCGCCCTCGGCGGCCCGCTGCCCCTGGTCCGCCGTCATGTCCGCGTCGAAGGTGAGGGCCACGACCTTCTCGGCCCCGGATGCGCCGCCGGCCCCGCCCCGCGCACCGGCACCGGCACCGGGCCCTGGTCCCTCGTCCGCCCGTCGCTCGAAGACCGGCGTGAGACCACCGGGGCCCGGGGCCAGGACGGGCGGCCCGCTCTCCGGCACCCGCGACGGGGACGCGGAACCCTTCGCGGGTCCCGTCGCCGGTGCCGTGGACGGTCCCGGAGAGGCCGTCGGAAGTGCGGCGGTCCTGGAGCGGGTGTCCTCCGGGGACCCGCAGCCGGCGAGCACCCCACCCAGAACAGTAAGCACGATCATCGTACGAACGGATTTGATCACTGAGGGACGCTAGCCGGTGGTGCACCGGATCGTGCTCACGGCGCTCCGGCCGCCCGCCGGGCGGGCGGCCGGATCACCCGTCTGCTCACGCCCCGGTCAGTGCCAGGGGCCCGTCACCGCGAAGGTCGTCCCCGGCGTGTAGCAGTTCACGAACATCGTCCCGCCGTCCGGGGAGAACGTGACGCCCGCGAACTCGCCCCACTCCGGCTCCTCGGCCGTCCCGATGTTCTGCCGGCCCCGGGCCATCGCGTAGACATCGCCGCGCCGCGTCACCCCGAGCACGTGCTGCGCGCCGCCGCCGTCCTCGCAGACCATCAGCCCGCCGCCAGCGGCGAGACAGATGTTGTCCGGGGACTCGCCCGGCAGCTGGACGTCTGTGTCCGGGCCGAAGACGATGACCAGGGTGAGCCGGCGCCGCTTCGGCTCGTACCGCCAGACCTGGCCGAAGTGGTCGGCGGCCGAGCCCTCCGAGCTGTGCGCGAAGCTGGAGACGAAGTACACCGAGGAACCGCCCCAGTAACAGCCCTCCAGCTTCTGGGCGTGCGTGATGCCCTTCGGCCCGAAGTCCTGCAGCCGGATCGGCGTCTCCGCAGCCTGCGGATCCGGTACGGGCACCCACTCGACCCGGTCGAAGCTCGCACCCGTCTCCTGGATCACGGAGAGGTCGGGTACGCCGGGTACCCGCATGGCCTCCAGTGCGCCGCCGGCCCGCAGGGAGCCGGTCCCGCCGAGCGGCTTCTCGGGGAGGAAGCGGTAGAAGAGCCCGAACGGCTTCTCGAAGGCGTCCTCCGTCTCGTACACGATGCCGTTCTGCGGGTCGACCGCGATGGCCTCGTGCTGGAAGCGCCCCATCGCGGTCAGCGGTACGGCGCCGGTGCGGCGCGGATCCGCGCCGTCCACCTCGAAGATGAAGCCGTGGTCCTTCGTGTAGCCGTTGGTGCCGGCCCTGTCCTCGGTCTCCTCGCAGGTCAGCCAGGTGTTCCAGGGGGTGGGCCCGCCCGCGCAGTTGACGGCCGTGCCCGCGATGGCGACGCGCTCGCCGCGTACGTTGCCGCGGCCGTCGAGTTCGAGGGCCGTACAGCCGCCCTTGCCCATGGGGTCGTAGGTGAGGCCCTCGATCGTGGGGACCGCGATCTTCGCGGTCGCGCGGTTCTCGTGGTTGCGGACGAGGTGGACCCGCCCGTTGCGGCCGGCGAAGGCCGACATGCCGTCGTGGTTGCTGGGGACCTGGCCCTCGCCGGAGCGGAGCTGGTCGCCCTCCCGGGAGAGCACCCGGTAGCGGAAACCTTTCGGCAGATCGAGCAGGCCGTCCGGGTCCGGCAGGAGGGGGCCGTAGCCGCTGTGGCCCCTGGCGTCGGCGGTGCCGGAGAAGAGTTCGGTGAAGGCCCCGGTGAAGGCGACCGAGGCGGCGGTCGCGGCGCTGCCGGCCAGGACCTGTCGTCGTGTGGCGAGGTGACGCGGTGCGGATGACATGAGGCAACTCCCTGTTGGCGGACAGGTGAAGTGACGTGCTCGGTCAGGCCTGCCCCGTGGGACGCCCTCGTGAACACTGTCATGCTCATGTTTAAATCTGGAGTCGGTGGAGGGCCTCTCTCCCGCCCGTCGGCGGGGGAGAGGCCCTCGGCGGTCACAGGTCGCGCGGTGGACGGGGCCGGTCAGCCGCAGGCGCCGGTGATCCACTGGTGCGAGCGCAGCGCACGGCCCTGCGTGAAGTTGCCGCCCTTGCCCTGCGGGGTGCAGCCGACGCGGTTGGAGTAGCTGGCGCCCGAGTAGTAGGCGACGCCGGACTTGCTGCTGGTGCCGGCGTTCCACACGGACCTGGCCAGGGTGCCGTTCTTGGCCCAGGAGCACTGGAGGCTTCCGGCGTACCAGTCGGGGTCGGCGTCGAGCCAGGTGCACTTCGAGCCGGTGTAGTTGGCCCCGGACCAGAAACAGACGTGTCCGGAGGCGCAGGAGGCGGCCGCGGCGGCCGACTGTGCCGCGGTGGGCTGGCTCACGGTGTTCGATGCCGCCCCGGCCTGGCCGGGGAGGGCGACGACCGCCGCGCAGGCGGCGGCCATTCCGAGTGCGGCCTTGACCTTCTGGAGTCGATTCATGGCAGTGCTCCTTCACGAGACCGATGCGTTCCGGTGAGCGCGGAAGTTCTGGCCCCGGGGCCGCGCCCTTGCGCCAGTGAGTATTCCTGCGGAACGAGTGCCGACTGCCTTGCTTCGAAGGGCAATTGCTGCCGACCATGTGCAGGATGCTGCCAGCCGGAATGCCCGGTTCGCCGCCGGATCCGGGCAGCCCGGCCACGCCGCCGGGTGCGCACACACGTGTCCCCCGGGAGGCGCGGCCTCCCGGGGGATGGTGGTGCGGGTGCTCAGGCCAGCGACGCGGTGAGCGTGATGGTGGTGCCCGAGAGCGCCTGGCTGACCGGGCAGTTCGCCTTGGCGTCCTCGGCGGCCTTCACGAAGCCCGCCTCGTCGAGACCCGGAACCGAGCCCTCCACCGTGAGGTGGATACCGGTGATGCCGGTGCCGGGCTGGAAGGTGACCTCGGCCTGGGTGTTCAGGCGGGTCGGCGGGGTGCCCGCCGTGGCGAGACCGTTGGAGAGTGCCATCGAGAAGCAGCTGGAGTGCGCGGCCGCGATGAGCTCCTCCGGGCTGGTCTTGCCGTTCGCCTTCTCCGCGCGGGCCGGCCAGGAGACCGGATACGCCCCGATCCCGGAGGAGTCGAGGGTGACAACGCCGTTGCCCTCGAGCAGGTTGCCTTCCCAGACCGTGTGCGCCTGACGCGTGGTAGCCATGCTGATCCCTTCAAACGGTGTGCGCGGTTGTACGAGGATGGCGGGCACTCCGTCGTGCCCGGCCGGTGTCACGCCCCCGAACCTACTGCGCCACCAGTCCCTTTGCGTCGCGCGCCAGCGCGGTCAGCCGCGAGATCGCCCGGAAGTACTTCTTCCGGTACCCGCCGTTCAGCATCTCGTCGCTGAACAGCCGGTCGAAGGGGAGACCGGAGGCGAGCACCGGGACCTCACGGTCGTACAGCCGGTCGGCGAGCACCACCAGGCGCAGCGCCGTCGACTGGTCGGGCACCGGCTGCACATCGGTGAGGCAGACCGCCGTGATCCCGTCGGTCAGCGCGCCGTACCGGCTCGGGTGGACCCGGGCGAGGTGGTCGAGCAGGGCCGGGAAGTCGTCGAGCGAGGCGCCCGCCGTCGCGTACGCGGCCCTGGTGACCTGCTCGTCGGAGTACGGCGGCGGGGCCTCGGGCAGCCCCCGGTGGCGGTAGTCCTCGCCGTCGATCCGCAGCGGCCGGAAGTGCGCGGAGAGCCCCTGGATCTCGCGGAGGAAGTCGGCCGCGGCGAAGCGGCCCTCGCCGAGCTTGCCGGGGAGCGTGTTCGAGGTGGCGGCCAGTGCGACACCCGCCTCGACGAGCTTGCTGAGCAGGGACGACACCAGGACGGTGTCACCCGGGTCGTCCAGTTCGAACTCGTCGATGCAGAGCAGCCGGTGCCCGCTCAGGGTCTGCACGGTCTGCTGGAAGCCCAGCGCGCCGACCAGGTTCGTCAGCTCGACGAAGGTGCCGAAGGCCTTGAGCGACGGTGCGGCGGGGGTCGCGTGCCAGAGGGAGGCCAGCAGGTGCGTCTTGCCGACGCCGTACCCGCCGTCGAGATAGACCCCGCGCGGCCCGGCGGGGGCGGCCTGCTTTTTCCCCCCGAACCACCTGCGCTTTCCCGATCCCGTCGCATGCGCCCCGCCGAGCCCCGCGGCGAACGAGCTGAGGACCTCGACCGCCTCGGTCTGGCTCGGCTGGTTCGGGTCGGGTACGTACGTATCGAAACGCACCGAGTCGAAGCGCGGCGGCGGCACCATCTCACCGACCAGTCGGTCGGCGGGGACGCGCGGCTCTAGGGCGCACAGGGACTGCGGGGCCGTTTCGGCTATGGGGCTCTGCCCCGGCACGGCTGTGGAGGACGACACAACTCTCCACCTTAAAGCCCGTGCCAGACTGCTGGGCATGCGACGCCTGCTCCCTGTGACGGACCTGACAACCCCAGCCGCTTCCGCCGCCGACCGTGAGTGGACGCTCGACGAGCTGGCCGACGCCTATGCGTATCCCGAGGACGGGCGCCCCTGGCTCCGCGCCAACATGGTCTCCACTCTGGACGGCGCCGCCCAGCACGACGGCCGCTCCCAGGGCATCTCGTGCCCCACCGACATGCGGATCTTCGGCACTCTGCGCGGCCTGGCCGACGCGGTCGTCGTCGGCGCCGAGACGGTGCGCCTGGAGGGCTACCGGCCCGCGAGGGCCCGCGAGGCCTTCGCCGCCCGGCGTGAGGCGGCGGGACAGGGGCCCGCCCCCGCCATCGCGGTCGTCAGCGCGAGCCTGGACCTCGACTTCTCACTTCCGCTCTTCACCTCGCCGCTGGTCCCGACCTTCGTGATCACCGGGGCGACGGCGCCCTCGGACCGGGTCCACGCGGCCCGTGAGGCGGGGGCCGAGGTGCTGTTCGCCGGGGACGGGGCCGCCGTCGACCCGGGGCGTGCGGTCGCCGCACTGGGCGAACGGGGCTTCAGCCGGCTCCTCACCGAGGGCGGGCCGCGTCTGCTCGGCCAGTTCGTGGCGGCCGGGGCGCTGGACGAACTCTGCCTGACCCTCTCCCCGCTGCTCACCGCCGGAGACGCGCAGCGCATCGCGGGCGGTCCCGCCCTCCCCGTGCCGGAACGTTTCTCCCTCATCTCGCTCCTGGAGGAGGCAGGATTCCTCTTCACCCGGTACGGGAACATCTGACACTTAGCGGAATTACCCGTTCCGGTTAGCTCCGGGTGGGCACACTTAGTCCTGCTACCCCGTGCAATTGCGGGGAAGGATGGTTTCAGCAACAGCGGCCGTCCCCGCGGCCGACGAGATGAAGCGGAAGGGCGCCTGTCGTGTTCACAAGCGTTTTGATGATCGAGAAGCCCCTCACCCCCGAGGACGTGGAATTCGTCACGACCCTCCACGGCGAGGAGCAGATCTCGTTCGTCGTGCTGATGCAGCCCCGCAGCGACCAGGCCGACGTGCTGCTGCGCGCGATCGACGACGTGGCGATCGGTGAGCTCCGGGAAGCCGTGCGCGAAGGGGAGCAGCCGGAGGGCAAGGAGGCCAGGGAGCCGGCCGAGATGGCGCTGGAGTACTCGCTGCGGGAGCTGCGCGAGGCAGGCTCGGAGGCCGTCGGACAGGTGGTCGAGGACCACCCCCTGGACAAGCTGAAGACCGTCGTCGACGACTCCGGCGCCGACGAGGTCATCGTGCTGACGGCCCCGCACTACGTCGAGGAGTTCTTCCACCGCGACTGGGCCTCCCGGGCCCGTCACAAGGTCGGCGTACCGGTGCTCAAGCTCTTCGCGCACAGCGAATAGGCTGGGGGCGGACCCAGACCCACCGAACAGCTCGGGAGAGACACGTATGGCACCCGGTATTCCTGCCGCCCTGGAACGGCCGCA
Source organism: Streptomyces sp. NPDC102451 (assembly GCF_044765485.1). Classification (NCBI taxonomy): domain Bacteria; kingdom Bacillati; phylum Actinomycetota; class Actinomycetes; order Kitasatosporales; family Streptomycetaceae; genus Streptomyces; species Streptomyces sp. NPDC102451. The sequence goes on along the minus strand of NZ_JBIWKD010000004.1, from coordinate 524,997 downwards.
CTTCATCGGCATCGGCGGCGCCGGAATGTCGGGCATCGCGAAGATCCTCGCCCAGCGCGGCGCGAAGGTGGCGGGCAGCGACGCCAAGGAGTCCGCCACCGCCGAGGCCCTGCGCGCGCTGGGAGCGACCGTCCACATCGGGCACGCCTCCGGGCACCTGGCCGACGACGCGACCTCGGTGGTCGTCTCCAGCGCCATCCGCGCCGACAACCCCGAGCTGGTCCGCGCCGCCGAGCTGGACATCCCCGTCGTCCACCGCTCCGACGCGCTCGCCTCCCTGATGGACGGCCTGCGGGCCATCGCGGTCGCCGGCACGCACGGCAAGACCACCACCACGTCGATGCTCGCCGTCGCCCTGTCCGAGCTGGCACTCGACCCCTCGTACGCCATCGGCGGCGACCTGGAGGGCCCCGGCACCAACGCCACGCACGGCGCTGGCGACATCTTCGTCGCCGAGGCCGACGAGAGCGACCGCAGCTTCCAGAAGTACGCCCCCGAGGTCGCGATCGTCCTCAACGTCGAGCTGGACCACCACGCGAACTACGCCTCGATGGACGAGATCTACGAGTCCTTCGAGACCTTCGTCGGCAAGGTCGTCCCGGGCGGCACCCTGGTCGTCGCCGCCGACCAGCCCGGCGCCGTCGAGCTGACCCGGCGGGTCCGCGAGCTCTCCTCCCTCACCGTCGTCACCTACGGCGAGTCCGAGGGCGCGGACGTACGCGTGCACAAGGTCACCCCGCGCGGCCTGACCAGCGAGGTCACGGTCGTCCTCAACGGCAAGTACCTCACCTTCACGGTGTCCGTGCCGGGCCGCCACTACGCGCACAACGCGGTCGCCGCGCTCGCCGCCGGAGTCGCCCTCGGTATCCCCGCGCACAACCTGGCCTCCGCCCTCGGCAAGTACACCGGGGTCAAGCGCCGCCTCCAGCTCAAGGGCGAGGCGGCCGGCGTCCAGGTCATCGACTCGTACGCCCACCACCCCACCGAGATGACGGCCGACCTGGAGGCCATGCGGGGCGCGGCGACCGAGGCGCGCCTCCTGGTGGTCTTCCAGCCCCACCTCTTCTCCCGCACCCAGGAGCTCGGCACGGAGATGGGCCAGGCCCTCGCCCTCGCCGACGCCTCGCTGGTCCTGGACATCTACCCGGCCCGTGAGGACCCGGTCCCGGGCGTCACGAGCGCGCTGATCATCGACGCCGCGAAGGCCGCGGGCGCCGACGTCACGGCCGTCCACGACAAGGCCGCGGTCCCCGCCGCCGTCGCGGGAATGGCGAAGCCCGGCGATCTGGTTCTCACCATGGGAGCGGGCGATGTCACCGACCTCGGCCCGCAGATCCTGGACCACCTGTCGAGCTGAGGAGCCACCGTGTCGTACGACATCGAGAAGCCGGACGAGCAATGGCGGGCGGAGCTGTCCCCCGCCGAGTACGCGGTGCTGCGCAAGGCCGGCACCGAGCCCGCTTTCGTGGGTGAGTACACCGATACGAAGACGGCGGGCGTCTACTCCTGCCGTGCCTGCGGTGCGGAGCTGTTCCGCTCCGACACCAAGTTCGAGTCGCACTGCGGCTGGCCGTCCTTCTACGACCCGAAGGACAGCGACGCGGTCGAGCTGCTCCAGGACAACACCATGGGCATGACCCGCACCGAGGTGCGCTGCTCCCGCTGCGGCTCCCACCTGGGGCACGTCTTCGAGGGCGAGGGTTACCAGACACCCACGGACCAGCGGTACTGCATCAACTCGATCTCGCTGACGCTGGCGCCGGACGAGAGCTGAGCGACCGCACCCCGGTGCCCCCGGCCGCCTCGGGCCGGGGGCACCGGTGCGTTCACGTCTTGACGAGCTCGACCGGCTCCCGCTGCACCGGGATCTCCCGCTGCAGCCGCTCGCCCTCGATGTCGAGGTCGGGCAGGATCCGGTCGACGGGGCGGGGCAGCCACCACGCCGCGCGTCCCAGAAGGTGCATGACCGCCGGCACGAGGGCCATTCGTACGACGAAGGCGTCGACGAGCACACCGATCGCCAGGGCGAACCCGATGGACTTGATGATCGGGTCGGGCATGAACACGAATCCCCCGAAGACGGCCGTCATGATCACCGCTGCGGCCGTCACCACGCGTCCGTTGTGGCCGACACCGCTGATGACCGACTCGCGGGCGTCGGCGCCGTGGACGAAGTCCTCCCGCATGCGCGAGACCAGGAAGACCTCGTAGTCCATGGCCAGCCCGAAGAGGATGCCGATCAGGAGGATGGGCAGGAAGCTGACCAGCGGCCCGGGCGTGTCGAGGCCGACCAGCTCCGCCAGATGGCCTTCCTGGAAGATCGCGACGGTGATCCCGAAGGTGGCGCCGATGGTCAGCAGGAAGCCCAGGGCCGCCTTGAGGGGCACCAGGACCGACCGGAAGACGAGCATCAGCAGCAGGACGGACAGCCCGACCACGAGCAGGAGGTAGACCGGCAGCGCGGCGGCGAGCTTCTCGGAGACGTCGATGCCGACCGCGGTGGCGCCGGTCAGCGAGACGGTGGCGCCCTCGACGTCCGCCACCCGGTCACGGATCTCGTTGACGGTGTCCTCGGTCGCGGCGGCGGTCGGGCCGGTCTCGGGGATCACGGCCAGCAGGGCGGTGGTGCCCTTCTCGTTCATCTGCGGGGCGGCGACGGCCAGCACCCCGTCGGTGTCGGTGATCAGCGCGGCGGTCTCCTCGGCCGCCGCCCCGGTCGCCCGAGCGGTGTCGCCCGACACCACGGCGACCAGCCGGCCGTTGAAGCCCTCGCCGAACCCTTCGGTCGTCAGGTCGTACGCCTCGCGGTTGGGTGAACCGACCGCCTCGGTGCTCGCGTCGGGCAGCGCCAGGCGCATGTCCTGCACGGGCAGGGCGAGGGCGCCGAGCCCGACCACCCCGAGGACGAGGACGGGCACCCGCAGCCGTGCCACGATCCGGCCCCAGCGGAAGCCGAACCCGGCCTCGGCCCCGGCGGGGGCCGGGGCGGGTGCCCGGTCCCGGGTCCGCTGCTTGCGGGGCAGTACGCGGGCGCCCGCGAAGCCGAGGACGGCCGGCAGCAGGGTGAGGGACACCAGCACCGCGAGAGCGACCGTGGCCGCGGCGGCCAGGCCCATGACCGTCAGGAAGGGCACCCCGGCGACGGCGAGCCCCGCGAGCGCGATGACGACGGTGGCACCCGCGAACACGACGGCCGAACCGGCGGTCCCGGCCGCCCGGCCCGCCGCCTCCTCCCCGTCCATGCCCTCCAGGAGGTAGTGGCGGTAGCGGGAGGTGATGAACAGGGCGTAGTCGATGCCGACCGCCAGGCCCAGCATGAGCGCCAGGATGGGCGCGGTGCTGGTCAGCTCCACCGTGCTGCTGAGGGCGAACAGCCCCGCCATGCCGGCCGCCACGCCGACCAGCGCGTTCAGCAGGGTCATGCCCGCGGCCACCAGGGAGCCGAAGGTGAGGACCAGGACGAGGGCGGCGACGGCCACACCGATGATCTCGGTCGAACCGATCTCCGGCACGCCCCGCATGATCTCGCCGCCGTGCTCGACCCGCAGACCGGAGACGGACGCACCCGCCTCGGTGAACGCCTCCCGCTGTGCGTCGGTGATGCCGTCGACACCGGACGCGAACTGCACCTGGATCAGGGCGTAGCGGCCGTCCTGCGAGACGGCCTTGGAGACGAAGGGGTCGACGGCCGCGAGCACACCGGGAACCTCCGCGGCCTCCCCGGTCACGGGAGCCACGGCCGCGGGCGTGAGCTTCCCGCCCTCGGGCGCGGCGACGACGATCGTCCCCGTTGCGCCGCCCGCCTGCGGGAACTCCCTGGCGAGTGAGTCCAGGGCCTTCTGGGACTCGGTGCCGGGGATCGAGAACTTGCTGGTGGTGGGCCCGCTGAAGGCCGCGGCGCCCCCACCGAGCAGCGCAAGCAGCAGGAGCCAGAGGGCGAGGACACGCCCTCGGCGCCGGAAGGACAGCCGGCCGAGCCGGTACAGCAGTATGGCCATGCGAAGGACGCGTCTTTCTCTTCGGTCGGGACGGCTTCGGTCAGCTTCCGCCGGTCGGATGCCCGAGGGTTCTCAGTGCTCCCTGGACCAGTTCGGCACGCATCGCGCCGGGCTCGACATCCACGCCGGCCGCGACCGTGACAGCCACGCCACCGATCACCATCTGCGCCGTCACCTGCGCACGGGGCTCGTCCGAACGGCCGGCCAGCGCGGCCGCGAGCTGGTCGACGGCCCGGGGGATGACGGCCAGCACCGGATGGCCGAGCATGTCGGGCAGCTCGGCGAAGATGATCTTTATTTCGAGGTGGAAGCGCATGGCGAGGCCGACGTAGCCCGTGACGGCGGCTTCGACGGCCTGACCGCCGGTCAGCGCGGCCAGCTCCTCGCCCAGGGCGGAGAGCCCCTCGGCCGGAGGGGTCAGCAGCTCGGTGAGGATCGCGTCCTTGCCGGCGAAGTGGTACAGCAGGGACGCCTTGGAGCAGTGCGCCTCGACTGCGATGTCGTGCAGCGAGGTTCCCTTGAAGCCGTGCTCGGCGAAGAGGCGCAGTGCGGCGTCGAGGATCTGACGACGCATCGCGGAAGGCGGACGTGGCATGGGGCCACCGTAGCTGACCGATCGGTCAGAGCTGACCGATCGGTCAGGCGATTCGGGTGACCCACGCCACATCCGGGCCCGTGGGGCTGCTACTGCGGCCGGCTCCGGCCGACGGGCTCCCGTCGCGCGCCACGACGGCTCCGCCGTGCACGACCATGTCCCGTCGGGGCATGTCCACGACGACCTGGGGCAGGCACTCGCCCCGCACCAGGTGGGCCGATGGCTACCGGAATTTGTATACCAAGCATCGGACCACGGGCAAGGGTCATGTCGCCGAAGGGCAGGAATGCGGGATTTGAGGTCATCGGAGCCCGAGGTGGCACCCCATTGATCCGGCTTGGTATACAAGCTGCGATCTGCAGGCCCCTGCCAGGCGTCAGGCGTCGCCGAAGAGTGAGCGCAGGGCGACCGCTCGGCTGTCGCGCACATGCAGGAGGGTGCAGGCCACGGCGGCCTCCACGTCGCCGGCGGAGATGTGCCGGAACATCTCCGCGTGCTGGGCCCGCATGCGGGCGGGCTCCTCGCGCATGCCGAACAGCAGCCGGAGCTGCCAGCTCAGCTGCTCCATGGTGCGTGCCAGCAGGGGATTGCCCGACATCGCCACGACGCCCTCGTGGAAGGCGGTGTGGGCGGCCACCTCGCGCGTCCCCTCGTCCGACGCGGCGGCCGACTCGGCCTGGCGGAGGGTGGCTTCGAGAACGGCCAGCCCGCCGGTCCGGCCCGCCGTCACGGCACGGGCCGCGAGCCGCGACGCCTGGACGGCCAGCGGCTCCCAGACCTCGTACAGGTGCTCGACATCGGCGTATTCGAGGCGGCGCACCCGGACGCCGCTGTGGGGGAGCAGCTCCAACAGGCCTTCCGCGACCAGCGCGCGCAGAGCCTCGCGCACGGGCACGCGGGACATGCTGAGCTCCTCGGCGACCTCCCGCTCGACGAGGCGGGCGCCCTGCGCGTAACGCCGGTCGACGATGCGCTGGAGGACGGCTTCACGCGCCCGCGCGCTGAGCGAGGCCGGAGCCGGCGCTCCCGGTGCTGGTGCTCCCGGTGTCCCCGGCGCCCGTGAACCGCTGTCGCTTCCGTCCGCCACCTGTTCCGCCTTCATCCGCAGCCTCGTCCGGTGCGATCCCGACGAAGGACCCTAGTCCTCGTCGGACCCGGACTCCGCGGCCGCCTCGGCCCGCAGCAGCGGGTGCGCCACCCCGGGGAACACCCGGGCCCGCACGACCTCCTCGGCCGCACCGCCCTGCACCACGGTCTCGGCCACACCCCACGGACGTCCCGCCAGGTGGACGGTGAGCGTGTACGAGGACGAGCAGCCCATGCACTCGTAGCGGTCCGCCCAGACCTCGACCTCGGTGACGCTGCCCGGGTAGCGCTTCACATGCCGGTGCCGGGCGTGGCAGTGATCGCACGTCTCGCCCGGCTCACACGTACCGCCGCAGGGGCACGGCACGTCCAGCGACTCCGCGGGCCGCCACCGCTGGACGAGCAGGGCCTCACGGGTCGCCCCCATGTCCTTCATCGCCTTGAGGTTCCGCGCGGCGACGTTGTACGACTCGCCGGTCGCGGCCATCCGGTCCCGGATGACGTCCTTACGTCCGCGGTTCGTCGTCATGCCGTCTCCTCCTGGGTGTCACGCAGCCCGTCAGGAGGCACACGAGATCAGAACGTCCCACGGTACCTGCCGCCAAGGGCGCACCACGACCTCGTCACGTCCTGCGCACCCGCCCCGCGATGCGCCTGCCGAGGCGCCCCAGCGAGCGGGACGGCCGGTTCCAGGCCCGGAACGCCTCCAGGGTGCGGCTGCTCCCCTCACGCTCCACGGCCTCCTCCACCCCCGCCAGCTCCTCCGGGGACAGGGCGCGCACCGCGGGGCGGAGCACCTCCTCCAGCAGCGCGGTCCTCGTCCGGGTCCAGTCGCCGCCCGCGTGCGGGTGGGCGTTCCATACGGTGAAGCAGTCCGCCACGTACGCGGGATCCGCCCGCAGCAGCGCCAGGACCGTGTCGCGGCGGGCCGCCCTGCCGTACGCCGCGATCAGGTCCTCGTCCCCGCTGTGCACGAACGCGTACAGCTCGTCGCCCGGCCGGCCGGGAGCGAGCAGTCGGTCGCACAGTGCGCCGAAGGCGTGCTCCAGGGCCAGGGGCTCCGCCGGTTCTGCGCGGCTGCGGAGCGTACGGGCGTGGTCCGCCCAGCCGGGTTCCGCCGTTCCCGCGCGGAGGTCGCGGGCGAAGTCCAGCAGCATCAGGCAGGCGCGTACCCGGGCGCCGATCTCCTGCGGGAAGCCTTGCAGCAGGTCGTGGGCGAGCTCGGCGGCGTCCTCGTCGTCGCAGGGCGCGGCGAGCGCGGCGTCGACCAGGCGTGCCCAGGTGCCGGCCGTCCGGTGGGCGTCGGACGTGGTCTCGCCCAGCAGCGACCTGGCCTCACCCGCGGTCGGGGTGTCCTCGCCCCACACCAGGCCGACGGCGGTCCGCAGCACCAGCGGCTCGGCGAACGGCGACATGCCCGCCGCACGCAGCACCGTGTGCAGGATCTCGACCCGGTCGGCGCCCCGTGCCTTCGCCCCGGGCGCCTCCGCGCACATCCGCAGATGCGGCAGCGCCTGCGTCCCCGTGAAAGGGAGGGACACCAGGGTCAGCAGACGTTCCGTGTCCGCCGGGCGGTCCGGGGCGAGCCGGTCCAGCTCGCCCAGGAGCGCCGTACGGACGTCGAACTGCTCGTCCAGCAGGTCGGGAAGCGCACGGCACTCGCCCGGCTCGGGGCCGTCGAGCAGCGCGCGCGCCAGCCGGCCCACCGCGCCGGGAAGCAGCTCCGCGCAGTCGACACCCAGCAGCCGGACGATCCGCAGCAGCTGCACGGCTCGTGCGACACCTCCGGACACCCCGGCGGAGAGCTCGGCCAGCACCTCGTCGCCGAGCTCCTCGACCAGCGCGGCGAGCACGCGCTCCCCGGCGGGCTCCTCGAACGCCGAACGCGCGGGCGGCTCCAGGAACACATCGCTGCCCCGTACCGCCTCCGTGACCAGCAGCGCGGCCAGCGGCGCGGTCACGGACGCGGGGCAGCGGCCGTCGAGCGCCGTCAGCAGCCGGAGCGCCGCGGCGCACTCGGCGGCCGTACGGTCGTCGGCGGGCGCGGTCAGCGCGTCGGTCAGCTGCCGGGTGCGCTTCTCGTCCAGCGCGTACGGCCGCTCGGCCGCCCAGTCGGCCGCCGCCGCCCGCTCCTCGGACCCGAGCGCGATGCCGGCGCCGAGCGCCGTGACGGCGAGCGGCCCGGCGGCGAACGGCTCGCCCGGCAGCTCCGCCGCCTCCCGGAACAGCTCGGGGGACCGGCTGCGCCAGATCCGGGCGGCCGTCCCCGCCCAGGCGTCGTCCACCGTCCCGGAGGGGCGCGGACCGGAGGCGGCGTGCACGCGGAAGCGGGGATCGCGGGCATCGGGCGCGTCCTCGGGAAGGACCCCGATGACCTGGTGCGTGGTGCGCCCGGGCTGCCGGGTGTACGTCGTGAAGGTCAGCCGCTCGGCATGCTCCCTGGGCAGCACGGCCGTGGCCAGCGCGACCCACCGGACCACATCGGCGCTCTGCCGCTCCACGAGCACGACGGGCGGCGCGGACGGGTCCTCGCTCACGCGGCGCAGATCGCTGAGCACGGCGGCGAGCCACGGACTGCGGGCCACGGCGAAGTCACCGAGGCCCTCCCTGGTGAGCCCCCGCGACGGCCCGTGCGCGGTGACCATGGAGGTCAGGGGATCGGGCGGCATGCGGTCGGGCGTCGTGGAGAGCCACCCCGCGCCACCCCACGCGGCGACCGGGAGCACCCGGCCGGGTATCGGCGTACCGGGCAGGAGGTGCACGGCGTGGGCGTGGAACCCGCCCGCACCCGTGGCCACCGTACGGCTGAGCAGATGGCTGCCGTCGGAGAGCAGGACGAAGCCGAACGCCACCGGCAGCGCCCGGAGTTGGGCATCGGGGAGCCGGTCGGGAGTGCCCGCCGGAGCGTCGTACGCGAGGAGGGGCGCGGCCTCCGCGCGCACCGGCCCGGGTATCGCGGGGTCCACGGCGGTGAACCTGCCGGCGGGCTCCCCGTCCCCGGGCGTGACGGAGGTGTAGTGCAACTGCGGGAGGCTCATGCGTAGGCCCTCATCGTCCCTGCCACGTGCGTCCCCGTCACACGCACCGGCCGCCGCTCGCCGCCCTGTCGGTGCGGCCCGGCCCGGCGGAGCGACGACCCCGGCGGGGAGCTTTCCGTAGTCGTGCGGGCGACGCTATCAAGCCCTGACGCCCCGTTGGGCCGCACGCGGCAGCAGGACGCCCTAGGTTGGCCGTATGACCGACGTGACGCTTTCCGCGGGAGTGGTGGAGTACGAGGACACCGGTGGCGACGGGCCCGTGGTGGTCCTGCTCCACGGGGTGGCGATGAACGGTTCGCTCTGGCGTCACGTCGTCGCCGGGCTGCGCCCCGACTACCGGTGCGTCGTGCCCACACTGCCGCTGGGCGCCCACCGCAGGCCGATGCGCCCGGACGCCGATCTGACGGTGCTCGGAGTCGCCCATCTGGTGGCGGAGTTCCTGGAGGAGCTGGACCTCCACGACGTCACCCTGGTGATGAACGACTGGGGCGGGGCCCAGGCCCTCGTCGCGGAGGGCCGGGACCAGCGGATCGGCCGGCTGGTCATCACCTCCTGCGAGGCGTTCGACAACTATCCGCCCGGTCTGCCCGGCCGCAATCTGGCCGTCGCGGCCAGGACGCCCGGCGGGCTGCGGCTGGCCTTCGCGCTGCTGAAGCTGAAGCCGATGCGCAGACTGCCCCCGACCTGGGGGTGGATGAGCAAGCGGCCGGTCCCGCACGACGTGATGGACGACTGGCTCCGGCCCCTGTGGACCTCCGCGGCGATCCGGCGGGACCTGCGGGCGTACATCGTCGGGGTGCCGCCCCGGGACGTGCTGCTGGGGTGGGCGGAGGCGCTGCGTACGTTCGACCGGCCCGCGCTCGTCGTCTGGGCGGCCGAGGACAAGGTCATGCCGCCCGAGCACGGCCGGAGGCTGGCGGAGATGCTGCCGAAGGGCGAACTGGTGGAGATCGCCGACAGCTTCACGCTCATCCCCGAGGACCGGCCCGGGCCGCTGACCGAGGCCATCAGGGAGTTCGCACCGCTGTCCTGACGCCGCCCGGCCGGGTGCGGAGCGCCTGGAAACGCGCTCTCCCACCCGTCCGGGGCCGGTCTCAGTCCTCCGAGCCCTCCGGTGCGGTGCGGCGGCGCATGCCGAACCCGGCGAGCAGCGCGCCCGCGGCACAGAGGGCCGCGGTGACGATCACGGCGGTGTGCATGCCGTTCATGAACGCGTTGCCGCTGCCCTCGATCACGGCGGCCCTCAGCTGCGCGGGCATGTCGGCCGAGACGGGTGAGACGCCCATGGACACCGCGTCCTTGGCCTCCTCGAAGCCCGCCGCCGTGCCGGCCGGGACGCCGGCCGAGGTCAGCTCGCCGGTCAGGGTGGAGCCCACCTTCGAGCTGATCAGGGAGACCAGCACGGACGTGCCGAGCGCGCCGCCGATCTGCAGCGAGGTGGCCTGCAGCCCGCCGGCCACCCCGCCGTCCTTCCTCGGCGCGTTGCCGACGATGGCGTCGGAGGACGCGGACATCACGATGCCGACGCCCAGGCCGATCGCGAGGAACGGCGGCCACAGGGAGGCGTACGAGGAACCGGCGTCCCAGGTCAGCATCCACAGGGCGGCCGCGGTCTGGAGGGCCATGCCGACCGGCATGGTGACCCGCGGGCCGAAGCGCTGGGTCAGGGCGGCGCCGAGCGGCGCCGCCACCACGGTGGCCAGGCTGAACGGCAGGGTGCGGACACCGGCCTCGACCGGGGAGAAGCCGCGCACGTTCTGCAGGTACAGCATCACGAAGAAGATGACACCGAGCATCACGAAGAAGTTGACCGCGGTGACGATCGCGCCGATGGCCAGCGAGCGGTTACGGAAGAGCCGCATCGGCAGCAGCGGGTGGGCGAGCCGGGTCTCGTACCAGCAGAAGCCGGCCAGCACGACCAGGCCCGCGGCGATCGATCCCAGCGTTCCGGCGGAGGCCCAGCCCCAGGTCTCCCCCTTGACCACGCCGAAGATCAGGGCGACCAGGCCGACGGCGAGCAGGACCACGCCCGGTACGTCGAAGCGGTGGTGCCCGGTGGAGTCCTTGCTCTTCGGCAGGACGAACAGGCTGAAGACCAGCGCGGCGACGCCGATGGGGGCGTTGATGTAGAAGACCGACTCCCAGTTGACGTGCTCGATGAGCAGACCGCCGACGATCGGGCCGAGCGCGGTGGAGCAGGACGCCACCATGGCCCAGAGGCCCACGGCCATGCCGAACTTCCGCGGCGGGAAGACCGCCCGCAGGAGACCGAGGGTGTTGGGGATCAGCAGGGCGGCGAACAGGCCCTGGACCGCGCGGAAGGCGATGACGCCCTCGATCGAACCGGAGAGGGCGATCGCCACCGAGGCCAGCGTGAAGCCGAGGGTGCCCGCCATGTAGACCGCGTGCCGCCCGAAGCGGTCACCGAGCTTGCCGCCCAGGATCAACAGGGCGGCCATGGCGATCAGATAGGCGTTGGTGACCCACTGGAGGTCGGCCGTGGACGCGCCGAGGTCCCGGCCTATCTCCGGGTTGGCGATCGCGACGACGGAGGAGTCGAGGTTGACCATGAACAGGCCGACGGCCACGGCGATCAGCGTCAGCCAGGGGTTGCCGCGCCTGCCCCGGTGCACGTCGGGTGGACTGCTCTCGGGCAGGGCGGAGGGGTCCACGGTGGTGGAGGACATGCGTGAGCCTTGTCTGTGAAACGTCGGACGACGAGAAGAGGTGCCCCGGCTACGAGGGCCGCGCGGCGGCCACGCCAGGGGAACCGGCCGCGCCCGGGAACCGGGGCACGGCGATGACCGGCGGAGTGGTCAGCCGGCGGGGGAGTGGAGGTGCCGGTTCAGTGACGTCAGCGCGCCCAGGGCCGCACCGAGGGCGTCGAGCTCTCCCTCGGTGAGCGTGTGCAGCACCCGTGCCAGATGGCTCTCCTTGAGCGCACGCGCCTCGGCGAGCCTCTCCCGGGCCGTGGGCGTGGGGTGCAGATGGGCGACCCGCCTGTCGGCGGTGTCCTGCCGGCGCTCCAGCAGTCCCAGGTCGGTGAGCTGGGAGACGAGTGCGCTGACGTTGTTCGGCTTCATCAGGAGCGCTTCGGCCGTCTCCCTGACGGTGATCCCTTCGCGCTCCTCGACGAGGAACAGCAGGGCCAGCTGGCCGTCGGGCAGCCGGGGGTGCGGAAACCCGTGCGCCACCTGCCGCTCCAGACCCCGGTGCAGCGCAGGCAGGGACGCCACGAGCGCGGAGGCCACGCGGTCGATCTCCTGGGCGGGCGGGGTGGGGTCGGGCACCCCCGCAGCATAGGTACGGAAGGATAGGTATGTCAACATACTTAAACGCGGTGTCATCCCGGCGGGAGCCGGATGGTATATGTGCGGGGGAAGCCCCGAGGTGCCGCGAACGCGGTCGAGAGAGAGACCGTGGACAAGCCGACGCACTTGATCGAGTTCGAGACGATGCTCCTCGGGCGGCACCTCCAGCCGGGCGCACCCCGGTCACGGCGGGGCGGCGGGCACCTCGACCGCAGCGCGTACACCCTGCTGAGCCGGATCCGTATGGAAGGCCCGATGTCCATCGGGCAGCTCAGCGACGCCTTCGGTCTCGACGCCTCCACCCTGAACCGGCAGACCGCCGCCATGCTGCGGGGCGGTCTGGTCGAACGCATCCCGGACCCCGACGGGGGTATCGCCCGGAAGTTCCGCATCACCGGTGCGGGTGAACGCAGTCTCGACGCGGAGCGCGAGGGGAACATCAGCGGCCTCGAACGGGTCATGGCCGGCTGGTCGCCCGACGAGGTCGCCGGCTTCGCCGCGTACCTCAAGCGCTTCAACAGCGACATCGAGGCCCTCGACGGACGGCCCTGGCCCCGGCCCTGAACGCACGGCACCCGTCACTCCGTCACGTCACACCTGGGTCCCGCCCGTCCCGCGGGCGCAGCGGCCCGCCGGAACCCCGTCCCGGGCGGGCCCCGTGCGACGGCGTGAAGCGCAGCTGCGGCGGCGCTTAAGAAATCCTCGATGGACCTGGGCTCCGGTGTGCGGCAGTGTCTCCGTGACGGCAGCGAGCAGCGCCTGTGGCCGGTGGGACGGCCTACGCGTCTGCCCTGCATCGTCCGCCGTCACCCCCCGAGCACCCCGGGCCGCAGGCCGCCTTCGGCATGCCCCCGGCCCGGGGCCGTCACCAGGTACAGGGAGCCGCAGCCGTGAAGGCACTCGTGAAGCACAAGGCCGAGCCGGGACTGTGGCTGATGGACGTGCCGGAGCCGGAGACCGGCCCCGGGGACGTGCTGATCAAGGTGCTGCGCACCGGGATCTGCGGCACCGACCTGCACATCCGCGACTACGACGGCTGGGCGCAGCAGGCCGTGCGCACCCCGCTCGTGCTGGGCCACGAGTTCGTCGGCGAGGTCGCCGCGACCGGCGCGGACGTCGTCGACATCGAGGTGGGCGACCTGGTCAGCGGCGAGGGCCACCTGGTCTGCGGGAAGTGCCGCAACTGTCTCGCCGGGCGCCGGCACCTGTGCCGCTCCACCCTCGGGCTCGGGGTCGGCCGGGACGGGGCGTTCGCCGAGTACCTGGCGCTGCCCGCGTCCAACGTCTGGGTGCACCGGGACAAGGTCGACCTCGACGTCGCCGCGATCTTCGACCCGTTCGGCAACGCCGTGCACACGGCGCTGTCCTTCCCGCTGGTCGGCGAGGACGTGCTGATCACCGGTGCGGGCCCCATCGGCATCATGGCCGCCGCCGTCGCCCGCCATGCGGGCGCCCGCAACGTCGTCATCACCGATGTCAGCGAGGCCCGGCTCGACCTGGCCAGGAAGGTCGGGGTGGACCTCGCCCTGAACGTCGGCGGCGCGACCATCGCCGACGGCCAGCGCCGACTGGGCCTGCGTGAGGGCTTCGACATCGGCCTGGAGATGTCCGGACGTCCCGAGGCCATGCGGGACATGATCGCGAACATGACGCACGGCGGCCGGATCGCGATGCTCGGACTGCCGTCCGCCGAATTCCCCGTCGACTGGTCCCGCATCGTCACCTCGATGCTCACGATCAAGGGCATCTACGGCCGCGAGATGTACGAGACCTGGTACGCCATGTCCGTACTCCTGGAGGGCGGGCTCGACCTCGCCCCGGTGATCACCGGCCGGTACGGCTACCGCGACTTCGAGGCCGCGTTCGACGACGCCGCGAGCGGTCTCGGCGGCAAGGTCCTGCTCGACTGGTCCGCCTGAAGCTCCGCGCCCCGAAGCTCCTCGTACGCACCTGTATCCACCTGGGAGAGACCCACATGTTCGACTCCGTACGCGACGACCTGCGCACCACCCTCGACGAGATCCGCGACGCCGGGCTCCAGAAGCCCGAGCGTGTGATCGGCACCCCGCAGTCCGCCACCGTCGCCGTCACCGCCGGAGGCCGCGCCGGTGAGGTGCTCAACTTCTGCGCCAACAACTACCTGGGCCTCGCCGACCACCCCGAGGTCGTCGCCGCCGCCCACGAGGCGCTGGACCGCTGGGGCTACGGGCTGGCCTCCGTCCGCTTCATCTGCGGCACCCAGGAGGTCCACAAGGAGCTGGAGCAGCGGCTTTCCGCCTTCCTCGGGCAGGAGGACACGATCCTCTACTCCTCCTGCTTCGACGCCAACGGCGGAGTCTTCGAGACGCTCCTCGGCCCCGAGGACGCGGTGATCTCCGACGCCCTGAACCACGCCTCCATCATCGACGGGATCCGCCTCTCCAAGGCGAAGCGGTACCGGTACGCCAACCGCGACATGGCCGACCTGGAGCAGCAGCTCAAGGAGGCCTCCGGGGCCCGTCGCCGGCTCGTCGTCACCGACGGCGTCTTCTCCATGGACGGCTACGTCGCCCCGCTGGCCGAGATCTGCGACCTCGCCGACCGCTACGACGCCATGGTGATGGTCGACGACTCGCACGCCGTCGGCTTCGTCGGCCCCGGCGGCCGGGGCACCCCCGAACTGCACGGGGTCATGGACCGCGTCGACATCATCACCGGCACGCTCGGCAAGGCACTGGGCGGCGCGTCCGGCGGTTACGTCGCCGCGCGCGCCGAGATCGTCGCGCTGCTGCGCCAGCGCTCGCGCCCGTACCTCTTCTCCAACTCGCTCGCCCCGGTCATCGCCGCCGCCTCCCTCAAGGTCATCGACCTGCTGGAGTCCGCGGGCGACCTGCGCGAGCGGCTCGCCGCCAACACCGCGCTCTTCCGCTCCCGGATGACCGGGGAGGGCTTCGACATCCTGCCCGGCGACCACGCCATCGCCCCCGTGATGATCGGCGACGCCGCGAAGGCGGGCCGGATGGCGGAGCTGCTCCTGGAGCGCGGTGTGTACGTGATCGGGTTCTCCTACCCCGTCGTCCCGCAGGGCGCCGCGCGCATCCGCGTCCAGCTCTCCGCCGCGCACTCCACCGACGACGTCAACCGCGCGGTGGACGCGTTCGTCGACGCCCGGGCCGCGCTGGAGGCGGAGGCGCAGGCGTAGAACCGTCTCACGATCTGGGATCATGGGCGCATGATCGATGCACGGCGGCTGCGCATTCTCCGTGCGGTGGCGGACCACCGCACGGTGACCGCCGCGGCCGCCGCGCTGTATCTGACCCCCTCCGCGGTCTCCCAGCAGCTCGCCGCCCTGGAGCAGGAGACCGGCCACCGGCTGGTCGAGCGCGGGGCGCGGGGAGCACGGCTGACCGTCGCCGGGGAGATCCTGCTGACCCACGCCAACGCGGTCCTCGCCCAGCTGGAGCGGGCCGAGGCGGAGCTCGCCGACTACAGCGCGGGTGTCGCGGGGACGGTCACGGTCGCCGCGTTCGCCACGGGGATCGGGCTCGTCCTCGCCCCGGCGATCGCCGAACTCACCCGCACCGCCCCCGGCATCCGGGTCCGGGTGCAGGACGCCGAGGGCGACGCCAGCGTGCCGATGGTGCTGGACCGGCAGGTCGACGTGGCGGTCGCCGTCGAATACCGGGGCGCGCCCGGTGACGACGACCGGCGGCTGACCCGGGTGCCGCTGTACTCCGAGCCCTTCGACGCGGTGCTGCCGGTCGGCCACCGCCTCGCGGACCAGGACCACGTCGCCGTCGCCGATCTCGCCAAGGACGTGTGGATCGGCCCGTACCCCGGCAACCCCTGCCATGACGTGGTGGTCCTGGCCTGCGAGTACGCGGGCTTCGAACCCCTGCTGGAGCACTCCTCCGACGACTTCCACGCCGTCGTCGCGCTGGCCGGGGCGGGCGCGGGGGTGGCGCTGGTGCCCCGCTCGGCGCTGCGCGGCACGGAGCTCGGCGGGGTCGTCGTACGGCCCGTGGAGGGCGTCGCCCCGACCCGGCGCGTCTTCGCCGCCGTACGCCGGGGCGCCGAGGGCCACCCGCTGATCAGGCCGGTCCTGGAAGCACTGCGCGCGGCGGCCGGCCCGGCCTAGCGGGGGTCGCGGACCGCTGGGGGCTCACGCGGGCTGCAGCAGGTCCCACCGGTTGCCGTAGAGGTCCTCGAACACCGCGACGGAGCCGTACGTCTCGTGCCTCGGCTCCTCCAGGAAGCGGACGCCGGCCGCCCGCATCCGCTCGTGGTCGCCCGCGAAGTCCTCCGTGTGCAGGAAGAAGCCGACCCGGCCGCCCGTCTGCGCCCCGACGGCCGCCTCCTGGGCCCTGTCCTTGGCGCGCGCCAGCAGCAGTCCCGTGCCCGTGGTGCCCCGCGGCCGCACGACCACCCAGCGGGAGCCGTCGCCCCGGTCCGTGTCCTCCACCAACTCGAACCCGAGGGCGTCGGTGTAGAAGGCGAGGGCCTCGTCGTAGTCGCGGACGACCAGCGTGACCAGGGCGATGTGGGACATGGGGAACCTCGTCGGTGTGCGGACGCTGCATGAGTTATACGTAACACTAACGCCTTCCCTTTTTGTTTGGGGACAATGCCCGCCATGGACACGAGCGACCTTGCCACGCTGACGGACCGGGCCCGCGGTCTCGCCGCCACCGGCGGCCGCCGCATCCTCGGGATCGCGGGGCCGCCCGGCGCCGGGAAGTCCACGCTGGCCGCCCGCATCACCGAACGGCTCGGCGGCCGCGCGGTCCTCGTCCCGATGGACGGCTTCCACCTGGCCGGAGCGGAGCTGGAACGCCTCGGCCGGGCCGGCCGCAAGGGCGCCCCCGACACCTTCGACGCCGCCGGCTACGCGGCCCTGCTCCGGCGGCTGCGCCACCCCGGAGGCCAGGACCCGGTGTACGCGCCCGCCTTCGACCGGGCGCTGGAGGAGCCGGTCGCCGGGTCCGTGTGCGTCGCCCCGGACATCCCGCTCGTCGTGACCGAGGGCAACTACCTGCTGCTGGACGAGGGCCCCTGGGCGCCGGTGCGCGGTCTGCTGGACGAGGTGTGGTTCCTGGACGCCGATCCGGGGCTGCGGGTGAGCCGGCTCGTGGACCGGCATGTGCGCTTCGGCAAGCCGCGCCCGTACGCCGAGCGTTGGGTCGCCGGATCCGACGAGCGCAACGCCCGGCTGGTCGAGCGGCACCGGGACCGCGCCGACCTCGTCGTACGGCTGCGCTGAACCGGGTGCGGCGCGCCCGGAATCACGCTCGCGTCCGGCCGGGCAGGATGCTGAGTGCCGCGTCCCCGCCAGGAGGTCCTCATGCCCAGCACCGACCAGCCCGTGCCCTTCACCGCCGACGACTACCGGGCCAGGATGACCCGCGCGGCCGAGTCCGCCGAAGCCGCAGGCCTGGCCGGTGTCCTCGTGGCGCCGGGCCCCGACATGGTCCACCTCACCGGCTACCGGCCGACCGCGGACACCGAGCGCCTCACCCTGCTCGTCCTGAGGGCGGGTCACGACCCCGTGCTCGTCGTCCCGGCCCTGGAGGCGGCCGACGCGGAACGCGCGGCAGGCGCCCCGGCCCTCACCCTGAGGGACTGGACCGACGCCGCGAACCCCTACACCCTGACCGCCGGACTCCTGCACGCCAAGGGCCGGTTCGGGATCAGCGACAACGCCTGGGCGCTGCACCTGCTGGCCCTCCACAAGCTCCTGCCCGACACCTCCTACGCCTCGCTCACCGACGCCCTGCCCATGCTGCGGGCGGTCAAGGACCCGGCCGAGCTGGAACGGCTCGCCGCCGCCGGGGCCGCCGCCGACGCGACGTACGAGCAGATCCTGAAGGTCCGCTTCTCGGGGCGGCGGGAGAGCGAGGTGGCCGCCGACCTGGCCGCGCTGCTCATCGAGCACGGGCACTCCCAGGTCGACTTCACCGTGGTGGGATCCGGCCCCAACGGCGCCAACCCGCACCATGAGGCGGGCGACCGCACCATCGAGGGCGGTGACATGGTCGTCCTGGACTTCGGCGGGCTGAAGCACGGCTACGGCTCCGACACCTCCCGTACGGTCCATGTCGGCGAACCCACCGCCGAGGAGCAGCGGGTCCACGACGTCGTACGGGAGGCGCAGGAGGCCGGCTGCCGTGCCGTGCGGCCCGGGGCGGCCTGCCAGGACATCGACCGGGCGGCCCGTGCCGTCATCACCGAATTCGGCTATGGCGAACGCTTCATCCACCGCACCGGCCACGGCATCGGCGTCACCACCCATGAGCCGCCCTACATGATCGAGGGCGGGGAGCAGCCGCTGGTCCCCGGGATGTGCTTCTCCGTGGAGCCGGGCATCTACCTCCCGGGCCGGTTCGGCGTCCGTATCGAGGACATCGTCACGGTCACGGAGAGCGGGGGCAGGCGGCTGAACACGACCGCGCGCGAACTGGCGATCGTCGAGTAGGCCCCACTGCCCGGCCCCCGGCCCTCAGTCCTGCGGCTCGCGGGCGCGGAACCGGTGCAGCACGTCGTACGGATAGGGCAGCGGACGCTCGCTCGCCCCGTCCAGCCGCGCCGTCTGGTCCGGTGTCAGCTCCCAGCCCGCCGCGCCGAGGCCGTCGGTCAGTTGCGCGACCGTGCGCACCCCGACGATCGGTGCCGTGACCCCGGGGCGTCCGAGCAGCCAGCGCAGGGCGACCTGCGCGGGCGTGCGCCCGGCCTCATCGGCGACCGCGACGACCGCCTCGACGACCCGCCAGGTCTCCTCGTTGTCCCGTTCCCGCCAGGCCTCGCGTCCCAGCTCCTGCTGGTAGCGGGCCTCGCGGGTGCCGGGCTCCACCGCCGTCATGCCCCGCCGGTACTTGCCCGTCAGCCAGCCTCCCTGGAGCGGGCTCCACGGGATGATGCCGACGCCTCCGCGAGGCTCACCGGGGTGAGCTCCCACTCGACCTCGCGCGCCAGCAGGTTGTAGAGCGGCTGGAGGCTGACGTAGGGCTCCCAGCCGTTGCGGTGGGCCAGGTCCTGGGAGCGCTGGAGCTGGGACGCGGAGAGGTTGCTCGCGCCGAGATAGCGGACCTTTCCCGCCTTCACCAGCGTGTCCAGTGTGGAGAGCGTCTCCTCCACCGGCGTCGTCGCGTCCCACACATGCGTCTGGTACAGGTCGATGTGGTCCGTGCCGAGCCGCCGCAGGCTCTCCTCCACGGCCCGCACGATGTGCTTGCGGCTCAGCCCGCCCGCGTTCGGCGCCTCGCCCATCGTGCCGAACACCTTGGTGGCGATGACGAGTTCGTCGCGGCGACGCCCCTTCAGCCAGCGGCCGATGATCTCCTCGGAGACACCCCGCTGGTAGACGTCCGCGGTGTCGATGAACGTCCCGCCGGCCTCCGTGAAGGTGTCGAGGACGCGGTGCGCCTCGGCCTCGTCGGTGTCCTGGCCGAAGGTCATGGTGCCGAGGCAGAGCTCGCTGACGCGCAGCCCCGAACGGCCCAGGAATCGCTGCTGCATGGTTCCCCCTCTTCCGGATCCGGTCCACCCGGACCCGGTCCGGACCATATGTGTTGAAGTACACGCGAGCGCAAGGGAGTTGTTCAGTCGTCGGCCAGCACCACGCACGACTCCGGGGGCAGGTGCAGCACACCGTCCGCTCCGGGGGCCTCGGTGCGCTCCCACGCGGCCAGCACCCTGCCCCGGCCGGCCCGGTGCCGGCCGGCTCCCAGCGGGATGGCGGCGGGCTTCCCGGAGAGGTTGACCGCGACCCGCAGATCGCCCCGCCGGTAGGCGATCCAGCGGGCCTCCTCGTCGTACGCCGTCCGCACCGACGCCAGGTCGGGGTCGGAGAGGTCCGGCAGGGCGTGGCGCAGGGCGATCAGCTCGCGGTACCAGGCGAGCAGCCGGGTGTGCGGCTCCCGCTCCGGTTCGCTCCAGTCGAGACAGGAGCGGGCCCGGGTGTCCGGGTCCTGCGGATCGGGGATGTCCTCCTCGGCCCAGCCGTGCGCCGCGAACTCCCGTCGTCTGCCGTTGCGCACGGCCTCCGCGAGACCGGGGTCGGTGTGGTCGGTGAAGAACTGCCAGGGCGTGCGGGCGCCCCACTCCTCGCCCATGAAGAGCATCGGGGTGAACGGCCCGGTGAGCACGAGCGCCGCG
The DNA here is from genome assembly GCF_044765485.1 of Streptomyces sp. NPDC102451. Taxonomy (NCBI): domain Bacteria; kingdom Bacillati; phylum Actinomycetota; class Actinomycetes; order Kitasatosporales; family Streptomycetaceae; genus Streptomyces; species Streptomyces sp. NPDC102451. The sequence goes on along the minus strand of NZ_JBIWKD010000004.1, from coordinate 504,839 downwards.
GCGCACGCCTGGAGCCCCGGGGAGAGCCCGGCGGCGAGCCGGTCGCCGAGGGCGCGGTTGCCGATCTGGTCGTGGGTCTGGGCGTAGCCGACGAAGCGGTGGGCGGGCGTCCGGGTGACGTCCACCGGGCGGCCGTGCGCGCGGTCGCGGAAGCTGGAGTACGTACCGTTGTGGAAGAAAGCCCTGGTCACGGTCTTGGCGAGGGCGGCCAGCGGGGCGGTCGCGAAGTCGGCGTAATACCCCTGGGACTCGCCGGTGAGCGCGGTGTGCAGGGCGTGGTGGAAGTCGTCGTTCCACTGGCCGTGCAGCCCGACGCCGCCCTCCGAGCGCGGGGTGGTCGTCCTCGGGTCGCAGAGATCGGACTCCGCGATCAGCCCGAGCGGTCTGCCGAGCTCCGAGGCCAGCGCGTCGACGGAGGTGGACAGCTCCTCCAGGAAGGTGAGCGCCCTGCCGTCGGCCAGCGCGTGGACGGCGTCCAGGCGCAGGCCGTCCAGGCGGTAGTCCCGCAGCCAGGCGAGCGCGCTGCCCAGGAGGTAGGCGCGCACCTCGTCCGATCCTGGGGCGTCGAGATTGACGGCCGAACCCCAGGGGGTGTGGTGCGTGTCCGTGAAGTACGGGCCGAACGCCGGGAGGTAGTTGCCCGAGGGGCCCAGATGGTTGTGGACCACGTCCAGGACGACCGCGAGACCCAGCCCGTGCGCCGTGTCGACGAAGTGCTTCAGTCCTTCCGGGCCGCCGTACGGCTCGTGCACCGCCCAGAGCGACACTCCCTCGTACCCCCAGCCGTGGGTTCCGGGGAACGGGCAGACGGGCATCAGCTCCACATGGGTGATGCCGAGGTCCACGAGATGCCCGAGCCGCTCCGCCGCGGCGCCGAAGGTCCCCTCCTCCGTGAACGTGCCGACGTGTAGCTCGTACAGGACGGCGCCCGGCAGCCCCCGCCCGGCCCAGACGGTGTGCCAGGTGTGGGCGTCATGGTCGACGACCGCGCTCTCACCGTCCGGTCCGTCCGGCTGGCGCCGGGAGCGCGGATCGGGCAGCACGGGGCCGTTGTCGAGCGAGAAGCCGTAGCGGTCACCGTCCGCCGCCTCGGCCTCCGCCGTCCACCAGCCCGCGCGCAGCGGGTCGCGCTCCATCGGCAGCCGGCCGCCCGCCGTGCACAGCGCGACCGACCCGGCCTCGGGGGCCCACACCTCGAACCGCATTCACCACTCCTCGTCCAGGACCTGATGCCTCGCCGGAGGCCCCATGATCGGCGGAATCCGCACGCACGGCCCCGGGACACCGGAGCGAGCCCCTAGGGTCTGGTCCTGATCATTGCCCTACCGGGTTCTGCTCATACGCGGCGAGCCCGGGCAGTAATTCAAGGTCCCTCTTACGGCTGCTGGAGGCCGAGATGACCGTGCCGACGTTCCCACCCAACTTCCTGTGGGGCGCATCCGCCTCCGCTTTCCAGACGGAGGGGGCCTTCGACACCGACGGCAAGGGGCCCTCCGGCTGGGACGCCTTCGCCGCACAGCCCGGCAGGATCAAGGACGGCACCGACACCACCCGCGGCACCGGCTTCCACGAGCACTACCGCGAGGACGTCGCCCTGCTCGCCGGACTCGGTGCGGACGCGTTCCGCTTCTCCATCAGCTGGCCCCGGGTCGTCCCCGGCGGCAGCGGCGCGCTCAACCCCGCCGGGCTGGACTTCTACGACCGGCTCGTCGACGAACTCTGTGCCCACGGCATCACCCCGGCCCCGACCCTCTACCACTGGGACACCCCGCTCCCGCTGGACGAGGCGGGCGGCTGGCTCAACCGGGACACCGCCTACCGCTTCGCCGAGTACGCGGGGATCGTCGCCGAGCGGCTCGCCGACCGCGTCCCCATGTGGATCACCATCAACGAGCCGGCCGAGGTCACGATGCTCGGCTACGCCCTGGGCGAGCACGCCCCCGGCCGCACCCTCCTCTTCGACGCCCTGCCGGCCGCCCACCACCAGCTGCTGGCGCACGGACTGGCGGTACGGGCGCTGCGCGCCGCCGGCGCGGGCAACATCGGCATCGCGCTCTCGCACACCCCCGTCTGGACGGCGGGGGACTCCGACGAGGACCGCGCGGGAGCGGAGATCTACGACACCCTGACCAACTGGCTGTTCGCCGACCCGGTCCTCACCGGCCGCTACCCCGACGAGGGCTTCGCCGCACTGATGCCGGGCCCGGTCGAGGACGACCTCAAGGTCACCTCCACACCCCTCGACTGGTACGGCGTCAACTACTACAACCCGACCCTCGTCGGCGCCCCCAGGGCCGAGGCGCTCGACTCCTTCTCCGGGTACGAGATGCCCGCCGGGCTCCCCTTCGGGATCCGGGAGATCGAGGGCTACGACACCACCGACTTCGGCTGGCCCGTCGTCCCCGAGGGCCTGGCCGAGACGCTCGGCCAGCTGCGGGACCGCTTCGGTGACCGGCTGCCGCCCGTCTACATCACGGAGAACGGCTGCGCCGTCGACGAGCCCGTCGCCGACGGCCGCCGCATCGCCTTCCTGGAGGGGCACCTGGAGGCGCTGCGTACGGCCATCGACGCCGGAGCCGACGTACGCGGCTACTTCACCTGGTCGCTCACCGACAACGTCGAGTGGACCGAGGGCGCCAGCAAGCGCTTCGGCCTGGTCCACATCGACTACGAGACCCTGCGCAGGACCCCCAAGGAGTCCTACGCGTGGTACCGCGACCTGATCCGCGCCCAGCGGACGGGCGGGTCAGGGGGCGTCGGCGCTCACACCAGGTGAACGCGCTCCTGGGTGATGCGGTGACCGGCCCGGGCGAACGCGCGGGCCATCGGCACGTTGCCCCGGTCGGTGGCCCCCGCGACGGAGGCCGCGCCGTGCTCCACCAGGAAGCGTGTGCACTCCACGAGCAGGTCGTAGCCGTAACCGTGCCCCCGGGCCTCGGGAACGACCCCGATGAAGCCGATGCACGGCCCGCCCGGGTTGTGGGCGGGCACATGGATCCCGGCGAGCGTGCCGTCCGGGGTGTACGCCAGCTGCCACCAGGAGCGGGGCGAGGGGCACCAGTTGAAGAAGTCCAGCTCCTCCCGGGCGGCCCGCTCCGGACCGCCCGCCTCGACGGCGCGCCGGGCGTGGGCGTCCAGCGTCTCGGAGTGCACCCGGCGCAGCACGTCCAGGACCACCGCGTCGTCGGGCTCCTCGCGGAACTCCAGCCGGCCGGGCCGCTCGGGCAGACCGTCGGCGGTGGTCCACTCGTAGCGGTACCGCTCGACCAGCGGTTTCATGCCGGCCGCCTCGGCGGCCGCGATCCGCGCGGAAGCGGCCGCCCGCACCTCGGGCGTCTCCCGCCAGGCGGGCGGCACGATCAGCTCGTACTCGACGGACCACGGGGCGCGGCGCAGCAGTTCGGTGCCCGCGGCGTCCTCGCCCTCGGCGAAGTCGAAGTAGTTGCACAGGACGGGCTCGGTGTCGTCGGGCCCGCCCCACCAGGCCGCCCTGGCGACGACGACGCCGTCGCGCAGGGCCACCCAGGTCCACTCGGGGCGGTACTCGCCGCCCTCGTGCACGGGGGCGTAGCGGTGGCCGAACGCGGCACGGCCGACCAGGGAAGGGCCCTGCAGGGAATGGAAAAGATGTACGTCGCTCGGGGTGAGCGGACGGATGACCGGAACGGTCATGGTGAGGTCCTCCGGGACTCGGCGCCCCCGGTCAGACCGAGTCCGGCACCGTCCTCGGGACGGGGCGGGAGCGCGTGAACGTGATGCTGCGGATGGTGCCGATGTCACGCACGTCTCTCGCCTCCTTCCTTGTCCGGGCGGGCGTCCGGGGCGGGTGTCCGGGCGCCGACACTACGGCTCCCGGCACACCGCGTCCACCGGTTTACGGCTGGTCCCACACCATGTCGAAGGAGCGCTCGAAGTTGACGTAGCCCAGGCGCTCGAAGGACTTCGCCATCGGGACGTTGCCGAGGTCGGTCGCCGCCCTGACGCGCTCCACGTCCTGCGCGGCGAGCACCCGGGTGCCCTCGGCGAGGATGTCGTCGATGTAGCCGTGCCCCCGGTGCGCCGGAAGCACCCCGATGTAGCCGATCATCGGGTGGTAGTTGTTGCGCGCCGGGATGACGAAGCCGACCGGCTCCCCGTCCGGCAACTCCGCGATCCGCCACCACTCCTGAGGCGTCCTGAGCCCGGCGAACTCCTCGTCGTACTGCTTCTCCGCCGCCTCGCGGGCACTCAGCCCGGATGCCAGGTCCTCCTGGCCGTGCGCGTCCAGGGTGCCTTCCATCACCGGGGTCATCAGCGCGACGAGGTCCTCGCGTCCGGTGACCTGGCGGAACACCAGCCGGCCCGAGTCCTCGGGCACCGGCGTGCCCGCCCGCCACTCCAGGCGCAGCCGCTCGACCAGCAGCCGGGCGCCGGTGGCCTCCATGACCCGTATCCGGGCTTCCACGACCTCGCGCGCGGCGGGGTCCTCGCGCCAGTCCGGGGGGATGTAACGGCCGTACTCCGGCCGGGCGGACCCGGCGGGAACGACGGCGGCGGTCGCCTTCTCCACCAGCTCAAGCCCGATCGCGCCGCGCTCCGGCTCCGGCAGGGCGTCGTCCAGGTCGAAGAAGTCCAGGAGCTGGGGATCGCCGCCGTCCTGGCCGGTCCACCACGCGAGCCGCCCCACGACGTGGTCGCCGCGCAGCGCCACCCACATCCACTCGGGGCGACGGCGTCCCGTCGCGAGGTCATCGGCGAGCTCGTGGTCGAGCACATAGGAAAGCCGCTGGAAGAGACCGAGTTCGTCCGCTCCGGTGAGCGGACGGATGGTCAGTTCCGGTGGTGCAGGGGTCACAGAGTCTCCTCGACGTGTACGCCGCCTCTTTCGGCGGCAGCGCGCGACGATAGCAACTTCCCGGTGGCCGGCGAGCGGTATTTATCCGCTGCCGCCCAGGTCAGGAAGGCCGGAAACGGGCATCGTCTGGACACCTCGGGCCTCTCGGACCGACAATCGGTGCTGTGACGTCCTCCTTCGAGTCCTCCACGTATCCCGCGCGGCTCTCGGACGCCGAGCGCGACCGTGTACTCGGTGTGCTCAGAGACGGCGCCGCACAGGGAAAGCTCTCCCACGACACCTTCCTGCGCCGGATGGAACTGGTCCTGACCGCACGGCGTCCGGAGGAGCTGAAGGCGCTCACCTCGGACCTGGAGCCGGGCGGGCGCTGGTCCCGCGGACTGTTCCGCGCGGTGGGCGGGGTCTCCGCCTTCCCCGCCAGGGTGCGCCGGGCGTGGCAGTCCGAGCGGCTCCCCAAACTCCTGCTGCCGCTGCCCGGTCCGCACCCGCTGCGCATCGGCCGCGACCCGGGCAACGGGCTCCGGCTCAGCCACGAGACGGTGTCGCGGCTGCACGCCGAACTGACCGCGCACGGCAGCCGGTGGATCCTGCGCGACCTGGGCTCGACGAACGGCACCTGCGTCAACGGCCAGCGGGTCGTCGGCGCGGTCGTGGTGCGCGACGGCGACCAGGTGAGCTTCGGCCGGATGTCCTTCCGGCTCATCGCGTCGCTGCCCGTGCCCCCGGCCTGAAGCCGGGGGCGGTGCCTCCACGCCCGCGACGGCACACCGGCCTGCTGCCGCTCGCCCTGCGTGGTGCCGGGCACCCCGGCCGAGGACCGCGACGGGCCTCGGCGCCGTTCCGTACCCGCTCGCGCGACGTACCTCAGCGCCTTTCCGTACCCGCCCGCACCAGCAGCGCCACCGGCCCGTCCGCGAACAGCTCCGCCACCGGCACGACCGGCCCCGTGAACTCCCGCCCGTCCGACAGGAGATCGGCCCACGGCCCCTCGTCGGGCAGCGCCAGCTCCGTATCGCGCCAGCCGCCCTCCTCCTCCAGCCTGAGCGACAGCCGGGTCACGGCCGTGATCACCTCGCCCGACCGGCAGAACGCCAGGCAGTGCGCGGCAGCCGGACCCCGCGCCGTCAGCGGGGCGTAGGTGCCCGACTCGCCGAAGAGCTCCGGGCGCTCCCGGCGCAGGCGCAGCGCCGCCGTGGTCAGCGCGGCCTTCTCGTCGGCGCCCCCGGAGGGCCTGCTGAACGGCCGCCGGTTGTCCGGGTCGACCAGCGCGATGTACTCCCGCTCCGTGCCCTGGTACAGATCGGGCACCCCGGGCATCGTGAGGTGCACCAGGGCGGCCCCCAGCACGTTGGCCCGCACGAAGGGGGCGAGCGTGTCCGCGAACCTGGCCAGCATCGTGCGCTCCTCGCCCGCGTCGCTGCCCGGACCGGCCGCCACGAAGTCGGTCACGGCCCGCTCGTACGCCGGATCCGGCTCGGTCCAGCTGGTGAACAGGCCCGCCTCGCGGCCGGACTTCAGCAGCGCGGGCTCCAGCCTGCCCGCCATCTCACCGGCGGGCAGGCCCACACAGCCGTACGCCGACTGCCAGGCCTGCCAGGCCAGCTGGGGGTCCGGGGCCGGCACGGACGCGGACCTGGACAGCTGCGCCACCAGCGAGGACCACCGCTCGGGGCACTCGGACAGCACCGCGATCCGGGCCCGCAGGTCCCCGCTGCGCTTGGTGTCATGGGTGGTCAGCACCGTGCCGGTGGCCGGCCAGTCCCGGGCGATCCGGGCGCAGAACGCGTGGAACTCCTCCGGGCTCACCGCCGGCCGGCCCGGGTCACCGCCCACCTCGGTCGCCGAGATCAGCGGGACGTAACGGTAGAACGCGGTGTCCTCCACCGACTTGGCGTGCAGCGCGGACGCCGTCTGCGCGAACCGGGCGCAGAACGCCGCGTGCGCCGGCCCGTCACCCAGCCGGCCCAGCGCCAGGTCCCGCACCACGTCGACGGCGTCCGCCTCCTGGGCGACCGAGAACACCGCCCTGGCGTCCCGCACCGCCTCGGCGGGAAGAGTCGACTCCGCGATCTCGGTGAGCGGGCCGCCCGCGGTCACGTACGGCCGGTAGACGGGAACCCGCACCAGCAGCTCGCGCACCGCAGTGTGGAGCGCCCACGGAGCGTGGTCGTGCAGTGCGGTGTCCCCTGCGCACACCTCGGCGGCGAGGCGGGTCAGCCACTCCGTCTCCGCGGCCAGCTCATGGGTGACCACGCGGTACGCCGCACGGCGGACGGTCGCGGTCCAGTAGCCGCCGCGGTCCCCCGGAGGGCCCGCGAAGTCCCGGTAGCGGCCGAGCAGATCCGCCGCCCCCATCGGGTCGGTGAACAGACCGTCGATCCGGTGCAGCGCGTCGTACCCGGTCGTCCCCGCGACCGCCCAGCCGGCCGGCAGGACCTCGTCACCGGTGAGGATCTTCTCCACCACCGTCCACCGCCCCCCGGTGGCGTCGCCGAGCCGCCCGAGATACGCCGCCGGGTCGGCCAGCCCGTCCGGGTGATCGATGCGCAGCCCGTCGACGACCCCGTCGCGGACCAGTTCGAGGATCTTGCCGTGGGTGGCGGCGAACACCTCGGGGTGCTCCACCCGGACACCGATCAGATCGGAGATGGTGAAGAACCGCCGGTAGTTCAGCTCCGTCCTGGCCAGCCGCCACCAGGCGAGCCGGTAGTGCTGGGCGGCCAGCAGCTCCGGCAGCGGGAGGTCCGCCGTGCCCTCGCGCAGGGGGAACTCCAGATCGCCGTGGCGGAGCACGGGAGTGCCGTCGTCCCGGGTGCCCGCCTCGAAGCCGGCGCTCTCCTCGCCGATGCGCCCCGCCAGCACGGGCAGCAGCACCTTCCCGCCGCCCGCCGCCCAGTCGATGTCGAACCAGCGGGCGTACGGCGACTCCGGGCCCTCGCGCAGCACCTCCCAGAGCGGCAGGTTGTGCCGGGGCGCGGCGGCCATGTGGTTCGGCACGATGTCCAGGATCAGCCCGAGGCCGTGGGCGCGTGCCGCACCGGCCAGCTCCCGCAGACCCTCCTCACCGCCGAACGCCGCCCGCACCGTGCTGTGGTCGACGACGTCGTAACCGTGCCCGGACCCCGGCACGGCCTCCAGGACGGGGGACAGGTGCAGATGGGAGACGCCGAGCTCGGCGAGGTACGGCACGGCGTCCGCGGCGGCGGCGAACGGGAAGTCCGGTTGGAGCTGCAGCCGGTACGTGGCGGTGGGCGTCATGGACTCGTACGTACCCAGCCGGACGCCCCTCTCCCACCTTCTGCGCCACCCGGACCGGCCGGACGCGCCCGCCCGGCCGGTCCATCACCCCAACGGCCTACGCCGGACGCTTGAGCACCGTCATGCTCCGCCCGACGAGCGTCACCCGCTCACCCGCCGACACCTTGGGCCCGGCCCCCGGCGGCACCCCGTCCGGGATCGCCGTGTCCACGACGACCTGCCACTGCTTGCCGTGGTTCATCGGAACGGCGAACTCCAGCGTCTCGGCGCCCGCGTTGAACATGAGCAGGAACGAGTCGTCCGAGATCCGCTCACCGCGCGGCCCCGGCTCCGAGATGGCGTGGCCGTTCAGGAAGACCGTCATGGCCTTCGCGTGCGCCGCCTGCCAGTCCCGCTGGGTCATCTCGTCGCCCCTGGGGGTGAACCACGCGATGTCCGACAGCTCGTCGTGCGTGCCCTCCACCGGACGGCCGTGGAAGAAGCGTCTGCGCCGGAAGACCGGGTGGTCGCGGCGCAGCCAGACCATGGCCCGGGTGAACTCCAGCAGGCTCGTGTCCGTACCGCCGCCGTCCTCGTCGCCGTCATCGGCGCGCGAGGCGGCCGCCGGATCGGGCCAGTGGACCCAGGAGAGCTCGTTGTCCTGGCAGTAGCCGTTGTTGTTGCCCCGCTGCGTCCGGGCGAACTCGTCGCCGTGGCTCAGCATGGGCACGCCCTGGGAGAGCATCAGCGTGGCGATGAAGTTGCGCATCTGACGGCTGCGCAGCTCCAGGACCTCCTTGTCGTCGGTGTCCCCCTCCGCCCCGCAGTTCCACGAGCGGTTGTGGCTCTCGCCGTCCCTGTTGCCCTCGCCGTTGGCGTCGTTGCGCTTGTCGTTGTACGAGACCAGGTCGTGCAGCGTGAAGCCGTCGTGGCAGGTGGTGAAGTTGATCGAGGCCAGCGGGCGCCTGCCGTCGTCCTGGTAGAGGTCGGAGGAGCCCGTGAGGCGCCCGGCGAACTCCGCGAGGGTCCGGGGCTCGCCCCGCCACAGGTCCCGCACCGTGTCCCGGTACTTGCCGTTCCACTCGGTCCACAGCGGCGGGAAGTTCCCCACCTGGTAACCGCCCTCGCCCACGTCCCAGGGCTCGGCGATCAGCTTCACCTGACTGACCACCGGGTCCTGCTGCACCAGGTCGAAGAACGAGGACAGCCGGTCCACCTCGTGGAACTGGCGTGCGAGGGTCGCAGCCAGGTCGAAGCGGAAACCGTCCACATGCATCTCGGTCACCCAGTACCGCAGGGAGTCCATGATCAGCTGGAGGACGTGCGGGGACCGCATCAGCAGGGAGTTCCCCGTGCCGGTGGTGTCCATGTAGTACTTCTGGTCGTCCGCCAGCCGGTAGTACGAAGCGTTGTCCAGGCCCCGGAAGGAGAGCGTCGGACCGAGGTGGTTGCCCTCGGCCGTGTGGTTGTAGACCACGTCGAGGATGACCTCGATGCCCGCCTGGTGCAGCGCCTTCACCGCCTGCTTGAACTCCAGCACCTGCTCACCGCGGTCGCCCCAGGAGGCGTACGCGTTGTGCGGGGCGAAGAAGCCGATGGTGTTGTAGCCCCAGTAGTTGGCCAGCCCGGCGTCGGCGAGCCGGTGGTCCTGGACGAACTGGTGCACCGGCATCAGCTCGATCGCGGTGACGCCCAGTTCGGTCAGATGCGCGATGATCTCGGGATGCGCCAGCCCCGCGTACGTGCCGCGCAGCTCCTCGGGCAGGCCCGGGTGGAGCATCGTCAGGCCCTTCACATGGGCCTCGTAGATCACCGTGCGGTGGTAGTCCGTACGGGGGCGGCGGTCGTCTCCCCAGTCGAAGTACGGATTGACCACGACCGAGCTCATCGTGTGCGGCGCCGAGTCGAGGTCGTTGCGCTCGTCCGGCTTGCCGAACGGGTAGCCGTACACCGCCTCGCCCCACTGGATCTGCCCCGAGATCGCACGTGCGTACGGATCGAGGAGCAGCTTCGCGGAATTGCAGCGCTGCCCGCGCTGCGGCTCGTACGGTCCGTGCACCCGGAAGCCGTAGCGCTGCCCCGGCATCACCCCGGGCAGATAGGCGTGACGGACGAAGGCGTCGGTCTCGCGGAGCTCCACCGCCGTTTCTGAACCGTCGTCGTGCAGGAGGCACAACTCGATCCGGTCGGCGGCCTCCGAGAAGACCGCGAAGTTGGTTCCGGCGCCGTCGTACGTGGCGCCGAGGGGATACGCGTGTCCCGGCCAGACCTGCATAGATAGGACTCTTCCACTTCTGATCCGGGTGCTGGGGGTTTTCGCCCCGATACTCCCCGAAAGACGGTCCTGTACCTAGTACGTCGACCGGTGCGGTCGGGTTCCGTCGTGCGATCCCGCCGGGCCGGTCAACCTGGGACACCTCGGTGTCGCCCGGACAGGGGGCCCGGACCGCCGGGCGTCTCCTCCGTCCGGTATGCGGCGTGCGAGGGGGTGCGCAATCACTATGAACCATCTCACTCCACCCGATCTCACCGCAAGGAACGAGCCTGCCGCATAGGGGAGTTGAGTAAGGAGCCTGTGCATCCTGCTGCACCGGCTCCCGCTGCCGGAGTACCCTTCCTTGATCGTTGGTGGGGGAGTGGAAGGCGGTACACGGGTGAGCTCGGGAGGGTTCGAGCTGCCCCCAGGTGACGCGGGTCACGAGGGGGAATCGACCGATGCCCCGCCAGGCGCTGTCTCCCTCGCACAGCCCATGGAGATCGGTGCCGATCTGAACTGGGGAGCGGACGCCTGGAACGAGGTCCGCACGCGGGCCCAGCGCGCCGGGCGGGCGTACATCTGGCTGAATCTGGTGGAACAGCGGCTGCGCGCCGTGGTCTCGGCCGTGATCCGGCCGATCTACGAGCCGGTGCACGGCGAGGACTGGGTGGTGGCCGCCGCGGGGCCCGCGGGGCAGGAGTGGGTGCAGCGCGCCGTCGCGGTCCGGGAGGTCTCGCGCCGCAAGGGCTATCTGCTGGACCCGGCCGACGACAACGTCCTGAGCTTCCTGACGCTGCCGCAGCTGCGTGAGCTGATGGTCCAGCACTGGCCCTGCTTCGAGCCGTACTTCGACGACCGCCGTGAGGTGGAGCTCGCCCTGGACGAGCTGGAGGTCGCGCGCAACGTCGTCTCCCGCAACCGGGCGCTGAACGAGGCCGTCCTGGCGCAGGCCGAACGGGCCTCCGCGCGGCTCCTGGAGATCCTCGGCAGCGGTGCCGCGGTCCCGTCCGCCGAGCGGCTGCCCGTCGACGCCGTCGAGGAGCTGGTCGGCGACCGCTACGCCGACGTGGTCTCCGTCCACCCCGACCGGGTGCGGCTCCAGCGGCAGCTGCCCGCCGAGGACCTGTTCGGCGGGGCCCGCCGGCTGGACGCGATCGGCATCGGGCTCAACCTCCTCACGCAGAACTTCTCGGGGCGCCGGCTCGTCCGCCTCGCCGAGTCGGGCTGCCGGGTCAGGCTGCTGTTCATCAACCCGGCGAGCAGCGCGGTCAAGCGCCGGGAGCGCGAACTGGGGCTCAAGAAGGGCGAGCTGAGCCGGTCCGTGGAGATGAACATCCTCCATATGCGCCGGGTCCGCTCCAAGCTCCGCGACCCGGGCGCCTTCCAGATCCACGTCTTCGACGAGACGCCGCGCTTCACGGCGTACCTGGTGGACGGCGACGGGCCCGACGCGGTGGGGGTCGTCCAGCCGTATCTGCGGCGCGCACGCGGCATGGAGGCGCCCGTGCTGGTGCTGCGCGGCGGGGGTCGTGCGGTGGTCAGGGCGGGGCAGGACAGCGAGCACGGCCTCTTCGAGACGTACCGCGAGGAGTTCGAGTCGGTCTGGACGGACTCCAGGCCCGTCTCCTGACGCCCCTTCCAGCGTTGTCAGTGGTGCGTGCGAGGGTGGTCATCACTTGGGGGAACGCACCACAGAAGGAGGTACGGGATGAGCTGGATCAGCGGGCCGCTGCTGGCGTTCGACCTGGAGACCACGGGTACGGACGTGGAGACCGACCGCGTCGTGACGGCGGCGGTCGTCCGACTCGAGGCGGACGGATCCGTGTCGGAGGAGCGGACCTGGCTGCTCGATCCGGGTGTGGCCATACCCGAACAGGCATCGGCGATCCACGGCATCTCGACGGAACGCGCCCGCGCGCACGGGGCGCCGGCCGCCGCCGCGATCGCGGAGATCGCCGGGGCGGTGGCCGAGGGCCTGCGCTCGGGGACCCCACTGGTGGTAATGAACGCGCGGTACGACCTGTCCCTGCTCGACCGCGAGTGCCGGCGGTACGGGGTGGAGTCGGTCAGCGAGCGCCTGGGTGACGCGCCTTCGCCCGTCATCGACCCCCTGGTGATCGACAAGCACGTCGACAAGTACCGGAAGGGGAAGCGGGCCCTCCACGCCCTGTGCGCCCACTACGGGGTGTCGCTGGAGGACGCGCACGACGCGAGGGCGGACGCCGTGGCCGCGGCCCGGGTGGTACGGCGCATGGGGGAGAAGCACCAGCCCGTCGGAGTGATGGCGCTGGAGGACCTGCACGGCCTCCAGGTGCGCGCGGCGGCGGAGCAGTCGCTCTCCCTGCAGGCCTATCTTCGGCGCACCGCGGACCCGGCGGCGGTCGTCGAACCTGCCTGGCCGCTCATCCCCCGGATGCGATGACCCTGCGGGCCGGCGCATTCCGGGGGAGGGCCGCCCGCCGGAGAGGGGCTCCGGCTCCGGAGCGGCCCGGAAGCCCGGCGGTCAGTTCGTGGCCGGGGTGGGCGTGTTGTCGGCCTTGATGTCGTAGTCGATCTTGTCACCGTTGACCGCGGTGACGGTGACCGTGACACCCAGGGTGCTGCCGTCGGCCGCTTTGAGCGTGCAGCGGGTGGTGGTGCCGACCTTGCCGACGAGGTCATCGGGGCAGGTGACGTCCGGCTTCGGCTGACCCGTGGTGGCGGCCAGCTTCTCGGCCACCGTGTCGCCCAGTTCGGTCGCGGAGACTCTCGGCGCGGAGGATCCGGCGGAGTCCTCGGATCCGGCCGCACCGTCGGACTTCTTCGGTTCGGCGTTCCCGATGGACACCGAGCCCGAGCAGCCGACGAGGAGCGCACCCGCCGCCACCGTCGCGAGACTCCATGCCACCAGGGGCAGTCGGGATATGGTCATGACAAATCTCCACCTTCGAATGGCCTGAACGATCGGAACGAGACAAACAGTCGGCAGCATACGTGTCGGGCCCGGCTCCCTCCCCGTGCTTTCGCGCGGCGCGGCCCCGTTCAGAACGGGTACCAGCGCACCTCGGGGTCGTCCTCGCGCAGGGACGCCACCCTGCGCCGGAACTCCACGAGCGCCTTGGGGTTCGCCGGGGCGTGCTGGGAGACCCATGCGCAGCTCGCCGTCTCGCGGGCGCCGCGCAGCACCGCGCACCCTTCCCAGCTGCGTACGTCCCAGCCGTACGCCTCGGTGAACGCGTCGTAGGCTCCGGCGGGCAGGCCGTAGCGGTCCCGGGACAGCGCCAGGACCACCAGATCGTGCTCGCGCAGGTCGGCGGAGAACGTCTCCAGGTCGACCAGGACCGGTCCGTCCGGGCCGACATGGACGTTGCGGGGGAGCGCGTCACCGTGGATGGGCCCCGGCGTGAGGTGCGGTGCGAGGGCCGCTGCCGCCTTCGCGAAACCGTCGCGCCGGCCGCGCAGATAGTCGGCGTCCGCCGGATCGATCGCGTCGCCCGCGAGCCGCAGCCAGCGCTCGACACCGCCGAGCAGCTCCCGGCGCGGCAGCGTGAAGCCCTCCGGGGCCGGCAGTGCGTGCACCTGGGTGAGCAGCGGGGCCAGGTCGCGCGGTTCGGACGGGCGCACCGCGTCGGGCAGCCGGTGCCACAGGGTCACCGGGTGGCCCTCCACCAGGCGGGCCTCCGCCTCCGCGGCCCGCACGGCGGGTACGCCCGCGTCGGCGAGCCACCGGGCGACGGCCACCTCGCGCTCGGCCCGCTCCCGCAGCTCCGGGTGGTGGGTGGTGTCCCGGCCGACCTTGGCCACCAGGCCGTCGACGGCGAACACCGCGTTCTCGCCCAGCGCGAGGAGCTCCGCACCGGCGGGCAGTCCGGCGGCGGTCAGTACCTCGCGTGCGCGCTTTTCGTCCATGGCCGGATTTTCTCATCTTCGCAGGCCACCTTGACGAACGGGCGGGCCGTCAGCACGATGACGGGGGTCGCCCGGGCGGCCATAGGGGGATGAAACCGATTCAAGGATGAAAAAGGGGTCGAATTCATGACATTGGCGAGCGCAATGGCGCGGTCCGGGCGTAAGGGCCCGCACGGCGGACGGGGTGAGGGGCGCCGACGGGACGGCGCCACCTGGTTCCTGGTGCTGCCCGCACTGATCCCGATCCTGATCCTGAGCGTCGGCCCGCTGCTCTACGGCATCCTGCTCGCCTTCACCGACGCGCAGTCCGGCCGCACCCGCTCCACCCAGTGGATCGGCGTCCTCAACTTCCAGGACCTGCTGCACGACACCCTGTTCTGGGACTCCTTCCGGATCGGCCTGCTGTGGGCGGTGGGGGTCACGGTCCCGCAGTTCGTGCTCGCGCTGGGCCTCGCCCTGCTGCTCAACGCGAACCTGCGGATGCGCTGGCTCGCCAGGGCGCTGGCGATCGTCCCCTGGGCCATGCCCGAGGTCGTCGTCGGCATCATGTGGCGCCTGGTCTACAACCCTGACGCGGGCATCCTCAACGAGACCATCCGGGATCTAGGGTTCGGCGACGGCAGGGACTGGCTGACCGGGCTCGCCACCGCGCTGCCCGCCGTGATCGTCGTCGGCATCTGGGCCGGGATGCCGCAGACCGCCGTGGCACTGCTGGCCGGGCTGCAGAACACCCCGCACGAACTGCACGAGGCGGCCGCCCTCGACGGCGCCGGGGCCTGGCGCCGCTTCCGTACCGTCACCTGGCCGGCGATCAGACCGGTGGCACTCGCGATCAGCGCGCTCAACTTCATCTGGAACTTCAACTCCTTCGCCCTGGTCTACGTCCTGACCAGCGGCGGGCCCGGCGGCCGCACCCGGCTGCCGATGCTCTTCGCCTACGAGGAGGCGTTCCGCTACGGACAGTTCGGCTACGCCGCCGCCATGGGATGCGTGATGGTCGCCGTCATCTCGGTGCTCCTCGCCTTCTATCTCGTCGGCCGGCTCAGGGGAGGCGAGGACGCATGAGCCTCCGTACGGGCAGAACCGCGCGCGCCGGGCAGTACGCCGCGCTCCTGTGCTACCTCGTCTTCCTGGCGTTCCCCTTCCTCTGGCTGATATCCACCGCCTTCAAGCCGGCCCGCGAGCTCGGATCGCTGCACCCCACGTGGATCCCCGAGGACCCGACGCTGGACAACTTCCGGCAGGCCTTCGACGAGCAGCCGCTGCTGCGGGCCGCGGCCAACTCGCTGACCGCCGCGCTCTGCGCCGCTCTGATCGCGGTCGTCATCGCCACCCCCATGGCCTATGTGATGGCCCGTCACCGGGGGCGGCTGTCCACGGCCGCCACCGGATGGTCGTGGTCAGCCAGGCGTTCCCCTTCGTCCTGGTGATCATTCCGCTCTTCCTGGTCCTCAAATACCTGCACCTGATCAACTCGCTGTGGGGGCTGATCCTGGTGTACGTCGTCTGGTCGCTCCCCTTCGCGCTCTGGATGCTCGCCGGATACGTACGGGCCGTGCCGCCCGAGCTGGAGGAGGCCGCAGCCGTCGACGGGGCGGGGAAGGCGCGGATCCTCATGTCGGTCACCGCGCCGCTGCTGGCCCCGGGGATCGTCGCCACCGCGCTCTTCGCGTTCATCACCGCATGGAACGAGTTCTTCTTCGCGCTCGTCCTGCTCAAGACCCCGGAGAAGCAGACGTTGCCGGTCGTCCTCACCCACTTCCTCGGCGCGGAGGGCGTGGCCGACCTCGGGCCGCTCGCCGCCGCCGCGTTCCTCGCCACGCTTCCCTCGCTCGTGCTCTTCGCGGTCATCCAGAAGCGCATCACGGGCGGCCTGACGGCCGGGGCGGTGAAGCACTGATGCGCCGCCGCCTGCCCGCGCTCGCCGCGGCGGCCACCGCGCTCGCCCTCCTGCTGACCGGCTGCTCGGGGGAGGACGGTACGGACGCGGACGGCACGATCCGGCTCAGCTTCCAGTCGCTGGCCTGGCAGAAGGAGTCCGTCGACGCCAACAAGCAGCTTGTACGCGAGTGGAACGCCGCCCATCCGGACGTCCAGGTGGACTACGTCCAGGGCAGCTGGGACAACGTCCACGACCAGCTGCTCACCTCCTTCGAGGGCGGTGAGGCGCCCGACATCATCCATGACGCCTCCGACGACCTCGCGGACTTCGCGTACGGCGGATACCTCGCCGATCTGCGGGACCTGCTGCCCGACCGGCTGACCCAGGACATCCCGCAGCAGTCCTGGGAGACCACCACCTTCGACGGCGGCGTCTACGGAGTCCCCTTCCTCCAGGAACCCAAGGTCCTCATCGCCAACACGAAGATCCTCGCGTCCTCGGGTGTCCGGATCCCGACCCCGGAGAAGCCCTGGAGCTGGCCGGAATTCCGCCAGGTCACCGGGAAGCTGACGAAGAAGGGGACGTACGGGGTCGCCTGGCCGCTCAAGGAGCCGGTGTCCGTCACCCTCAACCTGGGCCTCTCCGCCGGCGGGCAGCTCTTCCACCGCGGCGCGGACGGCAAGGTGACCATCCGGTCCGACGCGGGCGACCTGGTCATGCCCGGCACGGTCCGCGACCAGGTCAACTCCGACCACAGCGCCGCGCGTTCGGCGCTCGGCATGGGAGGGTCGGACACGCTCCCCGGCTTCTTCGGCGGCAAGTACGCCATGGTCCCGCTCGGCTTCTCCTACCGCCAGCAGGTCGTCGAGCAGGCCCCCGAGGGCTTCGAGTGGACGGTGCTCCCCACCCCGGCCGGCAGCGGAGGCCTCGCCCAGGGGGTCAGCCCGCAGACCCTCTCGGTGGCCGAGGACAGCCCGCACAAGGAGGAGGCCGCCCAGTTCATCGACTTCCTGCTGCGCCCCGCGAACATGGTGCGCCTCGCCAGGGGCGACTGGATGCTGCCCACCGGCACCGAGGCGCTGGCCGACCCCGCGCTGCACACCGAGGAGAACGGCTGGGCGACCGGCACCGCGCTGGCCCGGGCGCTGCGCCCCGCGCCCGCGCAGTCGGTCCGCGGCTATCCCGAGTGGAAGGACAAGGTCGCCACGCCCGCGCTCCAGGAGTTCTACAGCGGGGCCATCGGAACCGAGGAGCTGAGGAAACGCCTGGTCGACGACGGGAACCGGGTGCTGGCCCGCTACCAGCGCTGAGCCGGACCGGGCAGGGGCCCGGAAATCAGCTGGACGAGACGTATCGTCTCGCTTAAGGTCGCGGCATGACATCGATCCCGCGCGCCCATATCGCCATGTTCTCCATCGCCGCCCACGGGCATGTGAACCCCAGCCTCGAAGTGATCCGGGAGCTCGTCGCCCGTGGGCACCGCGTCAGTTACGCCATCCCGGCCTCCTTCGCCGAGAAGGTCGCCGCCACCGGGGCCGAGCCGGTGATTTACACCTCGGTGCTGCCCACCGCGGACAACCCGGAGGACTGGGGCACCGAACTCATCGACAATATCGAGCCGTTCCTCGCGGACGCCGTCCAGGCGCTTCCGCAGCTCGCCGACGCCTTCGAGGGGGACGAGCCCGACCTCGTCCTGCACGACATCACCTCCTACCCGGCCCGCGTCCTCGCCCACCGCTGGGGCGTGCCCGCCGTCCAGCTCTGGCCCAACCTGGTCCCCTGGGAGGGGTACGCGGAGGAGGTGGGGGACCCCGCGACCGCCGGGCTGAAGCAGACCGAGCGGGGCCGGGCGTACTACGCGCGCTTCGCTGCCTGGCTCGCGGAGAACGGCCTGGGCGACCTTTCCTCGGACGACTTCGTGGCCCGGCCGCGCCGTGGCCTGGTGCTGATCCCCGAGGCGCTCCAGCCGAACGCCGACCGGGTGGATCACGCCAGGTTCACCTTCGTCGGCGCCTGCCAGGGCGACCGGGCCGACCAGGGCGAGTGGAAGCGGCCCGCGGGCGCCGAGAAGGTCCTGCTGGTCTCCCTGGGGTCCTCGTTCACCGACGAGCCGGCGTTCTACCGCGCGTGCGTCGAGGCGTTCGGCGAACTGCCCGGCTGGCACGTGGTGCTGCAGATCGGCGCACACGTGGACCCGTCCGCACTCGGTGACGTACCGGACGGCGTCGAGGTGCACTCCTGGGTCCCGCAGCTGTCCGTGCTGAGGCAGGCGGACGCCTTCATCACCCATGCGGGAGCGGGCGGCAGCCAGGAGGGGCTCGCCACCGCCACCCCGATGGTCGCGGTGCCGCAGGCCGTCGACCAGTTCGGCAACGCGGACATGCTCCAGGCCCTCGGCGTCGCCCGGCACCTGCCGAAGGAGGAGGCCGACGCCGCCTCCCTGCGCGCCGCGGTGCTCGCTCTGGTGGACGACCCGGAGGTGGCCGCGAGGCTGGCGCGGATCCAGGAGCGGATGGCGGGGGAGGGTGGCACCGGTCGGGCGGCCGATCTCATCGAGGCCGAACTTCCCGCAAACGGTGCGCACAACTGAAACATGGCATTCCGTTCCCGCGTTCCCTAGCAATGACGTGGGCTTATCTGCTGTGAATCGCGCTGAGTTCATCCGTACGGGATCCAAGTGCGGCCCCATGTGCGAGACATGACCCAGCGGTTTGCCCGTCATGGAGGGAAGTGCGCAGGTTTTCTGTGACCAAAGTTTGCCGAGTGGGTGACGGCTGCATGAAGTTCTTGATCTGGGCGCGTCAATCGAGCAGTGTTTCGAGGCAGCCCCCGGAGATCTTCCGGCCGAGGGCCAATCCCCCCACAAAGAATGACGAGGAGACCCCTCTTCATGGCAATTCACAAGCGCGTGCGTTCGGTCAAGCTCACCGCCGCGATAACCGCCGTGGCAGCCGCCGCCGGCGTCACCCTGCTCACCACCCCGTTCGCCGGAGCCGCTCCGGCGCCCACGATGGGCACCGTCTACGGCGCGGACGCGGCGACCGCCGTCTCCGGCAGCTACATCGTGATGCTGGACCAGAAGGCCGACAAGGCCGGACTGGCCGAGGAGTACGGCGGGAAGCTCCAGCGGAACTACAAGTCGGCCATCAACGGCTTCTCCGCCAGCGGGCTTTCGGAGACCGAGGCCAAGCGGCTGGCCGCCGACCCGGCCGTCTCCAAGGTCGTCCAGAACAAGAAGTTCCACATCGACGCCACCCAGGACAACCCGCCGTCGTGGGGGCTGGACCGGATCGACCAGGCCGAGACCGCCGGTGACGACGCGTACACCTACCCGGACGCCGCGGGCGGTGACGTCACGGCGTACGTGATCGACACCGGTGTCCGCGTCACGCACAACGACTTCGAGGGCCGGGCCACCTCGGGCTTCGACGCCGTGGACAACGACGACGACGCCGACGACGGCAACGGACACGGCACCCATGTGGCCGGAACCATCGCGGGCGCGTCCCACGGTGTGGCCAAGAAGGCGAAGATCGTGGCCGTCCGCGTCCTGGACGACGCGGGCTCGGGCACCACCGAGCAGGTCGTCGCGGGCATCGACTGGGTCACCGCGAACCACGAGGGCCCCTCCGTCGCCAACATGAGCCTCGGCGGCTCCGCGGACCCGGCCCTCGACGCCGCGGTGCAGAAGGCGATCGCCTCCGGTGTCACCTTCGCGGTCGCCGCGGGCAACGAGTCGAGCGACGCGGGCGAGGGCTCCCCCTCGCGCGTCCCCGAGGCCATCACGGTCGCCTCGTCCACGGTGGACGACGAGCAGTCGTCGTTCTCCAACTTCGGTTCGGTCGTGGACATCTACGCGCCGGGCTCGGACATCACGTCGGCCTGGAACGACAGCGACGACGCCACGAACACCATCTCGGGTACGTCCATGGCGACCCCGCACGTCGTCGGCGCCGCGGCCGTCTACCTCGGCGGTCACCCGGACGCCACCCCTGAGGAGGTCGCCACGGCGCTCTCCGACGGCGCCACCCCGGACGCCATCTCCAACGCGACCGAGGGCACCGCGAACAAGCTCCTGAAGATCGTGGAGTAGTACCGGCGGGACACACGGCACGAGCAGGAGGCCGCCGCGCTCTCCCCCACGGGGCGCGGCGGCCTGTTCCATGGGAAAGCCACGACAGGCTCTAGGGTGGGGACATGAGCACGATGTACGCGGCGCTGCTGCGGGGGATCAACGTCAGCGGCCACCGGCGGGTCCCGATGGCCGAACTGTGTACGCTGCTCGGGGAGCTGGGGCACGAGGACGTCGCCACGTACCTGCAGAGCGGGAACGCCGTGTTCCGCGGCGCGTCGGACGACGAGGGCGAGCTCGCCGCCGGGCTGGAGCGGGCGATCGAGGAGCACTTCGGCTTTCCGGTCGACTGTCTCGTACGCTCGGCCGCCTACCTCGCGGCCGTGGCCGACGCCTGTCCGTTCTCCGCCGCCGAGCTCGAGGCCAAGCAGCTGCACGTCACGTACGTCGACCAGCCCCTCGACGCGGCACGGTTCGCCTCGCTCGACGCCGACGCCTTCCGCCCGGAGGAGTTCCGGCTGGGGGACCGCGCCTACTATCTGTACGCGCCCGACGGACTCGGCCGCTCCAAGCTCGCCGTCGCGCTCGGGCGCCCCGCCGTCACCCGTGGCCTCGTCGCCACCAGCCGTAACTGGAACACCGTGGTCAAGCTTGTGGAGATGACGCGTGGCTGAGCCCCCGCCCGCCGTGGCCGCGGCCATCGAGGGCGAACTCCGCCTCCTCGACCCCGTGGTGAGGGCATCCGCGGACGTCCTGGTCACCCTGCTGCACCCCGACTTCCGGGAGATCGGCACCAGCGGCCGACTCTGGGAGCGGGACACGATCATCGCCATGCTCACGGCCCCGGGCGCGCCGAGCCCGGAGCCGCTCACCGCGTCACGGATGCGAGGTGACCAGCTCACACCGGACCTGGTGCACCTCACCTTCGACACGGAGTCCAACGGCCTTCGGTCCCACCGCAGTTCGCTGTGGCGGCTGACCGGGAGCGGCTGGCTGCTCTACTTCCACCAGGCGACGCCCTTCATCGACGACCCGTTCGCCGAGGTCTGAGCCCGCGCGTCCGCAGGCTCCCGGGACATCCCCCGCAGCACACACCGGGGCGGTGTCGCAAGAGTGCCGCCCCGGACTGATCTGCGCCCGCAGCCCGTCCGGTTCTCGCCGGAGGGGCTGATTCCGGCCACCTGGAGCGCCCGGGCAAAACGCCGGTAAGCCATCCGAACAGGCCGTGCCCCGATGCGTCCGGTCCGGGCCGTGGACACCACCGGGGGCACGCCGCGCGGGCAGGGGTGGTGTGTGTGAACGCGATGCGCGTAGACAGCGGCCGACGTCCGCTCCCGGTTGCGGGCTTTGCTGCAATTCGCTGCCCACCTCCGTTCGGTGGGCGGACGCCGTTGTTCGGAGGTCACTCGCACGCATATCGGAGTTCAGGGTCCGTTCTCCGTCGCGGTCCGGAAGACGACCTTGTCACCGGTGCAAGCGGAGTCAAGGATTCGAGGCGTGCGGTTGGCAGGTCCACGACTAGAACCCCTGGTCGAGGAGAGCCGCACGCCCTCGGCCCGCCCACCCAGCGGACCGACACCCCCCAATGACGGAGGATCCTGTGACCTTCAAGCGCTTCGCCCCCCTCAGCTCGCTCTCCAGACGCGCCCGTCTCATCGCCGCGACCTCAGGTCTGGTCACCGCCGTCGCGCTTGCGGCACCCACCGCGGTCGCCCAGGCCGCTCCCGACGCCACCGTGACGAAGGCCGCGCTCGCCGACGCCAGCTCGGCCGTGCGCGGCGCCGACATCGCCGGCACCGCCTGGTACACGGACGCGAGCACCGGCAAGGTCGTCGTCACCGTCGACAGCTCGGTCACCGCCGCAGAGATCGCCACGATCAAGGAGTCGGTCACCGACTCGGGCGCGAAGGCCGACATCAAGCACACCGAAGGCACGTTCAACAAGCTCATCGCGGGCGGCCAGGCCATCTACGCCGGTGGCGGCCGCTGTTCCCTCGGCTTCAACGTCCGCAGCGGCAGCACGTACTACGCGCTGACCGCCGGGCACTGCACCGAGATAGGCAGCACCTGGTACACCAACTCAGGCCAGACCACGACCCTCGGCACCCGGGCCGGCTCCAGCTTCCCGGGCAACGACTACGGTCTGATCCGGCACAGCAGCTCCGCCGCGGCGGACGGCCGGGTCTACCTCTACAACGGCAGCTACCAGGACATCACCTCCGCCGCGACCCCCAGCGTCGGCCAGTCCGTCAAGCGCAGCGGCTCCACCACCGGCGTCCACAGCGGCACCGTCACCGGCCTCAACGCGACGGTGAACTACGGCGGCGGCGACATCGTCAGCGGTCTGATCCAGACCAACGTCTGCGCCGAGCCCGGCGACAGCGGCGGCTCGCTCTTCTCCGGCACCACGGCGCTGGGCCTCACCTCGGGCGGCAGCGGCAACTGCACCTCCGGCGGCACCACGTTCTTCCAGCCGGTCACCGAGGCGCTGAGCGCCTACGGGGTCAGCGTCTTCTAGACCGCACGCACCGCAACGCACCGCAGCACCGCACGCACCTCACCACCTGACGACGGGCCGCGCTCACCGAGCGCGGCCCGTTGCCATGACCGCTTTCCGTACCGGCGGGCGCTGTGCCAGGCTCACGGGCATGCGCTACATCATCATCGGAACGGGCGCCGTCGGCGGCGCCATAGGCGGACGGCTCGCGGAGGCGGGCCACGAGGTGGTGCTCGTCGCGCGCGGGGCGCAGTACGACGCCCTGCGCGAGGACGGGCTGCGCCTCACCACACCCGAGGGCACCCGCACCCACCGGCTCCCCGTCGCCGACGGCCTGCAGTCGGTAGACCTCGGCCCGGACGACGTCCTCGTCCTCGCCGTCAAGACGCAGGACAGCGTCGCCGCGCTCGACGCCTGGAGCGTGCGGCCGGTGGCCGGCGGCGGAACGGCGGGGGAGCGGCTCCCCCTGATCTGCGCGCAGAACGGCGTGGAGAGTGAACGCCTGGCACTGCGCCGGTTCCACCGCGTCTACGGCTGCTGCGTCTTCCTCCCCGCGACCTTCGTGGAGCCGGGCAGGGTGCTCGCCCCCGGAGCCCCGGTCACCGGAATCCTGCACCTCGGCCGGTACCCGTCCGGAACCGACGACACCGTGCGCGCCGTCGCCGCGGACTGGGAGAAGGCGACACTGGAGGCCCCCGTCGTCCCCGACGTGATGCGCTGGAAGTACGCCAAGCTGCTCTCCAACCTCGCCAACGCGATCGAGGCGGCCACCGGAGTGCTCAGCGGCCCCGACGGCTTCGCCCTCTTCGACCGGGCCCGGGCGGAGGCGCGGGCGGTGTTCGCGGCGGCCGGCATCGAGGCGACGGGGAGCGCGGAGCAGGAGGCGGCCCGCGGCGGAAGGATCCGCTTCGACCCGCTCGACGGCTCCGAGCGCGGCGGAGGGTCCTCCTGGCAGAGCCTCAGCCGCGGCACGGGCACCATCGAGGCCGACTACCTCAACGGGGAGATCGTCCTGCTCGGCCGGCTGCACGGCATCCCGACACCCGTCAACGACGTCCTGCGGCGCACCGCGAACACCTTTGCCCGGGAGCGGCGGGCCGCCGGCTCGATGACGGTGGCCGAGCTCACCGCCCTGGCCGACGCGGCGTCCTGAGGAGGCGGGAGGTGGCCCAGCGGAACGCCTGCGGATTGGCCCAGAGGCGCGGGCCACGGTCTCCCTAGGCTCCTCGCATGAGCACCCACGTGAACGACACGGCGGGCAGGACGGCGGTCGACTTCTACTTCGACCCCGCCTGCCCGTTCGCCTGGATCGCCTCCCGCTGGATGCTGGAGGTCGAGCGCGAGCGCGACATCGAGCTCCGCTTCCACGTCATGAGCCTCCACCTCCACAACACCGGCAACGAACTCCCCGACTGGTACCGCGAGCTGGTCGACAAGTCGATCGGCCCCGTCCGGGTGGCCGCCGCCGCGGCGGAGCACCACGGGCCCGGCATCCTCCGGGACCTCTACACCGCCCTGGGCACCCGCATCCACCCGGGGAAGAACGAGGACTTCGACGCCGTCGTCGCCGAGTCCCTCGCCGAACTGGGCCTGCCCGCCGCACTCGCGGAGGCCGCGCACACCGACACGTACGACGAAGCCGTACGCCGCAGCCACGACCGGGGGAAGGACCCCGCCGCCGGCTCGTACGTCGGCACCCCCACGATCCATGTCGACGGCACCGTGTGGTTCGGCCCGGTGCTCAACTCCGTACCGAGGGGCGAGGAGGCGGCACGGCTCTTCGACAGCTTCCGGGTCCTGGCCGGCCACCCGGACTTCTTCGAGCTGAAGCGGGAGCGCACCGGCAGCCTGGACCTGGCGGACACGGGTCAGGCGCTCAGCGCCCCGGCCACCGGCACCCGCGCCTCGTCGTAGCGGGTCAGCAGCAGCCGGGCCAGGGCGGGGGACGGGCCCAGGACGCCGGCGAGCACATCCGCCCCGGCCTCCTCCCCGCCCGCGGCGATACGGTCCGGGAGGCGGCCGGGGGCGATGACGTACGGAGCCACCGCGACCCGGCGTACGCCGTCGGCCCGCAGGGCGCGTACGACGTCCGCGGTACGGGGAAGGGATGCGGAGGCGAACGCAGGCCGCACGGCGCACCAACCGGTGTGCCGCAGCTCCCGCGCGATTTCAGCGATCACTGCGATCGCCTCCGGGTCTGTGGAGCCCGCCGACGCCAGGACCAGCCCGGTCGAGCCCTTGTCGCCGGGGGCAGCCCCGGCCTCGTACAGCCGCTGTTCCAGGGCCGCGTTCAGGAGCGGGGACGGACCGAGGACGTCGGCCTGGCTGATCCGCAGCCGCGGCAGCCGCGCGCGGGCCTCGCGCAGCACCGAGGGGATGTCCGACTTCGCGTGGAAGGCCCGGGTCAGCAGCAGGGGGAGCGCGACGATCTCGTCCGCCCCCTCCGCGGCCAGGCGCTCCAGCACCCTGGGCACGGACGGGGCGTTGAACTCCAGGAAGCCCGTCTCCACCCGCAGCCCGGGCCGCAGCGCCCGTACCCGCGCGGTGAGCGCGTGCACGGTCGCCGCGTGCCGCGGGTCGCGGCTGCCGTGGGCGATGACGAGCAGGACGGGGGAGGCCATGAGAACTCAGCTCTTGACGAGGAGACCGCGGCTGCGCAGCACCCGCCGCTCCAGCGGACTGAAGATCAGCAGGTCGATCGCGATGCCGACGAACAGGATCAGGAGGATCGCCAGGAAGATCCCCGGCATGTCGAAGTTGTTCCGGCCGTTCTCCAGCAACTGGCCGAGGCCCAGGCCCAGGTCGGGCGAGGAGGCGATGATCTCGGCGGCCATGAGCGAGCGCCAGGAGAACGCCCAGCCCTGCTTGAGGCCCGCCAGATAACCGGGCAGCGCGGCCGGCAGGACGATGTGGATCGTCCCGCGCAGCCCCGTCGCGCCGATCGTGCGGCCCGCGCGCAGGAACAGCGGCGGCACCTGGTCGACGCCGGAGACCAGGCCGTTGGCGACGGACGGCACCGCGCCGAGCAGGATCACCGCGTACATCGTCTTGTCGTCGAGGCCGAGCCAGATGATGGCGGGCGCCACCCACGCCACGGACGGCAGGGACTGCAGCCCGGACAGGATCGGGCCGATCGCCGCCCTGACCACCTTCACCCGCGCGACCAGGAGACCCAGCGGGGTGCCGATCGCGACGGCCATCACGAAGCCGAGCAGACCGCGCGACACGCTGGTCCAGATGACCTCCAGCAGGGTGCCCTGCGCCCACATGTCGGTCAGGCTGTCCCAGACCGCCAGCGGCGGCGGCAGCTTGTAGTCGTCGGTGACCTTCGCCCAGACCAGCAGCTGCCAGACGAGGACCACCAGGACGACCGCGACGACCGGCGGCAGGACCTTGTTGAGCAGGATCTCGCGGGCCGGCGTCCTGCGCACCTGTACGGCGTCGAGCGCGTCCAGGCCCGCTTCGAGTCCCGCCAGGTCGTCGGCCTTCGTTTCAGTGCTGGCCATGTCGGCGGATCTCCCCACGCAGTTGTTCGGTGATCTCGACGGACAGCTCCGCCACGGCGGTGTCCTCGATGCGGCGAGGCTGCTCGATGTCGACCGTCCACTCCCGGGCGATCCGGCCGGGCCGCGAGGACAGCAGGATGACGCGCTGGGCGAGCCGTACCGCCTCGCGCACGTTGTGGGTGACGAAGAGGACGGAGGCGTTCGTCTCGCGCCAGATCCGGGTCAGTTCGTCGTGCAGCACATCGCGGGTGATGGCGTCGAGTGCGGCGAACGGCTCGTCCATCAGCAGCAGTTGGCTGTCCTGGGCGAGCGCCCTGGCCATCGCCACCCGCTGCCGCATGCCGCCGGAGAGCTCGTGCACCCGCTTCCCGTACGCCCCGCCGAGGCGCACGAGTTCGAGCAGCCGCTCCGCCTCGGGGCGGCGGTCCGACTTCGGTACCCCGCGCAGCCGCAGGGCCAGTTCGATGTTCTTGCCCGCGGTCAGCCACGGGAAGAGGGCGTGCTCCTGGAACATCAGGGCCGGCCGCCCGCCGGGGGTCTCGATGGACCCCGCGGTCGGGCGGTCGAGTCCTGCCACCAGGTTGAGCAGGGTCGACTTTCCGCACCCGGAGGCTCCCAGGAGGGTGACGAACTCGCCCGGAGCGACATCGAGCGAGATGTCGTCCAGGACGAGCTGCTGCCCCGTGGGTCCGGAGAAGGACTTGGACACGTTCGTGAGACGAGCGGCGTGCTCGACCGCTGCACGGTCCTCGGCCTTGGTGAGGGTGGTGGTCGCCATGGTCGTCACCTCCTGGGAGTCATCAGGGATCCTGGTGCGGTCGGTCGGTTACTTGACGCCGAGACCAGCGTCGGCGACCTCGGGCTGCCCCGCGGCCTTGAGAATCTTGTTCAGCGGCTTCAGGTCGTAGATGCCGTTGAGGTCGGGCTTCTCCAGCAGACCGGCACCGACCGCGTGGTCCGCCTGCGCCTGGAGCGTCGCGGCCAGCGGGTCGTCGGTGATCTGGATGGACTTCCACGCCGGGTCGAGGACCTCGGCGGGCAGCGCCTTGCCGCTCAGCTTCTCCAGCGCCGTGTTGGCCGAGGCCTTCGCCTCGTCCGGGTTGGCGTTGATCCACTTGTTGGTGTTCACCGTGCCGCGCAGCACCGCGTCCACGACGTCAGGGTGCTCGGAGAGGAACTTCTGCGACACGATGATGTTGGTGATGACGAACTTGTCGTCCGGCCACAGCGTCGACTCGTCGAGCAGGACCTTGCCGCCCTCGGCGACCAGCTTCGAAGCGGTCGGCTCCGGGACCCAGGCGCCGTCCAGGGAACCGGCCTTGAAGGCGTCCGGGGTCACCTTGTTGTCCGAGCGGACCACGGAGACGTCGCCCTTGCCGCTCTGCGCGTCGACCTTCCAGCCCTTCTCGGCAATCCAGTTGAGGAACGCCACGTCCTGGGTGTTGCCGAGCTGCGGGGTGGCGATCTTCTTGCCCTTGAGGTCGTCCAGGGTCTTGATCTTCTTCGGGTTCACGACGAGCTTCACGCCGCCGGAGGCCGAACCGCCGATGATCCGCAGGCTCTGGCCCTTGGACTTGCTGTAGCCGTTGATCGAGGGGGAGGGGCCGATGAAGCCGATGTCGATCGAACCCGCGTTGAGCGCCTCGATCTCGGAGGGCCCGGCGTTGAAGGTCGAGGGCTTGACCGTGGTGCCGCCCAGCTCCTTGGCGATGAGGCCTTCCTGGATACCGACCAGGGCGGTGGCGTGCGTGAGGTTCGGGAAGTACCCGATCTTCACGGTGTCGGCCGAGAGCTTCTTCCCGTCGGCGGAGACGCTCGACTTCTCGGAGTCGTCGTCCTTCGCCTCGGAGCCGTAGCCGCAAGCGGTGAGTGCCACGGCGAGCAGCGGCAGAGCGGCGGCAGCGGCGAGGCTGCGGCGGACAGTGGTACGGGTGGCAGGCACGGGAGGCTTTCCTCTCGTTGGCCCGGTGCTCACGTCCCCCTGGAGTCGGGTGGCGCGGCCGGGCGGTCGGCAGGTCTTCGTCTGAACTGGCGGTGCGGGTCGTGCAGGCGGGCGCGCAGGCAGTGCGCGTACGTCATCACGCACATCGCCCGACCCCGCCCTGGCCGCTGCCGAGGGCGCCGCTGCCGACCCGGCCGCCCTCCTTCGCGAAGGTCGAGAAGAAATCGGTGATCATCAGAAGTCCCACTCCGCGTCCTCGGCGGTGGTGTCCGCGTCCGTGGCCCCGTCGGTGACGGCGGCGAACGAGGCGCCCGCCATGCCGGCCGTCAGCGTCGTACCGTCGGCGGGGTCGATCAGCAGGAACGAGCCGGTGCGCCGCGAGTCCGCGTAGGCGTCGAGCGCGAGGGGCTCGGCGGTACGGACCACGACCCGGCCGATGTCGTTGGCCACCAGCTGCCCGGGGGCCGGGTGCTGGGAGAGGTCGTCCAGCGTCAGCCGCGACGGGATGTCCTTGACGATCGCCTTGACCGTGCGGGTGGTGTGCTTGAGCAGCACCCGCTGGCCCACGGTGAGCGGCCGGTCGGCCACGTGGCAGACGGTCGCCTCGACGTCCTGCGTGACGGCGGGGGCGTCGTCGGCCGGTGCGATCAGGTCGCCGCGCGAGATGTCGATGTCGTCGGCGAGCCGGATCGTCACCGACTGCGGGGCCCAGGCGATGTCGACGCTCTCACCGAGCGCGTCGATGCCCTCGATCGTCGTGGTGCGTCCGGACGGCAGTACGGAGACGCTCTCGCCGACCCGGAACACCCCGGCGGCGATCTGACCGGCGTACCCCCGGTAGTCGGGGTGTTCGGCGGTCTGCGGGCGGATCACGTACTGCACCGGGAAGCGCGCGTGGCACTCGGTGAGGTCGTGGCTGACCGGCACCGTCTCCAGGTGCTCCAGGACCGTCGGGCCGCCGTACCAGTCCATGTGGGCGGAGGGCTCCACGACGTTGTCGCCGGCCAGCGCCGAGATCGGGATCGCGGTGATCTCCGGGACGCCGAGGGAGGCGGCGTACGCGGTGAACTCCTCGGCGATCGCGGCGAACACCGGCTCCGCGTAGTCCACCAGGTCCATCTTGTTCACGGCGAGCACGACGTGCGGGACGCGCAGGAGGGCCGCGACGGCGGCGTGCCGGCGGGTCTGCTCGACCACGCCGTTGCGGGCGTCGACGAGGACGACGGCCAGCTCGGCCGTCGAGGCGCCGGTCACCATGTTGCGGGTGTACTGCACATGGCCCGGGGTGTCCGCGAGGATGAAGCGGCGGCGCGGCGTGGCGAAGTAGCGGTACGCCACGTCGATGGTGATGCCCTGCTCGCGCTCGGCGCGCAGCCCGTCGGTCAGCAGCGCCAGGTCGGGCGCCTCCTGGCCGCGGTTGGTGGAGGCCAGCGCGACGGCTTCCAGCTGGTCGGTGAGGACCGACTTCGAGTCGTGCAGCAGTCGTCCGACGAGGGTCGACTTGCCGTCGTCGACGGACCCGGCGGTGGCGAACCGCAGCAGGGTGGTGGCCGAGAGCTGCTCGGTGGTGGTGGTCGTGGTCATGGTGGGCCTCTCGTGTGGATCAGGCCGGGTCAGGGAGCGGGGTCTGGTGCCGTGCATCGCAAGGCGGAGGAGGGAGGCGACGCGGAGCGTCGTCGACTGACGACAACGCCGCGAGGTGCGGTGCCAGGGCCCGCGAGCCCCGGCATGATCCACACGAGAGGCCCTCAGAAGTACCCCTCGCGCTTGCGGTCTTCCATCGCGGCCTCGGACATCTTGTCGTCGGCGCGGGTGGCACCCCGCTCGGTGAGCCGGGAGGCGGCGATCTCGGTGATCACGGCGTCCAGGGTGGTGGCGTCGGAGTCGACGGCGCCGGTGCAGGACATGTCGCCGACGGTGCGGTAGCGCACCTGCCGGGTCTCCACCTTCTCGTGGTCCTTGGGGCCGCCCCAGTCGCCGGCGGTCAGCCACATGCCGGAGCGGCTGAAGACCTCGCGCTCATGGGCGAAGTAGATCTCCGGGAGCTCGATGCCCTCGCGCTCGATGTACTGCCAGACGTCCAGCTCGGTCCAGTTGGAGATCGGGAAGACCCGGACGTGCTCGCCTGCGGCGTGGCGGCCGTTGTAGAGCTGCCACAGCTCGGGGCGCTGGCGGCGCGGGTCCCACTGGGAGAACTCGTCGCGCAGGGAGAAGACGCGCTCCTTGGCCCGGGCCTTCTCCTCGTCGCGCCGTCCGCCGCCGAACACGGCGTCGAAGCGGTGCTGCTGGATGGCCTCGGTGAGCGGCACCGTCTGCAGCGGGTTGCGGGTGCCGTCGGGGCGCTCGCGGAGCTTGCCCGCGTCGATGTACTCCTGGACGGAGGCGACGTGCAGGCGCAGCCCGTGCCTCTCGACGGTGCGGTCGCGGTATTCGAGGACCTCGGGGAAGTTGTGCCCGGTGTCCACGTGGAGCAGCGTGAAGGGGACCGGCGCGGGGGCGAACGCCTTCAGCGCGAGGTGCAGCATCAGGATCGAGTCCTTGCCGCCGGAGAAGAGGATCACCGGCCGCTCGAACTCACCCGCCACCTCACGGAAGATGTGCACCGCCTCCGACTCCAGGGAGTCCAGGTGGCTCAGCGCGTACGGGTTGACGGTGCCTTCCGGCACGGTGGCGACGGTGCTCACGCCAGGCCCCTCTCGGTGAGCAGCGCACGGAGCGCCGCTGCGGACTCCTGCACGGTCTGCTGGTGCGACTCGATCCGCAGATCCGGCGACTCGGGTGCCTCGTAGGGGTCGTCGACCCCGGTGAGGCCACTGATCTCGCCGGCTGCCTGCTTGGCGTACAGCCCCTTCACATCGCGCTCGGAGCACACCTCGACCGGGGTCGCGACGTGCACCTCCAGATACGCGGTGCCCTCCTGCTGGTGGCGCTTGCGCACCGCGTCCCGGCTGTCGGCGTACGGCGCGATGACGGGGACGAGGGCCTTGACGCCGTTGGCCGCCAGCAGTTCGGCGACGAAGCCGATCCGCTGGACGTTCGTGTGCCGGTCCTCGCGGGAGAAGCCGAGGCCCGCGGAGAGGAACTCCCGGATCTCGTCACCGTCGAGCACCTCGACCCGGTGGCCGTCGGCGCGCAGCCGGCCGGCCAGCTCGTAGGCGATGGTGGTCTTGCCCGCGCTCGGCAGACCGGTGAGCCAGACGGTGGCTCCCGTCTCCGTCACGCTCATCGATATCTCCTGATCAGTCGTCATCAGCCGTGCAGCCCGCATTCGGTCTTGCCCCGCCCGGCCCAGCGGCCGGCCCGTGCGTCCTCGCCCTCCAGCACCCGGCGGGTGCAGGGCGCGCAGCCGACGGAGGCGTAGCCGTCCATCAGCAGCGGGTTGGTCAGTACGCCGTGTTCGGCGACGTACGCGTCCACGTCGTCCTGCGTCCAGCGGGCGATCGGTGAGACCTTGACCTTGCGGCGCTTCTCGTCCCAGCCGACGACCGGGGTGTTCGCCCGGGTCGGGGACTCGTCGCGGCGCAGCCCGGTCGCCCAGGCGGCGTACGCCGTCAGCCCCTCCTCCAGCGGCTTGACCTTGCGCAGCGCGCAGCACAGGTCGGGGTCGCGGTCGTGCAGCTTCGGCCCGTACTCGGCGTCCTGTTCGGCCACCGACTGACGCGGGGTCAGCGTGATGAGGTTGACGTCCATCACGGCGTCCACCGCGTCCCGGGTGCCGATGGTCTCCTCGAAGTGGTAGCCGGTGTCGAGGAAGACCACGTCCACGCCGGGGAAGACCCGGGAGGCGAGGTGGGCGACGACCGCGTCCTCCATGGAGGAGGTGACGCAGAAGCGCTTGCCGAAGGTGTCGGCCGCCCAGGTCAGGATGTCGCTCGCGGAGGCGTCCTCCAGCTCGCGCCCGGCCCGCTCGGCCAGGTCCCTCAGTGCCTCGTCGGTGAGCTCGGCGGCGTGCAGCGTGTCCGTCATGTCCCGTCCCCTTCCACGTCGTTGCGCTGGAGCCCCTGGGCCAGCAGGCCCAGGAACTTCAGCTGGAACGCGCGATTGCAGGAAGCACATTCCCAGGCGCCGTGCCCGGTCTCGTGCGGGCGCAGGTCCTCGTCGCCGCAGTACGGGCAGTAGAACGGCGCGGCTCGTTCGCTCATGACAGCGACTCCGCACTGGCCCTGGCGGCCCAGGTCGCGAAGCGCTCGCCGTCCTCGCGCTCCTCCTGGAACTTCCCGAGCACCCGCTCGACGTAGTCCGGGAGTTCGGCCGAGGTGACCTTCAGGCCGCGGACCTTGCGGCCGAAGCCGGCCTCCAGGCCGAGCGCGCCGCCGAGGTGCACCTGGTAGCCCTCGACCTGGTTGCCCTCGCCGTCCAGCATGAGCTGGCCCTTGAGACCGATGTCCGCGGTCTGGATGCGGGCGCAGGCGTTGGGGCAGCCGTTGATGTTGATGGAGAGCGGCTCCTCGAAGTCCGGCATGCGGCGCTCCAGTTCGTCGATGAGCGCGGCGCCGCGCGCCTTCGTCTCGACGATCGCCAGCTTGCAGAACTCGATGCCGGTGCAGGCCATCGTGCCGCGCCGGAAGGGGGTGGCGTGCACCTGGAAGTCCAGTGCCTCCAGGCCGGCGGTCAGGGACTCGATCCGGTCCTGCTCGACGTCGAGGATGAGCATCTTCTGCTCGACGGTGGTGCGGACCCGGCCCGAGCCGTGCGCCTCGGCCAGGTCGGCGATCTTGGCCAGGGTGGAGCCGTCCACCCGGCCGACGCGCGGGGCGAAGCCCACGTAGAAGCGGCCGTCCTGCTGGGCGTGCACACCGATGTGGTCGCGCCAGCGGGAGGAGGGCTGCGCGGGCGGCGGACCGTCCAGCATCGGGCGCTTGAGGTACTCGTCCTGGAGGATCTGGCGGAACTTCTCCGGGCCCCAGTCGGCCATCAGGAACTTCAGGCGGGCGCGGGTGCGCAGCCGGCGGTAGCCGTAGTCGCGGAAGATCCCGACGACACCGGCCCAGACGTCGGGGACCTCGTCCAGCGGCACCCAGGCGCCGAGGCGCTCGGCGAACCGCGGGTTGGTGGAGAGCCCGCCGCCGACCCACAGGTCGAAGCCGGGGCCGTGCTCGGGGTGGTCGACGCCCACGAACGCGATGTCGTTGATCTCGTGCACCACGTCCTGGACCGGCGAGCCCGAGATCGCGGTCTTGAACTTGCGGGGCAGGTTGGAGAACTCCTTGCTGCCGATGTACCGCTCGTGGATCTCCTCGACCGCGGGGGTGCCGTCGATGATCTCGTCGGCGGCGATGCCCGCCACCGGCGAACCGATGATCACGCGGGGGCAGTCACCGCAGGCCTCGGTGGTCGACAGCCCGACCGCTTCGAGCTTCTCCCAGATCGCCGGGACATCCTCGATGCGGATCCAGTGCAGCTGGACGTTCTGCCGGTCGGTGATGTCGGCGGTGCCGCGCGCGTACTCCTGCGAGATCTCGCCGATGACACGCAGCTGCGCGGTCGTCAGCTTCCCGCCGTCGATGCGCACGCGCAGCATGAAGTAGCGGTCGTCCAGCTCCTCCGGCTCCAGCACGGCGGTCTTGCCGCCGTCGATGCCGGGGCGGCGCTGGGTGTACAGCCCCCACCAGCGCATACGACCGCGGAGGTCGTTCGGGTCGATGGAGTCGAATCCACGCTTCGAGTAGATCGTCTCAATGCGCGTCCGCACGTTGAGACTGTCGTCGTCCTTCTTGAACTGCTCGTTCCCGTTGAGCGGGGTGAAGTGACCCATGGCCCACTGACCTTCACCACGGTGACGTCCGGCCTTGCGGCGGGGCGTGGCGGTAGCAGGCTTCTCGGGGATGGCGGCCATGGCGATACGTCCTTCGGGACTGCAGGAGGGCGGCTCTGAACTGCACACTCGCGTGAGGCGCGGCGGTGCGCAGGGGTGGAGCGGACTTCAGGAGATCTCGGTGCTGGTGACTCTCAGCGGACCGGACAGATGGCGCTGGACATGCGGCCGAGGTCGACGTGCCGCCGACTCACCAAGGCAATTCCAGTTCCAGACATGACGGAAGCGTGTCACGCGGATCTCGGGCCAGTCCACCACGATCCAATATGTGGACGAGATGGTCCCGAAATGTGAGACGATGTGGCGCTGATCACGTCGCCCTGTCGATAAAGCGATACGAACGCCGTGTGAAGGCGGCGCGAAGACCCCGTGATCAGGCGTGCGCGCCGGGCCAGGGGCCGGGGTTCACGACGTCGGGCTCCTGCTCGACCTTCGTGTCGTACAGCCGGAAACCCCGGCGCAGGTAGTTGTCCATCGCGTGCGGGCCGTCATTGGAGCACGTGTGCAGCCACACCCTCTTGGTGGGGGTCCGCTCCGGATGGCGCTCGGTGAGGTCCCAGGCGCGCGCCACGCCGTACGACAGGAGGTGACCGCCGATCCGGCGGCCCCGGAAGGCCGGGATCAGGCCGAAGTAGGCGATCTCGACCGCCCCGTCCTCCTGGGCGTCCAGCTCGATGAACCCGGCCGGCGTCCCGTTCTCGTACGCCACCCAGGTCTCGGCCGCCGGCCGCTCGACGATCTCCTGCCACTGCGCGTAGCTGAGGCCCAGCCGGTCGGTCCACCGGACGTCGCCGCCCACCGCCGTGTAGAGGAACCGGCTGAACTCCGGCAGCGGTGTCCCCGCGCGGGCCACCGTCACTCCGTCCGCGGGCGCGGCGGCCGGGCTCAGATCGGCGGGCGACGTCTGCTCCAGATACCAGACGGTCACGTCGGAGACGGCGGGGGCGGAATGCGTGGAGTGGCTCATGGCGGCCAGAAAACCACGGCCACGGCCCCCGCTCCAACCCGGCCCCCCAGGTCAGACCGTTCCCGCGGGCATCCGCGCCCTGAGCACCACCGGAGCCGTCGAGCGGGGCAGCAGATCGGCCGGCACCTCCGGGTGGACCACCTCCACCTCGACGCCCTCACGGAAACGGTACGGGCGGTGGGCCAGCACCTCCGCGAGATGGCGGCGCATCCGCGATATCTCGGCCCGCACCGTCACCGTCCTGGACGCGTCCCCGAAGACGTCCCCGGCCAGCTCCGCAGCGGTGCGCCCCTCCCGGTGCAGGGCCAGCGCGTAGAGCAGCTCCGCGTGGCGCGGCGAGAGCCGGCGCGTCCAGCTCCCCACGGGCCCCGCCACATGCACCGCGAGCCCCTGCTCCCGGCTCAGGTCGAGCACCACCCGGCGCGGCGCGCGTTCGTGCGCGCCCTCCGCGACCTGCACCAGCCAGCCCCCGGGCAGCGGCTCCACCCGGCACATCCCGAGCGAGGCCAGCCACACCGTGCCCGGCTCCAGCGACTTCGGCAGCGGCAGCCGGTCCACCGGCGGCATCCCGCTGACGGCGGCCAGCCAGCCGTGGGTGTCCACCACCAGCGCGCGGCCGCCCAGCCGGCACAGCAGCGGGGCGGCCACCGAGCGCAGCCGCTCGATCGCCACCAGGTGCCGGGTGCGCAGCTCGCTCTCCGCCAGCGCGGCCACCGAACCGACCAGCGCCAGTGTCGCCGGGTGGAAGGTGGAGGCGGGCCCGCTGATGTCCACGATGCCCATCAGCCGGCCGTCCCGGGGGTCGCGCACCGGGGCCGCCGCGCAGGTCCAGCTGTGCAGGGCGCGGATGAAGTGCTCGGCGGAGTGGACCTGGATGGGGGTGCGCGCGGCGAGCGCCGTACCGATGGCGTTCGTCCCCGTCGCCGACTCCGCCCAGGCGGCCCCCTCCTCCAGGCAGATGTCCTTGGCCCGGCGCATCACGGCCTGGTGGCCCTGGCGCCACAGGACCCGGCCCTCGGTGTCGGTGACGACCATGATCTGCTGCGCCGCGTCCGCGATCGTGGCCAGCCCCTCCCGCAGCAGGGGCATGACCTCGCCGAGCGCCGTGCTCCTGCGCCGGTGCTCGATCTCGTCCGTCTCCAGGAGCCTGCTCTCCGGGGACTGCTCGGGATCGATCCCGCTGCGCAGCACCCGGTCCCAGGACGCGTCGATCTCCGCGCGCGGGGCCGCCGCCGTGCGCTCGCCCGCCAGCCGGGCCTCCCGCGCACGGTGGATCAGACGCTCGGTCACCGCCGGGTACGAGGTGTTCTCCGGCCGCGGCCGCGGCCGCGCGGCACGGTGAGATTCCATGACGAGTCCCCCCAACAAGGCGTGGGCCCGGTCGGGAAGAGAGCGACCCGGCCCCGAGGACACATCCTGCCCTGCACGGTGCCCGTTGGCTCGCACTCCACGCAATGGTTGCAACCGTTTGCAACTCTGGTGACCGGGCCGTGGACCGTAGAAGAGTGGTGGAACACCGTGCGGAGAGTCCTCGACCCGCCGTGCGGTGCTGCACAAGCGTGGAGGGTGGTGCCGTGTCGGCGCAGCACCACCCTCCGTCGTTTGTCCCGTCGGCCCTACCCCTCCTGGGCCCGCGCCCGCTCCACCACCGTGGCCAGGTCCAGGCTGTGCGGCAGCGTCCCGAACGCCGAGCCCCAGTCCCCGCCGAGCCGTGAGGCGCAGAACGCGTCCGCGGTCTCCGGAGGCGCCCAGCGCAGCAGCAGCGAACCCTGCAGCACCAGGGCCATCCGCTCCACCAGCCGCCTGGCCCGCGCCTCGACGGCGTCCAGGTCCGCCAGCTCCGTCAGCAGGTCCTTGATCGCCGCGTCCAGCCGGTGGTCCGCCCCGCGCGCCTTCCCGACCTCCTGGAGGAAGGCGTTGAGCGCCTGCGGCTCACGCTGCAGCGCCCGCAGCACATCCAGGGCCTGTACGTTGCCCGAGCCCTCCCAGATCGAGTTGAGCGGGGCCTCGCGCAACAGCCGGGGCATCCCGGACTCCTCGACGTAACCGTTGCCGCCGAGGCACTCCAGGGCCTCCCCGACCACCGCCGTGCACCGCTTCGTCACCCAGTACTTGGCCGTCGGCACCGCGATCCGCAGGAAGGCCCGCTCCTCCTCCGTGTCCGCGTCGTACGCGGCGGCCAGCCGCATCGCGAGCGTCGTCGCCGCCTCCGACTCCAGGGCCAGGTCCGCCAGTACGTTGCGCATCAGCGGCTTCTCGATCAGCAGTCCGCCGAACGCGCTGCGGTACGCGCTGTGGTGGATCGCCTGTGCCACTGCCTGGCGCATCAGCGCCGCCGAACCGACCACGCAGTCCAGCCGGGTCGCCGCCACCATCTCGATGATGGTGCGCACCCCCCGTCCCTCCTCGCCGACCCGGCGGGCCCACGTCCCGTCGAACTCGACCTCGGAGGAGGCGTTGGACCTGTTGCCCAGCTTGTCCTTGAGGCGCTGGATCGCGAAGGCGTTGCGGGCTCCGTCCGGCAGGACCCGCGGCACGAGGAAGCAGCTCAGCCCGCCCGGCGCCTGCGCCAGCACCAGGAAGCCGTCGGACATGGGCGCCGAACAGAACCACTTGTGGCCGGTGAGCAGATACTCCCCGTCACCGGACAGCGGCTCGGCCCGGGTGGTGTTGGACCGTACGTCGGTGCCGCCCTGCTTCTCCGTCATGCCCATCCCGAAGAGCACACCGGCCTTCTGCGACGCGGGGCGCAGACCCTCCTCGTACACGTGCGAGGTCAGCAGCGGCTCCCACTCCGCCGCCAGCGCCGGATCGGTCCGCAGCGCCGGGACCGCCGCGTGCGTCATCGACAGCGGACAGCCGTGGCCCGCCTCGGCCTGCGTCCAGACCAGGAACCCGGCCGCACGCCGGACATGGCCGCCCGGCCTGCCCCAGGCGTCCGTCAGTCCGGCCGTGACCGCGTGCCCCAGCAGCCGGTGCCAGGCCGGGTGGAAGTCCACCTCGTCGATGCGGTGCCCGTAACGGTCGTGCGTACGCAGCTTCGGGGGATTCTCGTTCGCCTGCGCACCCCACTCCTGGGCCTGGAAGGAGCCTGCGGACCGGCCCAGCGAGCCGAGTTCCTCCCGGGCCTCGTCGAGGATCCCGGGTGCGAGGTGCCGCTCGACGGCCTCGGTCAGGGCCCGGTCGCCGGCGAAGACGTCATAGCCGACCAGCGGCGGAACCTGGTTGGTCACTGTGTGGGTGCTAGGTGCCATGCCGATACGGTAAGGAGGTGCAGGCAGCAAATGAAACACCCGAGCGGCCACCGGGCCGGCTCCACCGGGCCCGTGTTCTCTACCGCAACGTCTCGAAGCGGCAGATGGCGTGGCAATTGCTCAAGGACACGGTCAATTCGTGCGTCGAGTACCGCATCCTGGGCCTCGCGGCCGAGGCGGCGTTCTTCACCCTGCTGTCCCTGCCGCCGCTGCTGCTCGGCCTGATCGGGCTCCTCGGTTACGTCGACGACTGGACGGCCACCACCACGGTCGCCTCCATCGAGCGCAACATCCTGGGCGCCGTGCAGACGGTGCTGTCCGAGCGCGGTGTCAACGAGATCGCCAAGCCCCTGATAGCCGACGTGACCACGGGCGCGCGCCCCGACGTCATCTCCCTCGGCTTCGCCATCGCGCTCTGGTCCGGATCACGCGCCGTGAACGTCTTCATCGACACCATCACCGTGATGTACGGCCTCGACGGCCACCGCGGCATCGTCAAGACCCGTCTGCTCGCCTTCCTGCTGTACGTGGTCGCGCTGCTGCTCGGCGCGGTGGTGCTGCCGCTGCTGGTGGTCGGCCCCGACCGGGTGGTGGAGTTCGTCCCGTGGGGCACCGAGGTGCTCGCGGTCATGTACTGGCCGCTGGTGATACTGCTGTCCATCGCGTTCCTGACGACCCTCTACCACGTGTCCGTCCCCGTCCGCTCGCCGTGGATAGAGGACGTGCCGGGGGCGCTGGTCGCGCTCGGGATGTGGGTGGTGGGCAGCTTCCTGCTGCGGATCTATCTGACGAGCACGGTCGAAGGGCCCACCATCTACGGCTCGTTGGCGGCGCCCATCGCTGTCCTGCTCTGGATAGGTATCTCCGCTTTCGCCGTACTCGTGGGTGCCGCGGTGAACGCGGCGATCGACCGCGTCTGGCCCTCCCTCGCCACGGCGGCGGCCCGCGCCGCCAGCGACCGGATCAAGGCCGCCCAGGCCGCGGAACTCGTGGCACGGGCGGCGAACTGGGACGCGTACGCCGATGACGACGAGGAGGAGGACGTGTCCATGCCGTCCGAGTTCCCCGAGCGCTGGTCACGCTTCCTGCCCCCGGACGACGTGAAGTCCCGTCTGCACGGGAACCGCGACGGGAACCGCGACAAGGACGCCCCCTGAGGAGGGCGGCCCCGCCGGCACGAGCTGCCGGACCGGCGGGTCGCCCTCGACGCCCTCGGGGGAACGGCCCCGGCGCCCGGTTCAGGCGCAGTCGGCCGGCGAGGTGCCCGGCGCCGTGAGCGGCAGGCCCAGCTGAGCGCGTTCGGTGAGCCACCGGGTCGGCCGGTACCGGTCGTCGCCCGTCGTGGCGTGCAGGGACCGCTGGAGCTCCAGCATCCGCGCGGCGCCGACCCGGTCACCCCAGGCCAGCGGCCCTGCCGGGTACCCGAGGCCGGTCGTGACGGCGAGGTCGATGTCCGCCGGGGTGGCCAGTGAGCGCTCCGCGATCGAGGCGGCGACCGAGACCACCGAGGCGAGCAGCCGCTGCGCCACCGAACCGGCGGTGTCCCGCACCACCGACACGGACCAGGCCTCCTCGCCGTCCGCCGCACGGGCCAGGACCGCACGGGCGTCCCGCGCGGCGGCCGGGTCGGCCGCGGGCGTCACCGCGAGCACCCGGCGACGGCCCGCCGGGGCCAGCGGGTCGACGCCGAAGGTGCGGTCGGCGGGCAGCCCCAGCGAGGCCACCGCGGCCGCCACGGTGGTGCCCCACACGGGGACCAGGACCAGGGCGCCGCCGGTGGGGGCGGAACCGGACTCGACCGTGGCCCCGGCGGCGGCCAGCGTGACCCGCAGCGCCGCCGTGTGCCGCGCGTGCGTACCGTCCGCGCCATCCGCGCCGTCCGCGACGAACACGGGGCGGTCGGCGTCCCCCGTCACCGGCGGTTCCGGCGCCACGGCGGGCGCCTCGGGGCCGTATGCGAACCAGCCCTGTCCGGTCTTACGGCCGTGCAGGCCCGCGGTCACCCGGTTCGGGGTCAGATACGACGGGCGGAGCCGGTCCTCGTGGCGGAAGCCCTGCCAGATCGAGTCGATCACGGCGGCGGTGACATCGAGCCCGGTCAGGTCCATGAGCTCGAAGGGGCCCATGCGCAGCCCCAGGACGTCCCGGGCGATCCGGTCGATCCCCGCCGGGTCGGCGACGGACTCCTCCAGCAGCGCCAGGGCCTCGGTCACCAGCCCCCGGCCGGCGTGGTTGACCAGGAAGCCGGGGGTGTCGGCGACGGTGACCGCCCGGTGGCCGCAGCTCTCGACCAGCTCCGTGAGGGCCTGCGGGATCCCGGGGCGGGTGGCGGCGCCCGGCACGACCTCGACGATCCTCATCAGCGGTACGGGGTTGAAGAAGTGCAGCCCCGCGAGCCGCCCCGGGTCCCGCAGCGAGGCGCCGATCCGGGTCACCGACAGGGACGAGGTGTTGGTCGCGAAGACCGCGGAGTCCGGCAGGGCCTCCTCCAGCTTGCCGAAGACCTCGGCCTTGGTGTCCAGGTCCTCCCGTACGGCCTCGATCACCAGCTCGACCTCGGGGCCGGGCGCCCACGGGTCGTCCAGCGGGACCAGTCGCTCCAGGGCCGCGTCCCGGTCCCCGGCGGACATCCGCCCCTTCTCCACGGCGCGCCCCAGCATGGACCGCACGAAGTCCACGGCCGCGGTCACCGCTTCGGTCCGGACGTCGCACAGCTCGACGGTGTGTCCGCCGGCCGCCGCCCACTGGGCGATACCGCGGCCCATGGCTCCGGCGCCGACGATCCTGATACGCATGGCAGTTACGGTCCTCTCGGTGGGGATCGGGGGAGTGCTCCCCGGGATCGGGGGAGTGTCCTCAGCGAAGATAGACGCGGCCGGGGTCGACGTCCTCCCGCAGGAGCCGCAGCTCCGCCGCGGTCGGCGGCGGCACGGTCCCGACCTCGTCGGACACCTTCAGCTCCCAGCCGGTCGCCTCCCGCACCTGATCCACCGTCACCCCCGGGTGCAAGGCGATCAGTTCGAGCTCCGAGCCGACGCCCTCGCGCGCCAGGATGCCCAGTTCGGTGATGACCCGGGTGACACCCGCGCCCAGCGGCCGGATGCCCTCGGCGAGCGCGCGGTCGGGCCCCGGGGTGGTGCAGAAGTCCAGGGTCCCGGTGAAGGAGCGCGGGTTGTGGCGGCGCATCACCACGAACACCTCGTGGGAGTTGGCCATCACCTCGACGGCGCCGCCCGAGCCGGGCAGCCGGACCGCGGGGCTCTCCCAGTCGCCGATGACGGAGGTGTTGAGGTTGCCCCACCGGTCGATCTGCGCGGCGCCGAGGAAGCCCACGTC
This sequence comes from Streptomyces sp. NPDC102451, assembly GCF_044765485.1. NCBI lineage: Bacteria > Bacillati > Actinomycetota > Actinomycetes > Kitasatosporales > Streptomycetaceae > Streptomyces > Streptomyces sp. NPDC102451. The sequence continues at coordinate 463,352 of NZ_JBIWKD010000004.1, read as the reverse complement.
GATGTGACCGCCCTGCAGGACGCAGCCGAACAGCGCCGGCATCGACAGCACGGCCTCCGCGCCCGAGATGAGCACGGCGTCGGCGATGGTCTCCGGCAGATGCGAGGGATGCGCGCCGCAGACCCCGGACTCGTACACCACCTCGATGTCCGGAGCGACCGTCAGATGGGCGAGCTCGGTGGCCAGTGTCGGCAGCCCGATACCGGCGAACACCGTACGCCGCGAAGCCAGTTCGCGGGAGGCGACGACGGAGAGCAGCTCGGACGAGGTGACGCTCTCCGGTGCGGTGGTGGTCATCTGGTGTTCCTTCCCCTGCGGCGCGCTCACAGCCGCCGCCCGTAGTTCACCGGTTCGCTGAGCGCCTCGCCCACCGCGAGCCCCGCCCAGAAGTCCTCACCCAGCTTGTCGACGTACTCGGCGTGGTCCGCCGTTCCGTACACCCACTCGGCCAGCCAGGCCCGCAGCCGCTCCGGGTCCTTGCTGATGTGCGACCAGGCCCGGTAGAAGGCGTTGTCGCGGTCGTAGTAGCCCTGCGCGAAGGACGGGTGCGCGCCGCGCGGGCAGACGACGACGGCGTCCACGGCGTGGGAGGGGACGACCGTGCGGTTGGGGTCCGAGCGGACCACCTCGTCCTCGACGATCTCCTCGACGACGACGATCGCCTTGTCCGCTGCGTACACCGCCTCGGCCTGGATGCCGGTGAGTCCCCAGATCTGGGTGTTGCCCCGGCGGTCGGCCCGCTGGGCGTGGATGATCGTCACGTCCGGGTTCACCGGCGGTACGACGTAGATCTGCTCCTGTTCCCCGTCGGGCCCGGGATACGGCGAGGTCACCTTGCGCAGATCGCTGTTGACGGAGGGCAGGTCACTGCCGCCGTAGCTGCGCAGCGGGTAGAACGGCAGCCGCTGGGACCCCGCGAGGTAGCGGCAGACCATCCCGTAGTGGCTGTACTCCTCGAAGGCCAGCGGGGCCGGGTCGGCGCGCTCGATCCTGCGCCGCAGCTCACCGAGCGAACCGGCGGAGGAGTTGCCCACGAAGGAGGAGACCAGCCGCGAGACACATCCCGCGGCGAGCATCTGGTCCACCACGATGTCCGCCGTCATCCGTACGACGGTGAGGTCCTTGCGGCCCTGGCGGATGATCTCGTGCCCGGCGGCGGTGGGGACGAGATGGGTGAACCCTTCGAGGCTGACGGTGGCTCCGTCGTGCACGAAGGCGGCCACGGCCTCCTTCATCGACATGACTTTGCCGGCCCCGTAGGCCGTATCCGTCCGCTTCACGGTGCTCCTCGGCGAGTGCGTCCTGGTCGCCCTTACCGTGTCAGCGGTCATTGATTGCTGTCCAATACCGAATTAAGGTCGGATCAAGACTCACCGTTAATGAATGGACCTTCGATGGAACTGCGTCATCTCACCGCGTTCACCGCTGTCGCCGAGGAGCTGCACTTCGGCCGCGCGGCCAAGCGGCTCCAGATGGCGCAGCCCCCGCTCAGCCAGCAGATCCGGCAGCTGGAGAAGGAGCTCGGCGTCCAGCTCTTCGAGCGCAACACCCGCTCGGTGCGGCTCACCAGTGCGGGGGAGTCCTTCCTCGAACCCGTACGGACCGTGCTCGACGACCTCGACATCGCCGTACGGGCCGCCAAGGCCGCCGGGCGCGGGGAGTACGGCCGGGTCACCATCGGCTTCGCCGGGGCGTCCAGCCACGAGACGCTGCCCCTGCTGACCAGGGCCGTGCGGGCCGCCCACCCCGGGATCGAGCTGGCCATGAAGGGCCAGACGTACGCCAACGTCGCCCTCTCCCGGGTCGCCGACGGCTCCCTCGACCTGGGGTTCGTCCGGCTGCCGGTCACCCAGCCCGGGGTCGCCTACCGGGTGATCGACGAGGAGGAGCTGCTCTGCGCGCTGCCCTCCGACCACCCGCTCGCCCGACTGGAGAGCATCCCGATCGGGATCCTCGCCGACGAACCCTTCGTCTCCTTCCCCGCGAACGCCGGCTCCACGGTGCGCGACGCGATGGTCCAGGTGTGCGAGGCCGCCGGCTTCAACCCGCGCGTGGTGCAGGAGGCCCCCGACTCGTACACGATCCTGGCCCTCGTCGCCGCGGGCGTCGGCGTCACGCTCACGGTCTCCTCCGTCCGCCACATCCAGCAGAACGGGCTGGTCTACCGGCCCCTCGACGGCCCGCCCGTCCGGCGCCAGGCCGCGCTCGCCTGGCGCACGGACAACCCCTCGGCCGCGCTCCGCGCGGTGCTCGCGGTCGCCGTGGAAGCCCTGCCCACCCCGTAGGGCCGTCCTCGCACCCCGATTGAGACGCACAGCGTCTTGAAAGGCGGGCAACTCGATATTGGACCGACTCAGTGGTCGGGTGCGAAGGTCACCCCACACACCCGAGCCGCCGAAAGGTGTTCCGCCGTGCCCGACCAGACCGATGTCGTCATCTGCGAACCGCTGCGCACCCCCATCGGGCGGTTCGGCGGAGCCTTCGCCCAGCAGACGCCCGCCGCGCTCGCCGCACGCGTCATCGCCGAGGTCGTCGCCCGTACGGGAATCGACCCGGACCGGGTGGACGAGGTGATCCTCGGACACGCCTACCCCACGTCCGAGGCCCCCGCCATCGGCCGGGTCGCCGCCCTGGACGCCGGACTCCCCGACACCGTCACCGGCATCCAGACCGACCGCCGCTGCGGCTCAGGCCTGCAGGCCGTCCTCGACGCGGCGATGCAGATCCGGGCCGGGTTCAGCGACGTCGTCGTCGCGGGCGGCGTCGACGTCATGAGCGCCGCCCCCTACTACACCCACGACGGCCGCTGGGGCATCAAGGGCCCCGGCCTCCAGCTCCACGACTCCCTGGCCCGGGGCCGGGCCACCGCGGGCGGGATTCACCACCCCGTACCCGGCGGCATGATCGAGACCGCCGAGAACCTGCGCCGGGAGTACGGGATCAGCCGCGCCGACCAGGACGCCCTCGCCCTGCGCTCCCAGGCCCGCACGGCCCGCGCCGTGCGGGAGGGGCGCTACGACGCGGAGACCGTACCCGTGACCGTACGCACCAGGAAGGGCGAGACGGTCGTCACCGCCGACGAGCACCCCCGCCCGGACACCACCGCCGAGCAGCTCGCCGCGCTGCGCCCCGTCATGGCGAAGACCGACCCCGAGGCCACCGTCACCGCGGGCAACGCGAGCGGGCAGAACGACGCGGCGGCCGCCTGCCTCGTCACCAGCGCCGCCACCGCCGAACGCCTCGGGCTCACCCCCCTCGTCCGGCTCGTCTCCTTCGCCCGCGCGGGCGTCCCCGCCGCGACGATGGGCATCGGCCCCGTCCCCGCCACCCACGCGGCCCTCGGCCGGGCCGGACTCACCCTCGCCGACCTCGACCTGATCGAGATCAACGAGGCGTTCGCCGCCCAAGTCCTGGCCTGCACCCGGGAGCTCGGTCTCGGCGAGAAGGACCACGAGGAGCGCATCAACGTCAACGGGTCCGGTGTCTCGCTCGGCCACCCGGTCGGCGCCACCGGCGCCCGCATCCTCGCCACGCTCAGCCGGGAGATGCACCGCAGCGAGGCGCGCTACGGCCTGGAGACCATGTGCATCGGCGGTGGCCAGGGCCTTGCCGCGGTCTTCGAACGCATCCCCGCCTGACAACCCCCGTCCCCTCTTTCCGTCCCCTCTCCACCACGCGACCCAGGCGTCTCGGGCGACGCCGGGCCCGTCGTGCCCCCATCCGCTCGTTCCACCATGTTCACGGGAGCCACCATGAGTGCGACCACCGCAACCGCACGCGAGAAAACGAAAGCCGCCAACCGCGCGGGGTTCGGAGCCTTCATCGGCTCCACCATCGAGTGGTTCGACTTCTACATCTACGGAACCGCGGCAGCGCTCGTCTTCGACAAGGTGTTCTTCCCCGAACTCGAAGGCCCCATAGGCACCCTGGTCGCCTTCGCCACCTTCTGGGTCGGCTTCCTCGCCCGCCCCCTCGGCGGCATCATCTTCGGCCACTACGGCGACAAGCTCGGCCGTAAGAAGACCCTCGTCATCACCCTGCTGATGATGGGCATCTCGACCACCGCGATCGGTCTGCTGCCCGGCTACGCCTCCATCGGCATCGCGGCCCCGATCCTGCTGGTCTGCATCCGCATGATCCAGGGCATCGGCCTCGGCGGTGAGTGGGGCGGATCCGTCCTGATCGCCTCCGAGCACGCCCCCAAGGGCAAGTCGGTGCTGTACGGGGCGTTCGCCCAGCAGGGCTCGCCCGTCGGCAACACCCTCTCCACCGTGAGCTTCCTCGCCATCAGCCAGCTGCCCGACGAGGCGTTCGTCTCCTGGGGCTGGCGGGTGCCGTTCCTCGCCTCCGCCGCACTCGTCATGGTCGGTCTGCTGGTCCGCCTGAAGGTCACGGAGTCCCCGGCCATGGCCAAGCTCATCGAGAAGAAGGAAGTCGCCAAGCTCCCGCTGAGCGAGGTCCTGCGCAGCCACCCCATGCTGATCGTCCTCGGCATCGGCGCCTGCACCATCGGCCTGTCGGCCACCTACTTCAAGTCGACGTTCGCCCTGTCCTGGGCCACCACGTCACTGGGCTTCGACCGCAGTTCGTTCCTGACGATCATCCTCGTCGCCAACATCACCCAGATCATCGTCCAGCCGTTCGGCGCCCTCATCGCCACCCGGATGAAGAGCTGGTCCCGCGCGGTGATCGTGATGCTGGTCCCCGAGCTGATCCTGATGCCCGTGATGTTCGTCCTCATCAGCACCGAGAACTACGGCCTCGCCATGCTGGGTGTCGCCGTCGCCACCATCCCGCACTGCCTCTACTACGCGGCGCTCGCCGGCATGCTCGCCAGCCGCTTCCCGGCCCATCTCCGCTACACCGGCATCTCGCTCTGCTACCAGCTCTGCGGCACCCTGCTCGGCGGGACCACCCCGATCATCGGCCAGTTCCTGCTCAACCGGACCGGCTCGATCACCGCCGTCATCGCGTACGCCGTCTTCCAGGTCGCGCTGACCCTGGGCTGCATGCTCCTCCTGCTCAAGCGCCCCAACCACGACGAGCAGGCCGCCGAGCCGGTCGCCGCGCCCCGCACCGCGCCCGTCACCGCCTGACAGCCCGGCCTCCTCACCCGCCTCACCCGCAGAACGGAGTACGTCCATGCCGCTGACCGCCCACGGCATCCCGGAGATCCTCGCCCTCGGCGGGCGCGACCTCGGGCGCTCGGAGTGGAAGGAGGTCACCCAGGAGCTGATCGACGCCTACGCCTACGTCTCGGGGGACCACCAGTGGATCCACACCGACGTCGAGCGGGCCGCCTCCGGTCCGTACGGACGCACCATCGCCCACGGCTACATGGTGCTGAGCTGGGGCATCCCCATGTTCGGCGAACTGCTCCAGGTCACCGGTGTGGGACGCGCGCTCAACTACGGGGTGAACCGGGTCCGCTACCCGGCGCCCGTCCCCGTCGACAGCCGGGTCCGGCTGCACGCGTCCGTCACCGAGGTGAAGGAGGTCGCGCGGGGCGGCGTACAGATGACGCGGGGCTTCACCTTCGAACTGGAGGGGTCGGAGAAGCCGGCCTGCGTCGCCGAGTCGCTGACGCACTTCTACCCGTAGGGCCGGAAGCACGCACGGAGGCGCCCGCCCGGGATCCCGGGCGGGCGCCTCCTCGTCGCGGAGCGCTACCCGACGCGGTCCGCCCCGCGCGGCTCACCGGCCCGGTCGTCAGGCACGGCCAGGTGGTCCGTCCGCGCGTCCGGGTCCGTCAGCCGGTTCAGCCGGGCCGGTACGTCGAAGCCGACCAGCAGCACCACGATCACCGTGCCCGCGAAGGTCAGTACCGCCAGGGCCTGACCCAGGTCCATCCCGGAGGCCAGATGGGCCCCGAGCACCGGGGCCACCGCCCCGCCGAGCGCGCCCACGTTGTACGTGAAGCCCAGTGCGGCCCCACGGCTCGCGGTCGGGAAGTGGCCGCCGATGTAGCGCGGCAGCAGCCCGGAGATGCCGAAGCTGGTGGCCTGCAGCAGGAACAGCAGACAGCCGAGCAGCAGCAGGTTGTCCTTCACCGCGAAGACCGGGTAGACGAAGGCCAGCGAGGCCAGCAGTGTCAGCGCGTACGCCTTCTTCGCACCGATCCGGTCACCCAGGAAGCCCGCCCCCCAGCAGCCCACCATGGTGCCGAAGCCCGCGAAGTACAGGACGTCCGTCACCTGGCCGGTCGTGTAGCCCAGGTCGGTCTTCAGATAGGTGGGCAGCAGCGCCTGGATGGGCCAGGAGTACAGGAACGCGAAGAACAGCGTCACGATCATCGAGACGTACAGCAGCCAGCCGCGCTTCCCGCCCAGCTGTACCGCGAGCGCCACAAGGGCGAGGCCCGCGACCACCGAGAGCACCGGCACCAGGCCCTCGCCGCCCGGCGTGAAGACCAGGAAGAGGGCGAGCGTGGCGGCCACGATCAGGACGGTGTTCGTCACGGCCAGCCGCGAGGTCCGGAACAGCGGCCGGAAGGGATTGGGCTTGGCGCCCTGGTCCGCGACGTCCGCCGTCCACTCCTCGGCCTCCGGCAGGGCCCTGCGCATCCACAGCGCCACCGCGATCGGGATCAGGCCGAGGTAGAACATCCAGCGCCAGCCGAGCGAGGGCACCACCCAGTCGTAGACCTGTGCTGCGAGGACCGAGCCGACGGAGAAGCCGGAGATCAGGAAGCCGCTGGCCCGGCTGCGCAGCCGGGCGGGCCAGCTCTCCATGACGTACGTGGCGCTGGCGCCGTACTCACCGGCCATGCCCATGCCGATGGCGAGCCGGGCCGCGAAGAGGCTGTGGTAGTTCCAGGCGAACCCGCACGCGAAGGTGCCCAGCGAGTAGAGCAGGATGCTCAGCACCATGGAGAGCTTGCGGCCGTACCGGTCGCCGATGGCGCCCAGGATCGCGCCGCCCAGCCACCGGGTGATGAAGGCACCGGAGACCAGGCTGGCCGCCTGCACCGTGCTCAGCCCGAAGTCGTCACTGATCTCGGTGAGGACGAGCGTGATCAGGACGAAGTCGAACCCGTCGAGGACGTATCCGATCCAGGCGGCGAAGAAGGACTTCCACTGCGTACCGCTCACCTCGCGGTACCAGGGGAGCGTGGGGGATGTTTTCTGCACGGTGCGCTCCATGGTGCGGGACGGCGTCTCGTGGACGGGCTGCCGTCCCGCGTGGTGAGGGCTGCTCAGGGCCGGGCGAGGCCGGCGACGAAGCGGGAGGTCAGGGCGGTGGGTGCGGTGATGGCCGTACCGACCACGACGCTGTGGGCGCCGCGGGCGAGAGCCTCGGCAGCCTCCTCGGGGGTATTGATACGGCCTTCGGCGACCACCGGTACAGATACGGCGGCCGAGAGAGATGTCACAAGGTCCAGGTCGGGGCCGGTCTGCTTCGGGGTCCCCGGCACATATCCGGACAGGGTCGTGGAGACGAAGTCCGCTCCCTGACCGGCGGCGGCGATCCCCTCGGCGAGCGTGGAGACGTCCGCCATGACGAGGGCGCCGGCCGCGTGCACGGCGGTGACCAGCTCGGCGAAGGTGGAGCCGTCGGGTCGGGGCCGGTCGGTGGCGTCGGCGGCGACGACGGCCGCGCCGGCCTCGACGATCGCCAGGGCGTGCCGGACGGTCGGGGTGATGTAGACCCCGGTGTCGCCGTCCTTCCACAGGCCGATGACCGGGAGGTCCACGGCCGCGGTGATCGCGGCGACGACCTCCGGCTCGTTGGCGCGGATCGCGGAGCCGCCGCCGGCCACGGCCGAGAGCGCGAGGCGTACGAGGGTGGCGGTCTCCCGCATCGGGTCGCCGGGAGGCGCCTGGCAGGAGACGATCAGCTGGCCCTTCAAGGTGTCGGCCAGGTCCTGTGCGGTCATCGGAGAGCTCCCGGGTGGTGGAGGGGAAGGGTGGTGGTCAGGGCCGCGGCGCCCAGCACGGCGGCGTCGTGGCCGAAGAGCGGGGGCTCGGGGAGGAGCCCGCGCAGCGGTGGCATCAGCTCGGCGGTGAAGGCGGCGGCCAGGGCGTCGCCGTACAGCGTGCCGATCCGCGGGACCCCGCCGCCGACGACGACCCGGTCGGGGCCGAGCGCGTTGGCGAGTCCGCCGAGTACCCGCCCGGCCGCCGTCGCCCCGGTGGTGATGGCGTGTACGGCGGCCTCCTCGCCCTCGGCGGCGCGGGCGGCCACCGTTTCGAGCCGGTCCACCGGTGTGCCGGTGAGCCGCCCGTAGTGGGCGGTGATGCCGGGCCCGGAGGCGATGACCTCCAGATGCCCGGTGGCCCCGCAGGTGCAGGGCAGTCCGGCGGCCTCCGCGCTGGGCAGGTGGCCCAGGTGGCCCGCGATACCGGACGCGCCGTGCAGCATCCGGCCGTCGACGGCGAGCGCGCCGCCCACGCCCGTGCCGACCGCCGCGAACAGCAGCGAACCCTGGCGGTCCGGCAGCGCGGCGAGCTCCGGTCCCGCGGTGGCGCGTACGTCGTTGTCGCAGGCCACCGGCAGACCCGTACGGTCCGCGAGTCCGGCGCCGAGCGCGGTGCCCGCCCATCCGCTGATGGAGTCGGTGGCGCTGGTGACCATGCCGCTGCGGGGGTCGACGACCCCGGCGGCCGCGATGCCGAGCGCCGTGGCCAGGTCGCCCGGGTCCACCTCGGCCGCCGCCGCGGCGAGCGCGTCGAGCACCGCCCCGGCGCCCTCCCGGGCGGGGGTGGGCCGGGTGTGCCGTGCCAGCACCGTGCCGTCGGCGGCGAAGAGCGCGGCCGCGATCTTCGTACCGCCGAGGTCGAGGCCGATCACCACGGCCCCGGTCGCCTGCGCGCTCATCGGACCGGCGGCAGACCGGCGGCGCGCAGCCGCTCCCCGATCAGCGCGACGGACTCGTCGGAGAGCTGGATCTGCGGGAAGACGGTGGCGCCGTTGTCGATGACACCGAGCAGCCGCAGCGCGTGCTTGAAGGAGCCGAGCGCCGAGGAGCTGCGGCCCATGTCCTGCTCCGGGCCGACGTCGACCATGGCGAAGAGCTCGATGAGCCGCTCCTGCTCCCGGGCGGCGAGGTCCCAGTCACCGGCGCGCGCGGCGTCGTACAGCCGGACGTAACCGGCCGGGTCCACGTTGCCGATGCCGGGCACGACACCGTCGGCCCCGGCCAGCAGCGCCGCGTCCACGGTGAGCTCGGAACCGGTCAGCACGCTGAAGTGCGGCACCGGTCCCTGCGCCCGGCCCCCGCGCCCGCCGAGTTCCACGATCAGCCTGCGCAGCCCGCCCTCGTCACCGCTGCTGTCCTTGAGGCCGGCGAGGGTGCCGTCCTCGGCGAGCTCGCGCACCAGGGCGCCGGAGAGCTTGGAGTGCACGGCGACCGGGATGTCGTAGGCGAAGAGCGGCAGGTCGACGGCGGCGCGCAGCGCGCGGAAGTGCGCGGCGATCTCCTTCGGGTGCGTACGGGTGTAGAAGGGTGCGGTCGCCACGAGGGCGTCCGCGCCGAGCTCCGCGGCGGTCCGGGCGTGCTCGATGACCCGGGCGGTCGTCGTGTCGATGACCCCGGCGAGTACCGGGACCCGGCCGGCTGCGGCGGTGACGACGGTCCTGAGCGCGGTGGCGCGCTGGTCGTCGGTCAGATAGGCGACCTCGCTGGTGGAGCCGAGGGCGAAGAGCCCGTGCACGCCGCCGTCGACGAGGTGGCCGACGAGCCGGGTCAGGGAGGCCGTGTCGACCTCCCCGAGGTCGTCGAGCGGGGTGCAGACCGGCGGTACGACGCCGTGCAGCGGTGCGGTCAAGGACATGGTGTGGGGCTCCAGCTCGTTCGGAACGCGCCCGCCGCCCGGAAGGGGAGACGGGGCCGCGACATGAGACGTAAGATGTCCTATGTCTGGACTCACCTTAAACAGATGCACCGGCGGCCGGTCAAGAGGTACCGGGCGCCGGCGACACCTCAGGAGGACCGTTGTGGCCCGCCCCACCATGGCTCAGGACATCGAGCGAAGGATCAAGGAACTGATCCTTGAACGCAGACTCGGCCCGGGCGACCCGCTGCCCACGGAGGCCGAGCTGATGGAGCTGTTCTCGGCCGGACGCGTCTCGGTGCGTGAGGCCCTCAAGGCGCTCCAGGCCATGAACGTCGTCGAGATCCGGCGTGGCTTCGGGACCTTCGTCGGCTCCCTCTCCCTGTCGCCCTTCGCCGAGGGGCTGGCCTTCCGGGCCGCCGTCCGGCACGGCCGGGGGGAACCGGGCCTGCTGGAGCTGATGAAGGTGCGCGAGGCGCTGGAGACCGGACTGGTCGGCGCCGTCACCGCCGGTGTGCCCGCGGAGGACCTGGCCGTGCTGCGGGCCCTCGTCGCGACCATGGAGACCGAGGCCGCACAGGGCGGCCGGGTGGCCCGGGCCACCGACCGCGCCTTCCACCTCGCGCTCTACGCCTCCCTCGACAACCACCTGCTCAGCGAGGTGCTGGACGCGTTCTGGGCGGCCATGGACCGGGTGCGCGAGGACATCGACGACGGCCACCAGGACCCCGCGGTCACCTGCCGCCAGCACCACGAGATCGTCGAGGCGGTCGCGGCGGCCGACGGCGCCCGTGCGGTACGCGCGATGCGCACCCACTTCGACGGCATCCGCCACCGCCTGGAGTCCGGCCGTCCTGAGCCTCAGTCCGCGCCGGCCTCCGTGCCCGCGTAGAGATAGCTGCTCGCGCCCGCCAGGGTGGCGCGGCACCACGCGTCCACCGCGCCTTGGTCCATCGCGGTCCAGTCCGGGGTCCGCTCCACCTGGGCGCGGCCCAGCCGGCGGCCCAGGTCCACCAGCCGCGCCCCCTCCGGGGTGCGCTCGTGGGCGTAGCGCCGCAGGGCTTCGGCCGCCGAGGCCGACGCCCGCAGCGCCTCCTCCAGGCAGAGCGCGTCCTGGAGCGCCTTCACGGCCCCGCTCGCCGTATGTGGGCGGGTCACCCCCGCCGCGTCGCCCGCGAGCAGGAACGGCGGGTCCGCCGCGACGGGCGCGTGCAGGTCGGCGACGGGGTGGCAGGTCATCGCGGTGTGCTCGCCGCGGGCCACGATCTCGGCCCACTCCTGGGGGAAGTACTCCTCGGCCAGCTGACGTACGTACCCGGCCTCACCCCGCGAACGCCCGGGCGGGGTCGCGTAGATCGCGTAGGCGAGCAGCCGGTCGTCCGGCCCTCCGCCGCCCCGCGGGATCAGATAGAAGATGCCGTGCCCGCCGGGGAATCCGACCGTCACCCACGCCTCGCGCAGCAGCTCCAGGGGCCGGCGATGGTCCGCCGTCGCGCTCAGCGGGAGCGTGCCGCGCCACACCGCGTAACCGGCCGGGGAAGGGCGCAGGCCCGGTGCCAGGACGCGGCGGGTGAGCGACTCGTGCCCGTCGGCGCCCACGATGATGTCGTAGGTGGCCTCGCCCTGTGGCGCACGCACGAGAGCGCCGCCCGAGGCGGTCCGCACGACCGCGGTGACGGGGCGCCCGCGGTGATGGCGCGCTCCGGCCGAGGCGGTGCGCAACGCCTGCCACAGCAGACCCCAGTTGCAGGGGGTGACCGGGCTGGGCTGTCGCGCGAACTCGCGTGCCGATCCGTCCGGCGCCCGGGTCAGCCAGACGCGGGCCGCCACGGGGGCGGTCGGCATGGCGGCGTCCAGATAGCCCGTGGCGACCAGCCGTCCGTGCAGGGCGGGCGGGATGACGATCCCGAGCCCCCGGTCCTGGAGCGCGCCGGCGCTGCGCTCGTACACGGTGACGTCCGCCCCCGCCCTGAGGCCCGCGACCGCCATCGCGCATCCGGCGATGCTGCCGCCGACCACGCCCATCCGCAGGCCCGTTGCCGCCATGCCGCCGCCCTCCGTCCGCCGGCCCGGGGGTTCCCGGGGAGGTGTCGTCCACCATCGTCGCAGCCGACCGGGTGCGGACGGGTGAACAACACCACCGTCGGGACGGGGTGTTACGGGGTGACGGTCACCGTCCTGCTGCCCGAGGCCTGCTTGCCGTCGGCCTTGTACGTCACGGTGAGCTTGACGTCCCCGGAGGCGCCGGCCGGGATCGTGACCGGGACCTTGATGTTGGCGCCCTCACCCGGCCTCGTCGCCGGGAACGCCACCTGCTTCGTCGTCCAGCCGCCGGGCACCGTCAGGTCCAGCGTCCCCGCGCTCCGGGTCACGTCCATCCGGTTGACGACCCGGACCGTGACCTCGGTGGTGGTCCCCGCCTTCAGCGTGGCCGGCGGGGTGATGGTGATGTCCGCACAGGTGCCGCCGAGCCACTTCAGGTCGAAGGAGGAGTACGTGATGGCATCGACGCCCCCGCGCTCGTACAGCAGTCCCAGCCGGCCGTCGGGCAGCCGCGTCAGCGTCGAGTACGCGGCGCTCCCGGCGTTGACGGTCTTGCGGATCGGCCAGGTCTTCCCGTTGTCGCAGGACATCTTCACGGTGAGGTTGCTCCGCGATGACGTGCTCTCGGTGTTGCTGAACAGCAGCCACGAGGACTGCGGGTCGGAGGCGGCCGCGTCCGGGGCGTAGCGGATGACCGATCCGTTGTTCGCCGGGTCGGGCAGGTTGGTGTCCTGCGTGAACGGTGTGTAGTTGACGCCGCCGTCCGTGGAGTAGGCGATCGTGCGGTAGGGCGCGGAACGGTTGTTGAGCATGATGCGGCCGTCGTTCAGCTCGACCGTCTTGTTCTCGTCACCGCCCGGTCCGACCGGGTTGCCCATCTTCCAGGTCGCCCCGTGGTCGTCGCTGTAGGCGCTGACCGCGTAGTTGGCCCCGTTGTTGCGGATCGCGTACTGCTGGATCAGCCGCCCCTTGTACGTGCCGTTGCGCAGCTGGATGCCCTGGCCGGAGGCGGCGAACATCCCGGCCCAGGCGGGGTTCTTGATCTGGCTGGTGATCCGGCGGTGGGTCCAGGTCAGCCCGTCGTCGTCGGAGTAGCTGTAGTCGGCCTGGAGGACATTCGGGTCGCTCTCGTCGTTGCCGGTGGCCGAGCCGAAGAAGCCCTGGTTCACGGAGGCCGCGTAGAAGACGAAGATGCGGCCGGTGGTGGTGTCCGTGAGCAGGCTCGGGTCGCCGAAGCCCTTGGGGGCGGCCTCCTTGCGGACGATCTGCTGGGCCTGCCAGGTGGCGCCGCCGTCGGTGCTGCGGCGCAGCACGACGCCGAGGTTGCCGGGCAGGTCCCCGAGCGTGGGACGGGCGTCGTAGGCGGCGAGCAGGGTGCCCTTGACGGAGGTGGTCAGCGCGGGGATGCGGTAGTACGGGGATCCGACGCCCGCGGTCGCGATGTCCTGCGAGGTCAGTTCACCGGCGGCTGCCGCGACGGTGGGGGCGCCCTGGGCGGTGCCGGCCGCCGTGGCCACCATGACGGCGGCGGACAGCATGGCGAGGGTGACTCTGCGCTGCATGAGCGGTCTCTCTTCTCGTGAGGGGGAGAGCTGCGGAGATGGAGCGGAGCGCACGGCGTGAGGCCGGCGCGTCAGGGGACGGAAAGGGTGCACACCCGGCTGCCGGTGTCGAAGACCTGCAGATCCCTGATCATCTTCAGGGCGATCCGGTGGTGCCCCCGCTCGTTGGGGTGGAGCCCGTCGCTGAGCAGGGAGAGGGGGACCTGGCCGCCGTTGCCGGTCAGCCAGTCGTCGTAGTGGTCGACGAAGACCACGTTCTGCTGCGCGGCCACCTCGCCCATGACCCGGGCGTAGCCCGAGAGGGCGACGCGGCCGGGCCAGGTGGCCGGATCGACCGGGTTCGGTGACTGGAGGACCGGCACCGGCGACCCGGGCAGCGCGCGCACGGAGCCGACCAGCGAGACGAGGTTGGCCCGGTACGTCTCCAGGCCGAGACCCGAGGTCGCGATGTCGTTGGTCCCGATCATGATCGACACGACCTTCGGCGAGAAGGCGGTGACCCGCTCGGCGAAGGAGGCGGTGAGCTCGGCGCTCGTGGCGCCGCTCACCCCCGAATCGATCACGAAGTCCCGGTTCTTGGGCTTGCCCAGCTCCCAGCGGATGCGTTCGGTCCAGTGCTCGGGATAGCTGCGCCAGCCGTGGGTGTGCAGGGCGCCGTGGGTGATGCTGTCGCCGGTGAACAGCCAGGTGGCGGGGGTGTCGCTGTTGAGGATCGTGGAGATCCGGCCGTGGTCGGGGACGACGGGGCGCGGGCACTGCGCGACCAGTTCGGCCGCGTCGAGCACCCGGTCCCAGACCGCCGCCCGCTCGACGGTTCCGGTGAGGAACCACTCGCCGGACGGGTGGTCGCTGTCGCGGTTGGCGCCGAGCGTCAGCGCCGTCAGCCCGGACACGCTGCTGAAGAAGGGATGGGCCTTCGTCTCGAACACCACCTGGCCGCCCGCGTGGAGCCGGGCGCCGGTGGAGTCGACGGTGACGGCGACGGTGTGCTGCCGCCCGTCGTCGTAGCGTGTCCGGGTCATGACATTCACGAGGACGGTCCCCCGCTGCCGTACCGAGAACTGCAGGGCTCCGCCGCTGAGGTTCAGTGTGAGGTTGGAGGAGGGGGTGGTCGGATCGGAGGCGCTGATCAGCGTCATCGCCTCGTTGTGGCTGGTGGTGCGGAAGGTGACGAGGACCGTTCCCGTGGTGAGCGGGGCCAGGGCCCCCACCCGGGACGACAGATCGACGCGTGAGGTGCCGTCGAGATCCACGGCCGTGGTGTGGTCCACCAGCGGACCGGCCGAAGCCGCGGAGGCACGGCCGGCCAGCGGGCCGGCCAGGGCCGCCGCGCCTGCGGCGAGGAGTACGGAACGTCTGCGCACGGAGCTTCCTCCGGTCAGGAGCGGTCGGCCTGCCCGGTCGGCAGGCCGGCGAACAGGGAGCGCACCCAGGCCAGTTGTTCCGCCCGGTGATGCTCGGCACCGCCCTCGTGCCCGTTGAACTCGTAGACGCGTACGTCCTTGGGGCCCGCGTAACGGTTGTAGGCCGTGAAGCAGGTGGAGGGCGGGCAGATCTCGTCCATCATCGCGATGGAGAACAGTGCGGGCGCGGTCGCCCGGGTGGCGTGCTGCGCCGCGTCGAAGTACGACAGCGTGCGGAAGGCCGGCCCGGTGCGGTCGCGGTAGAGCTGGAGGTGGGCGGCGATCTCCGTGTACGGCGGCACCCCGGCGATCCGCGCGGCCCGGGGGATGTTGCACAGGAACGGCACGTCGGGCATCACCCCGGCCAGCCCCGGTACGAGCCCGGCCACGGCCAGCGCGATGCCGCCGCCCTGACTGAACCCGGTCACCACGATGCGGGCCGGATCGACCTCCGGGTGCTCGCGCATCGCCTCCACGCAGCGGACCGCGTCGGTGAACACCCGTCGGTAGTAGTAGGTTTCCGGGCTCTCGATGCCCCGGGTCACGAAGCCGGGCACCGCCCCCGCGGCCCCGGCGTCGGTGTCCGGGGTGACGCCGCCCGCCGCCGACCAGCCCTGGCCCCGGGTGTCCATGATCAGGTGCGCGTATCCGGCGCAGGCCCACATCAGCTGCTCGTGCGGGAGCCCCCGGCCGCGCCCGTAACCGAGGAACTCGACGATGCAGCCCAGCGGTTCGGTGGCCCCGGCGGGCATGTGCAGCCACCCGCGCACCGGGCGTCCGCCGTACCCCGGGACGCTCACGTCGTACGTACGCACCTGGGCCAGCCCGCAGTCGACCTGCTTGTAGCGGGGCTTGTCCGGGACGCCGTCGTGAGGTGCCTCGCTCAGGGTGCCGGACCAGAAGGCGTCGAAGCCGTCGGGGGACGGCAGGTCCGGCCGGTAGGTGCGGCACTCCGCGAGCGGGAGATCGGCCAACGGCATGGCTGTGCCCTCCAGGGGTACGGGAAGCGACAGGACAGAAGACGTCAGATGTCCTGTTGGCAACGGGACCCTAGAGAGCTTTCCGGCCGGACGTCAAGGGTGGGGCGGGGCGGGGGAGCCCCCGGCCCCGGAAGCGGGGCGGGAGGCGTGACGCCCACGGTCAGGGCCGGCCGGCCCCGCGCGACCTGGCCTCGGCGATCCGCCGCCTGACAGGCGCGTAGTGCTCGTCGAGGGCCTTCAGGAACGCGGGGACGTCGCTCGCCCGGGCCGCGTCCACGATGTTCTGGTGGGCGGCGATCGTCTCCGTCTCGTCGGCGTGCGTGAAGCCGTCGAGATGCGGCGCGACGATCGTGTAGACGTCCCAGAAGGCCATCGAGAGCTGGCCGATCAGGTCGTTGCCGAGGGGGGCCACGAGCAGGGCGTGGAAGGTCCGGTCGGCGGCGACGAAGCCGTGCCCGTCGCCCACTCCGGTCGCCCGCATGGTCCCCACCAGGGCGTCCAGGGTGTCGAGCTGCTCGGGGCTGAGCGAGGAGACGATCCGGTCGGCCATGCCCCGCTCGAAGAGCTCGCGCACGTCGACGAGGTCGGCCATCACCTGGAAGTCGTCGTCGGGGGAGAGCAGACCGCGGAAGGTGAGGCTCTCCACCAGCGCGGACAGGCTCAGCCGGCCGACGTACGTCCCGTGGCCGTGGCGCACCTCGACGATGTCGAGGGCGGCCAGGATCTTGACGGCCTCCCGGACGCTGGACCGGCTCGCGCCGAGCGCCTCGCACAGGGCCGGCTCCGTCGGGAGCGGGTCCCCGGGGGCCAGCCGCTCGTCGAGGATGTAGCGCTTGATGCCCTCGACGACTTCCTGCCGCAACAGGGTGCGACCGGGTCGCGTGCCGGACATATGTGAACTCCCCACCTCTTGACCCCTCTCGATTGTCAAGCTACGTTCCCACGCTATCAAGGCATCAGACATCTGACGTCTGATGCTCGGTGGTTCATCAGCCTTCCGAAAGCCATCGAAACGGCTGTTTCCCACTTCATTCCTCATTCTCAACGTCCCTTGGAGGACCCGTGCCCGAGCTGAGGCCAGCCGGCGTCGAGCGCCGCACCTTCCTGCGTTACACCAGCGCCATCGGGGCGGCCGCCGCCATCACGGCAGGCCTGTCGGCATGCGGTGGGCCCTCCTCGACCTCCGACGGCGCGTCGGGCAAGAGCGACGGCACCGGCACCATCGAGGCCGGTCTTTCCTACCCCCTGTCGACCGGATTCGACCCGATGATCACGTCGGGTGCCACGCCGTACGCGGCCAACATGCACATCTTCGAGGGCCTGGTCGATCTCGACCCGGCCACGCTCGTGGCCCGCCCGGCGCTCGCCACCGAGATGCCGAAGAAGATCAACGCCACCACCTACCGCGCCACCCTCCGCGACGGCGCCACCTTCCACGACGGATCGGCGGTCACCGCCGACGACGTGGTGTTCAGCTTCGAACGCATCCTGGACGAGAAGAACGCGTCGCTGATGGCCCAGTTCGTGCCGTTCATCGACACGATCACGGCCGTGGACACCAAGACGGTCGAGTTCAAGCTCAAGTACGCCTTCGCGCTCTTCCCCTCCCGTATCGCCGTCGCCCGGATCGTGCCGAAGAAGATCGTCGAGGCGGACGTCAAGGGCTTCGACGCCAAGCCCGTCGGCTCCGGGCCGTACAAGTTCATCGAGGCGACCCGCGAGGACAAGATTGTCTTCGAGAAGTACGACAAGTACAACGGCTCGCACCCCGCCAAGGCCAAGAAGATGATCTGGCGCCTGATATCGGACCAGTCGGCCCGGGTCAGCGCGATGCAGTCCGGCCGCGTCCAGGCCATCGAGGACGTCCCGTACATCGACGTGAAGGGGCTCGCCGCCACGGCGAAGACCGAGGCCGTGCAGTCCTTCGGCCTGCTCTTCCTGATGTTCAACACCGCCGACAAGCGGTTCGCCGACAAGCGGGTCCGCCAGGCCCTGCACTACGCGCTGGACACCGAGAAGATCATCAAGACCGCCATGGTCGGGAACGCGGCGGCCGCCACCGGATACGTCCCGGCGACCCACCCCGACTACCACAAGGCCTCCACCGTCTACACCCACGACGTGGCCAAGGCGAAGAAGCTGCTCGCCGAAGCAGGCGTGGCGAAACTCAAGTTCACCGTCCTGACCACCGACACCGGCTGGGTCAAGGACATCGCCCCGCTGCTCAAGGAGAGCTGGGCGGCCGCCGGCATCGAGGCCACCCTCGGCATCTCCCAGAGCGCGGCGCAGTACGCCAAGGTCGACAGCGGCGACTTCGAGGTCCTGGTGGCCCCCGGTGACCCGTCCGTCTTCGGCAACGACGTCGACCTCCTGCTGCGCTGGTTCTATTACGGCTTCTGGCCGGAGAAGCGCTACGGCTGGTCGAGGACCGCCGAGTACAAGAAGCTCAAGCAGCTCCTCGACAAGGCCGCGCAGTCCGCCGACGAGGCGGCGCGCAAGCAGCTGTGGGGCGAGGCCACCGACCTGATCGCCGAAGAGGCCCCGCTCTACCCGATCCTCCACCGCAAGCTGCCCACCGCCTGGAACGACAAGGAACTCGACGGCTTCCAGCCGCTGTCCACCACAGGCCTGTCCTTCCTGGACGTCGGCCGCGCCTGACGCCCCCTGGTCCGGGCCGCCGCCCCTCCGGGCGGCCCGGACCCGCTGCCCGCCCAATCGCAAGGAAACCGAAGATGGTTGCTTTTCTCCGGCTCGCGCTGCGCCGCGTCGCGATGATGCCGGTGATGATCCTCGGCATCGCGCTGCTGGTCTTCGTGGTGCTGCAGTTCTCGCCGGTCGACCCGGCCTTCAACGCGCTCGGAGAGAGCGCCACCCCTGAGGCCAGGGAGGCCTTCGCCGAGGCCAACGGGCTCAACGACCCACTGCCCGTACGCTACTTCGACTTCCTCGGCCAGCTGCTCCACTTCGATCTCGGGATGACCGTCCCGCCGAGCCAGCCCGTGGTCGACCGGATCACCGCCGCCTTCCCCCTCACCCTCCAGCTCACCGTCCTCGGGCTGATCGTCGCCGTCGTCCTCGCCGTCGTCGGTGGCGTCCTGGGTGCGATGTACCGCGACCGCTGGCCGGACCAGCTCTTCCGGGTGCTGTCCATGGCCGGGGTGGCCATCCCGTCCTTCTGGCTCGGCGTCCTGCTCATCCAGCAGTTCGCGCTGAACACCCAGATCTTCCCGACCGGTGGCTACACCAACCCGGCCGACTCGTTCGGCGGGTGGCTCACCACCATGGCCCTCCCCGCCGTGTCCCTCGCCGTCCCCGTCGCGGCCTCGCTCGCCCGCCTCATCCGCACCTCGATGGTCACCGAACTCGACCGGGACTACGTCCGAACCGCCCAGGGCAACGGCCTGCCGGTCTTCCTGGTGATCCGCTCGGTGCTGCGCAACGCGCTCGTCACGCCGCTCACCGTGCTCGGCGTCAAGGTCGGCTACCTGCTCAGCGGCGCCGTCGTCATCGAGGCGATCTTCGACCTGCCCGGCATGGGCAAACTCATTCTCGAAGGTGTCACCGGCGGCGACGTCGCCCTGGTCCAAGGCACCGTACTGACCATCGCCATCGCCTTCCTGGTGGTCAACGTCATCGTCGACCTGCTCTACCTGCTGGTCAACCCGCGCATCAGGACGGTGTGACATGTTCGCCACGGGCCGTCTGGCCAAGAAGCTCTCCCGACCGGGCATCGCCTTCCGTGCCCTCCCGGTCACCTCCCGCATCGCTCTCGGCGTCCTTGTCGTCGTCGTCCTCGGCGCCGTACTCGCTCCCCTGCTGACCCAGGACCCGCTGGCCACCGGTACCCCGGTGGAGGCACCCGGCGGCGGCCACTGGTTCGGCACCGACCGCGCGGGACGCGACGTCTTCGCCCGCGTGGTGCACGGATCGCGCTACTCGCTGATCATCGGCCTCGGCGCGACCGCCGTCGCCCTGGTCGTCGGATCCGTCCTCGGCGCTCTCGCCGCCACCTCGCGCAAGCTCGGTGACGAGTCGATCATGCGCACCCTCGACGTCGTGATGTCGTTCCCGCCGATCGCGCTCGCGGCCGTCCTCGTCGCCGTCTTCGGGACCAGCATCCCGGTGATCATCTTCACCATCGCCTTCGTCTACAGCCCCTCCCTGGCCCGAGTCGTACGCGCCAACGTGCTCGCGCAGTACGGCGAGGACTACGTCGCCGCCGAGAAGGTCATCGGAGCCCGGCGCTCCTACATCGTGCTCCGGCACGTGGCCGTCAACTGCATGGCCCCGGTGATGGTGTTCGCCACCGTCATGGTCGCCGAAGCCATCATCTTCGAGGCCAGCCTCTCCTTCATCGGAGCAGGCGTGCAGGACCCCGACCCCAGCTGGGGCAGCGTCCTCGCCTACGGCCGGCAGATCCTCCTGGCCGGCGGCTGGTGGGCCACCTTCTTCCCCGGCCTCGCCCTCCTGATCACCGTCCTCGCGCTCAACATCCTCTCCGAGGGCCTCACCGACGCCTCCGCGGCGCCGAAGAGCGCCCGCGCCCACGCCGAGCCCGCCGCCACCACGGCACCGGACCCGGTCGAAGCCGCCGCCACCGTCGACATCGACGCGGCCCTCGGCAAGCTCGCCCGGCACATCGAGTCCACCGAGCCCACCATCACCCCGGTACGTGAGGACGCCGACGAACTCCTCGTCGTACGCGACCTCGCCATCCGCTTCCCGGACCGCTACGGCGAGATCCCCGTCGTCGACAAGCTGAACTTCACCGTCCACGAGGGCGAGACCCTCGGCCTGGTCGGAGAGTCCGGCTGCGGCAAGTCCATCACCAGCCTCGCCGTCATGGGCCTCCTCGCCCGCAACGCCGAGGTCAGCGGCGAGATCCTCTACCGCGGCCGGGACCTGCTGAAGCTCCCGCCCAAGGAACGCCGCGCCCTGATGGGCCCCGAGATCGCGATGGTCTACCAGGACGCGCTCTCCTCCCTCAACCCCTCCGTGCTCGTCGGCACCCAGCTGAAGCAGCTGACCTCGCGCGGCGGCACGAAGACCCCCGCCGAACTCCTCGAACTCGTCGGCCTCTCGCCGGAACGCACCCTGCGCAGCTACCCGCACGAGCTCTCCGGCGGTCAGCGCCAGCGCGTCCTCATCGCCATGGCCCTCTCCCGCAGCCCCCGCCTGCTGATCGCGGACGAGCCGACCACCGCCCTCGACGTCACCGTCCAGGCCCAGGTCGTCGAACTCCTCATCCGGCTCCGCGACGAGCTCGGCTTCGCCATGGTGCTGGTCTCGCACGACCTCGCCCTGGTCGGCGACCTCTCGCACCGGGTCGCCGTGATGTACGCCGGCCGGCTCGCCGAGGTCGGCGACACCCGGTGCGTCCTCACCGACCCCGCCCACCACTACAGCCGCGGCCTCCTCGGCTCCGTCGTCTCCCTGGAGGCGGGCGCCGACCGGCTCCACCAGATCCGCGGGGTCGTCCCGGCGCCCCAGGGCTTCGGCGAGGGATGCCGCTTCGCCGGGCGCTGCGGCGCGGCGACCGACCTCTGCCGCACCACGACCCCCGTACTCACCGGGCGCGGCTCCACGAAGGACCACGGCTTCGCCTGCCACCACCCGGCCGAGGCCGCCGCGAAGAAGCTGGAAGGGAGCGCCCTGTGATCAGGCTCGACGGCGTTCACGTACGCCACAAGGCACGCAGCGGAGGCCTCTTCAGCCGCGACGCCGTCCACGCGCTCACCGACGCCACCCTGGAGGTCAAGCGCGGCGAGATCGTCGGCCTGGTCGGCGAGTCCGGCTGCGGCAAGTCCACCCTGGCCCGCGTGCTGACCGGACTCCAGAAGCCCACCGAGGGCGAGGTCCTCTTCCACGGGCGTGACCTGTGGGAGATGACGGGCTCCGAACGGCGCAACGACTTCGGCTCGGCCGTCGGCGTCGTGTTCCAGGACCCCTCCACCGCGCTCAACCCGCGTCTCACGGTCCGCCAGATCCTGCTCGACCCGCTGAACGTGCACCGGCGCGGCACCCGGGAGGCCCGCGAGGCACGGGTCGAGGAACTGCTCGACCTGGTCGGTCTGCCCGGCCACACCCTCGCCGCCCTGCCCGGCCAGCTCTCCGGCGGCCAGCGCCAGCGCGTCGCCATCGCCCGCGCCCTGGCGCTCGAACCGGAACTGATCGTCGCCGACGAACCCACCTCCGCGCTCGACGTCTCCGTACGCGCCCAGGTGCTCAACCTCCTCGTCGACCTGCGTGAACGCCTCGGCCTCGGCATGGTGTTCATCTCCCACGACATCCAGACCGTGCGCTACCTCGCCGACCGCATCGCCGTCCTCTACCTCGGCCGCATCGTCGAGGAAGGCCGGGCCGCCGACGTGGCGGGCGCCCCCAGCCACCCGTACACCGAGGCACTGCTCTCCGCCACGCCCAGCCTGCTGGAGGCGACGGAACGCATCGTGCTCACCGGCCCGGTGCCCTCCGCCACCAACCCGCCGCCCGGCTGTCCGTTCAGCACCCGCTGCTGGAAGGCGGACGCGGAGTGCTCGACGGCCTTCCCCGTGGAGACCTTCGGGCCCGGCGAACACCGCTGGCACTGCGTCCACCCCCAGACCCCCGCGTCCCCCGCCGGGGACCGGACCCCCGTACCGCCCGCAAGGAGTACCGCATGACCGCCGTCACCCCCACCTACTCCGGAGTGATCCCGCCCGTCGTCACTCCGCTCACCGCGGACGGTGAGCTCGACCGGGTCTCCCTGGAGCGGGTCGTCGGCCATCTCCTCGACGGGGGCGTCAGCGGACTCTTCGCCCTCGGCAGCTCCGGCGAGACCGCCTACCTGACTCCCGCACAGCAGGACGAGGTCATCAAGGTGATCTCCTCGGCCTCCGCGGGTCAGGTCCCGGTCCTCGTCGGCGCCATCGAGACCACCACCAACCGGGCCATCGAGCGGGCGCGCGCAGCGGCCGGCCTCGGCGCCGACGCGGTCGTGGCCACCGCCCCCTTCTACACACGCACCCACGCCACGGAGATCGACCGCCACTTCCGCGACATCGCCGCGGCCGTGGACGTTCCGCTCCTCGCCTACGACGTGCCGGTCTGCGTCCACAGCAAGCTGGACCCGGAGCTGCTGCTTCCGCTCGCCGCGGACGGGGTGCTCGCGGGAGTGAAGGACTCCAGCGGGGACGACGGATCGTTCCGCCGGCTGGCCATCGGGGCACGGGAACTCCCCGGCTTCTCGGTCCTGACCGGCCATGAGCTGGTGGTCGACGCGATGATGCTGAGCGGCGCGGACGGTTCGGTGCCCGGACTGGGCAATGTCGACCCCCACGGCTACGTCCGCCTGCACGAGGCCGCCGTACGTGGGGACTGGGCCGCCGCCAAGGCCGAACAGGACAGGCTCGTCGGGCTGTTCGACATCGTCACGGCCGCCGCACCCGGCACCGCCTCGGCCACGGCGGCCGGCCTCGGGGCCTTCAAGACGGCCCTGATGCTGCGCGGCGTCATCGCGACCAACGTGATGAGCCCGCCGATGCGCCGCCTGGACGAGGGCGAGACGCGGACGATCGCCGCGTACCTGGACCGGGCGGGTCTCTCCCGCGCCTGACTCCTCCTTCCCGTCCTTCCCGGCACATGCGTAAGGGCCGCTCCGCAGCACGGATGCTGCGGAGCGGCCCTTCGTCGTCCGGACTAGCGGCGCGAGCCGCGGGTGCGGCGCATGAGCACCGCGCCTCCCAGCAGCAGGGCCGCGCTCGCACCGGCGGCCATGCCGATGTCGCCGGCACCGGTGTGTGCCAGCTGTGCGACGGGAGCGTTCGGAGCGGGGGTAGCCGGGGGCTCGGCGGGAGTCTCCTTGGCCGGCGGCTCGGCGGCGGTGGGGGGCTCGACCGGCTCGTCCACCGGCGGGTGGTCGTAGCCGGTCTCGTTGACGCACTCGTTCTCGGCGGCCGCGTTGAGGAGGCCGATCACATTGACGCTGTTGCCGCACACGTTGACCGGAACGTGCACGGGGGCCTGGATCAGATTGCCGGAAAGCACACCCGGGGAGTTGGAGGCCACACCATCGGCGCTCGCTCCGCCGGAGCCGTAGCCGTCGTCCCCGTAGCCGTCGTCCCCGTAGCCCTCGTCGGCCTTGTCGGCACTCCGGCTTTCGTCGCTGTTCTGGCCGTGGTCGCCGTAGGCTTCGGTGCTCGCCTTGTCGTCGCTCTTGTGGCCCTGGGCGTGCGGGGCCTTGTGGGAGTCGACGTTCTGGCATTCGTTGCCGAAGGCGGGGTTCAGCAGGCCGACCGCGTCCACGGTGTTGCCGCAGGCGTTGACCGGGACGTGCACCGGCACCTGGGCCACGTTGCCCGAGCCGACGCCCGGCGAGTTGACGGCAGCGCCGTCGGCCGAGGCGTCGGCGTATGCGTGACCGCCGACGGCGGTGATGATGCCGGACGCCGCTGCCATGACGATCATGCTCTTGTTCAACACTTGACGCATTGAATGGGCCTTCCTCAACATTTCCGCGCGGGTATTGCACCCGCAAGTGACGCGTGTGTGTGACGAGTGGTGCCGTTGCTGTCTGAGGTTAAGGGCCTCGGCGGATCGTCATCTTGAGTTCGCTTGGACGACGGTCATAACGAGCGGAGGGCGCTCGGGAAACTCTGAAGGCGGCGGCGAATCGCGAAATCCTCCGTACGGGTTACGTGTACGGGTTCCATGACCCGCGCTGACGTGTGGCACCGGCCGGGGGAGCCGTCGTGTGTTCGACTCGGTGCGCTGGCACGGGCATCCGCTCCCTCGTGTGGCGGCGTCGGCCCCGGCCTTCACTCGTTCAGCAGCATTACCCGGTCGAATGCTCCTCGTTCACCGCAGTGGTAGGTACGGAAACGGTGGGGGCGTTGCTCGCGAAGGAGCCGGCAGCGAGTCCTACTGAAAGCGTTCACTCATACAATGAGAGGTATCTCCGTGTTCGGAAAGCGAACTGCTGTTGTCTCCCTGTCAGCGGCAGCCCTCATGGTGATCGGGGCGGCGTCAGCGCAGGCCGATGACGCTCCCAAGTTCGAGAACAACGGGCAGATCCTGTCCTGCTTCAGCATCGAGGCGCTGAAGGTCCCGGTCGTCGCGACCGCGTCCAACAAGTCCGACTGCTCCACCAACTACGAGTGGAACACCGAGAACTACGCGGCGGGCGAGGACGGCGCCCCGGCCCAGGACCAGGCCCCGGCCCAGGACCAGGCGGCGGCCCCTGCGCAGGAGCAGGCCCCGGCGCAGGAGCAGGCTCCGGCCGCGGCTCCGGCTCAGGACCAGGCTGCCGCTCCGGCTCAGGACCAGGCTGCGGCCCCGGTCCAGGACCAGGCCCCGGCTGCGGCTCCGGTTCAGGACGAGGCTGCGGCTCCGGCCGAGTACGAGGCGGCGGCGCCGGCTCAGGACGAGGCTGCCGCCCCGGTCCAGGCGCCGGCCGCGGCTCCGGCCCCGGTTCAGGAGCAGGCTCCGGCCGCTGCTCCCGCCCCGGTCCAGGCTCCGGCTGCCGCTCCGGCTGCCGCCCCCGCCCCGGTCCAGGCCCCGGCCGCTGCTCCGGCCCAGGCCCCGGCTGCCGCTCCCGCCCCGGTTCAGGCTGAGGCTCCGGCCGCTGCTCCGGCCCAGGCCCCGGCTGCCGCCCCGGCCGCTGCCCCCGCCCCGGCCGCTGCTCCGGCCCCGGTTCAGGAGCAGGCCCCGGCCGCTGCCCCCGCCCCGGTCCAGGCCGAGGCCCCCGCTGCCGCTCCCGCCCCGGCTGCCGCCCCCGCCCCCGCTGCGGCCCCGGCCCCGGTTCAGGACCAGGCTGTGGCTCCGGCGGAGGCCCCCGCCCCCGTGCGCGCGCAGGACGAGGCTGCGGCCCCCGTCCAGGTGCAGTCCCTGGAGCAGGCCCCCGTCCAGGTGCAGACCGTCGTGCAGGCTCCCGTCCAGAAGTAATTCCGGGCATGGATTGCTGAACACCTGCTCGGAGCGCCACGGCTGGGACCAGTCCGTGCGTACGGCGTTGTGGATCGGGGGACGAGTCGCCCGACAGCACAATGCCGACGTACCTGCGGATCGATTCCATCCGGCTCCGCACGGGCAAGTGGGTTCAATCCGAAGAGGAGTTCGCTTTTCGATTGCTGCCCGGGCGGACCGCTCTCCCGATCTCGTGCGTGCATCCTGATTGCGGTGTCCGTCGCCAGTCATGACGACTGACCGGACGGCGCCGATGAGATGCATGACCCGCACGGCGAGCATTCCCGTCGAAGAGGGCACCGGGATGTCCGTTCGTGTTCTCCACTGCCACGACTGACATCTCGCCTTGTGTCACCGCCGTCCCTGGTTCCTCCCCAGGGGCGGCGGTTTCTTTTTTGGGGGGCGTACGGAATGAGAGCCGGATTCGTCGGCGTAAGGGCGCACGAACGGCCTGAGGGTCCGTAAAGGCCCTCTGGGCAGGCGGGTTGGGTCCTGCGGTCCCGCGCACGGTAAAACGCGGCTTGCGGTCGTCCACGGGGCCCGGAAGGCCGCGAGGGGCATTCCTCCGGCCTCCAACTCCGGTGCCCACCCGACTGCGACATGTGAAATTCTTGCGACACGCCTCGACGTGCAGCCGAACGAGTGCATTGCCCGAGGGTTGCCCAGGTGCTCCGGATGCCGCAGAACCCTTGTGCCCCAAGGGCGAGTTGGCTCCGAGCCCCACCTGATCGTCAACGGCCCGCCCCCGCACCCCGTGCGGTGTTGTGACCTGCCGGACATTCTCCTCTAACATCTCGTAACTGTACGAACACGGCGAACTACGGATCGTGTTGTACATAGGCAAAACGGAGAAGAGAAATGCGCAAGCTTCAGAAGGCTGCCGTCGTGGTCGCGATGCTCGGTAGCGTCGGCTTCATCGGCGCCGGCACCGCCTCGGCCGGCGAGGGTCCGAGCTTCGACGTGACGCAGAGCACCTCCTGCAAGTCGCACGACCTGAACATCGACGTTCTCGGCAACGTCGGCATCCTGAACGGCCTGCTGGGCAACGCGCTCAACGGCGAGGGCAACCCGGGTGCCCAGAGCACCAGCCTCGGCTCCACGCAGGACTGCAGCAACGACGCTTTCTGAGCGTCGGTAGCTAGCTGACCGTACATAGCAGCACGACGGCGGGCTGTCCCTCGGGGGCGGCCCGCCGTCTCGCTGCGGGGGCGCGCGACCGCCCCGGCGCGCGTGAGTGTGTGCGCTCGGCCGAACGGTTGTCATCGCCTCGTTTCATGGCACGTCGTTGGTTTCGGGAGACACACTCCCGTAACATCGTCACTGTGAGTACACACGCCACTGCGGAGTGTGTCCCTAACAAACGGAGAAGAGAAAATGCGCAAGCTTCAGAAGGCTGCTGTCCTGGTCGCGATGGTCGGTAGCGTCGGCTTCATCGGTGCCGGCACCGCCTCCGCCGGTGGCCACGACGCCCCGGAGTTCAACGTGCAGCAGGCGACCTCCTGCGTCTCGCACGACCTGAACGTGGACGTCCTCGGCAACGTCGGTGTCCTCAACGGCGTGGCGGGCAACCTGCTCGGCGGCGAGGGCAACCCCGGCGCCCAGGCCACCAAGCTCGGCTCGACCCAGGACTGCAGCAACGACGCGTTCTGAGCACCCGGTAGTCGAGTAAGTACCTGAGAGCGGGTCCCGGTCTCCGAGCCAAGTGCCCGGCGGCCGGGCCCGTTTTCTTATCGTGAAGGAACACAGCACATGTTCAGTCGGAACAAGATCGCGTTCGCCTCGATGCTCGTGGGCGGCCTCGCCCTGACGGGACTGGGTGTCACCCAGGCGTACGCCGGCCCGCCGCAGGGCGACTGCTCCACGGACGCGCACGGCAACCTCGTATGCGTCCAGAAGAGCGAGACCTCGTACACCAGCGAGGACGGTACGCACCACATCTCGCAGAAGCAGGACTGCACGACGGTCAGCCGCGAGACGGTGCACCAGCCCGGGGTCGGTGTCGGGCAGGCCGGGACGACGGAGGCCGGTCCCACGGTGAACTGCTCCAACTCGGCGCCCGCGCCGGAGGGCTTCGTCGCCCCGGTCATCGGGCGCTGAGCCGGTACGGCCGGTCCCCGGGGGCGGGTTGTCCCCTGTGGCCGACGTGAGGGGCTCCTGACCCGGGCCGGGCAGCGACAGACATACGGATGGCCGGACCCGAATCGGGTCCGGCCATCCGTATGCGGACGCGAGGTCGTGCCCCTCACCGAGCCGTCGGTGCCGTTTCGCTCCGGTCGGCCGGCGCGGGGACCACGGGCCGCTGCACCGCGGAGCCCAGGGTCTCGATGCGGTTGCAGTACGGCAGTCCCACCAGCGGCCTGTGGGTGCAGAACCGGATGACGAGGTCGGAGAACTCCTCCATCCGCTCGACCGGGGCCAGGTGATCGGCCTCCTTGATCGTGGTGAAGGCCGCGGCGGGCAGTGAGGCGGCCACCTCACGTCCCATGGCGGGGGTGCACAGGGTGTCGTGCTCGCCGGTGAACACCAGGGACGGCACGGACGGCAGCGGCTCGTCCCGGTACCAGTCGTGACTCATCAGGCGTGCGTTGTGCTCCACCGACATCCGGAGCTCGTCCTCCGACTGTGCCAGGAACTGCCGCAGCAGCAGCCGGGAGACGACCTGGTGCTTGCGCACGGTGCCCGTCCCGGCGGGCGACATGAAACGCTCGACCAGTTCGGCGGCGATTCCGGCCCGGTCGCCGAGCTCCAGCATGCGCGTCCAGCGCGGTACCGCGCACGCGTAGTCGTCCGGGATCACCTTCGTCATCCCGACCAGCCCGAGCTTCGCCACCCGGTCGGGGTACCGCTGGGCGAAGCGCACGGCGATGGCCCCGCCGAAGCAGCTGCCCACGAGGTTGACCCGGGGCATCGCCAACTCGTCGAGCATGTGCCGCACGTTGGCCGCGAGGAAGTCGATGCCGTGACCGGCGGGGAGGAAGTCCGCCGAACCGTAGCCCGGCAGGTCCACCGTGACCGTCGTGCAGTGGTCGGCCAGCCACTTCTCGTGCCGCGTCCACGCGTACCGGTTCTGCGAGGAACCACCCAGCAGGACGAGTGGTTCGGCCTGCGGGCGATCCTGATGGACGATGCGGCAGTGGTAGGCGAATCCCTCGAAGGTGAGCGCGCGTTCCTCCACCCGTACGGCGGCCGGTGGGGTGTTACCGAGGGCGGGGCCCCGCACGGACGTGTCCTGTGCGGTGCTGATGTCGGAACGCATGGTGCCCCCAGGGGAGTGGGATGGGTTTGAGGTCGAATCTAACAATCCTCCCATCGCACACCACTTCGTGACGATTCACACCCGTGGTGGGCGTGTCGGCGAACAGGTGACGCAACCACGGCCCTGGCAAGGGTGTTGCTCGTGGCCACGTACCGACGCCGGCCGAACTCGGCTGCGATCGAACCGCGTTCGGGAACGGGCGTTGGGCCGGTTGACGCAACGGGGGCTACGTTTCCCCGTGCCGCGGGTAGGGCATCCTCATGGACCAGCACGACGACGGCCGCCCGTCCGGGCGTAACGATTCCGATACCCCTGTCTATGACCGTCTGCTCGCCGAATGGCAGGAGGCAGCGAGGATCCGGGAACAGGCGGCCACGCCGCATCCGCCGCCCGGCACGCCTCCCGGGGGGAACACCTTCGTGCCCGGAGCGCGGACCTCCGCCGAGTCCATGGGCGGCCGGGGCTGACCCGGTCGGGAAAACTCTGTTGACGCCGGGGAGCGACCTCCCGCTATGGTGTGCCGAGTTCAAGGAACCAGGAGGTGAGGACATTGATGACTGTCGTTGCGGTGGGCGCTGCCCACGACCCGGAGTACATCGTTCCCACCCCTGTGGCCGCCGGCTGACCTTGACCTTCTTCCTCCGCGCCTGAACGCGCGATGCCGGGGCCGCCCTTGTGAAGGGTTTCCCTTGTCTTTCTCCCTTTCCCATGGCTCCGTCCCGTCGCACCCGCTGGCTCCGTACGGCTGGGACGACGCATGGGCCGACACCTTCGCCCCGTACGCCGAGCAGGGACTCCTGCCGGGACGTGTGGTGCGGGTGGACCGCGGTCTCTGCGACGTGGTCACTCCCGACGGCACCCTCAGGGCGGACACCGCCTTCGTGGTGCCCCGTGACCCGATGCGGATCGTCTGCACCGGCGACTGGGTGGCCGTCGACCCCGACGGCGACCCGCAGTTCGTCCGTACGCTGCTGCCCCGCCGCACCGCGTTCGTACGCTCGACGTCCTCGCAGCGCTCCGAGGGGCAGGTGCTCGCCACCAACATCGATCACATCGTCATCTGTGTCTCGCTCGCCGTGGAGCTGGACCTCGGACGGCTGGAACGGTTCCTCGCGCTGGCCATGTCCAGCACTGACGGAGCCGCCCTGCTCGGCGACGGGGCCCGTTCCACGGGACACGGGGCGTACGAGGCGCACCCGCTCGTGCTGCTCACCAAGGCCGACCTCGTCCCGGACGCCACCACGCTGTCCCACCTCGTCGAGGACATCGAACGCATCGCCCCCGGGGTGCAGGTGCTCCCCGTCAGCTCCGCCACGGGGGAGGGTGTCGACGTGTTCGGCGCGATCGTCGGCGGCGGTACGAGCGTGCTGCTCGGGACTTCCGGCGCCGGCAAGTCGACCCTCGCCAACACGCTGCTCGGCGAGGACGTGATGGACGTGCGGGCGGCACGGGACGTGGACGGCAAGGGCCGCCACACCACCACCACGCGCAACCTCCTCGTGCTGCCGGGAGGCGGCGTCCTCATCGACACCCCCGGGCTGCGGGGGGTCGGTCTCTGGGACGCCGAGGCCGGCGTCGGCCAGGTCTTCTCGGAGATCGAGGACCTGGCCGGGCAGTGCCGCTTTCACGACTGCGCCCACGAGGCCGAGCCGGGCTGTGCCGTGCTCGGCGCCGTCGAGGACGGGTCGCTGCCGGAACGGCGCCTCGACAGCTACCGAAAGCTGCTCCGGGAGAACCACCGCATCGCGGCGAAGACCGACGCGCGGCTGCGCTCCGAGACCCTGCGCGAATGGAAGCGCAGGGGCGCGGAGGGCCGGGCGGCCATGGAGCTGAAGCGGGGCCGGACGCGCTGACGGGGCAGGCCGGGGTGTCCGGGCGGCTGCCGCCCGGACACCCCGCGGTCCTCAGCCCCAGATGACGGCGCCCAGCCATGCGCCGACCGCCAGGAGACAGCAGAAGAGCTCCACGAGAACCGAGTACCCCGTCGCCCGCATCACCGACCTGAGTGAGGTCCAGCCCGCCGCCCGGCTGCCGAGACGCAGGCGTTCGGCGCCGTAGACCGCGCCCACGTATCCGAGGACCCCGCCCACCACCGGGATCACGAAGAAGCCGACGATCGCCGCGATCCCGCCGGCCATCAGCGTCCTGCGCGGCGCCCCCGACTCGCGGGGGCGCCGCGAGGGCAGCAGCGCCTTCAGCGCCTGGTTCAGCAGCAGCAGGCACGTCGCGCCGATCAGCACGCTCCAGGCGACCGGGGTCGGGTCCGTCAGCGCCCACCAGAGCACCGCGGCCCAGACGATCGCCTGCCCGGGCACGCCCGGCACCAGTACGCCGACCAGGCCGAGCAGCATCACCGCCCCGACGGCAACGAGCTGCCACACACTCATTCGACCAGCGTGCAGGACTACGCCGGGTCCCGCCCGCCAGCGCGGGACCCGGGACAGGGGTCAACGTGGGGCGCGGGCCACCCAGCCGCGTTCGTACGCGTGCCAGCCGAGCTGCAGCCGGGTGGTGACGCCGGTGAGCTCCATGAGCCCCTTCACCCGCCGCTGTACCGTGCGCAGCCCCAGGTCCAGCTGCTTCGCCACACTCGCGTCCGTCAGACCGGCCAGCAGCAGCGAGAGGATCTCCAGGTCGGTCGGATCCGCGCCCGGACCGTTCTCCTCGCTGATGCCGCTCGTGCCGAGCCGCAACGGCATCGCGTCCCGCCACACCGCCTCGAAGAGGCCCATCAGCGACTCCAGCAGTCCGCTGGCGTGGACCACCAGGGCGGCGGGCTCGGCCCCCCGGCCGGTCAGCGGCACCATGGCCAGCGTGGCGTCGGCGACCACCAGCTTCGTCGGCACCCGGTCGACCACCCGGCACTGCTCGTCGCGGCTCAGCGCCGCCGACAGCTCCACGATCCCGTCCGGCAGCGACAGCACGTCGCGCTCGACGACCACGCGGTAGGACACGCCCCGCATCGTCGCCCGCTCCTCGGACTCGTTCTCCATGCCGGTGACCGCGATCGGCTTCCCCGTGACCAGCGCGCAGACCTCGGACGTGGCGCCCAGCTGCAGTTGATGGAACCGGTGCGCCACCGCGCTCGCGCCCGTCACCACCTCCACCAGGTCGTGCACCGCGGGTTCCGCGGCCTCCGCCCGGTACTCCTCGGCGAGCAGCGCGGACGCCAGTTCCGCCTGTTCGAGCTCATGGCGTTGCTGGGTCAGCAGCGCGCCCAGCGCGACCCCGGGCGGCGCGGCGACCCAGCGGTCCGCCCGCGACGACGACTGGGCCACGAGCCCCTGCTGCTCCAGCCCGCGCAGCGCGCGCTCGGTGTCCGCCTCCGGCAGGGCCAGCCGGCGTGCGAGGTCGGAGAGCTCCGCGGCACCGGCCGCGACCAGTGCCCGGTAGGCCGCTTCCTGTCTCTCGTCGAGACCTATCGCTGACAGCATCCTCGGCCCTCCCCGGATCGTTGCTCGCGCAAGCCTGCGCCTGTCGGGCGGGGTGTGCGGTGGCGGAAAACAGCCACGGCGTAAACCCGCCGGGCCCATCATGCCCCGTAGCACCTGTCTCTCTGACAATCTGGCGCCACCGCAGCAACGGCCGCCCCCACGGGCGGTGGGCTGATCGCAGAGACCGGCCCGCCGGGCGACCTTCCCGTGGGGGGTGGGGACGTCCGGCGGGTCACCTCCGGGATGCCACTTCCGGGCCACTTTTCCGGATGACCCGTTTTCGTGAGCCCCGAGCGGTCGACAATACGGTCATGAGCCAGCAGGGGGAGAAGCCAGCCGCCCACGAGGACGACTGGTGGCGCGCGCTGTACGACGAGGCCGCGCCGGACACCGGGCCGAGCAGCGCGGCCGACAGCCTCGACGACCACTTCGACTCCGCTGCGGACGCCGTGGCCGGACCGGAGACGGGCCAGGTGGACCACCCGGTCACGGTCGTGCCGCTGCCCGACCAGCGCCTGCCGGAAGCGGGCCACGACCCGGAGCCCGGCCCCGAGCCGCCGAAGCCCCCCGCGCCGAAGCCCCCGCTCCCCGCAGTGGAACCCCCGCCCGCGCCCCCGCCCACCGTCGCGGTCGGGCGCGCCCCCTGGGAGGCCCCCGCGGGGCCCTCCCGGCCGCGGACCTTCGCGGTACGGGCGCCGGCCGGCCCTCCGGCACCCGGGCAGCCGGAAGCGCCTGAGGCGCCGGGCGCCCCCGCGTCACCGGTGCGCCCGGAAGTCGGCCACATCGGGGACCGGCCCCCCACCTACGACGCGGAGCCCGCCGCACTCCCCGCCACCGGCCCGGACGACCTCGCCGACCTCGTCCCCGACACGGTCCTCGACGGTGCCAGGTACGGGACGTACACCCTGCGGGCCGCCTCCGTCCGCGGGGACTCGGCGCGCTTCCGCGGTGAACCCCGCACCGACGCCCTGCTCACCGCCCGCTTCGGCGACGGCGACGGAGCCCTGGTCCTGGTCGCGGTGGCCGGCGGTGCCCGGGGTGCGGAACAGGCGCATCGCGCCGCCGCCGACGCCTGTCGCTGGATCGGCGGATCCGTCGCCCGCAGCCACGCCCGGCTCTCCGACGACATAAGGGCGGGGCGCAGGGGCGACCTCAAGTCGGGGCTGCACCGCCTCACCGACCGCACCTACGGCAAGCTGCGGGCCCGCGCCGCCGAGCTCGGCCTCGAACCGGCCGCGTACACCGCCGGCCTGCGCTGTCTGCTGCTGTCCGCCGACCCGGAGTGCCGCACCCGGGTCTTCTTCGGCACCGGGCCGGGCGGCCTCTTCCGCCTCCGCGACGGGGCCTGGCAGGACCTCGACCCGGTGCTCCCCGTGACCGGCGGAGCCGCGGGCGAACAGAGCCCCGGCGGCGACCGGCTGACGATGGACCTCCAGATCGCCACGCCCCCGTCCCCGTACGCCGAGGACCCGCCGCCACCGCCCGCGGAGCCCTTCCGCTTCCGCGCCTCCGTCGCCCGCCCCGGGGACACGCTGCTGCTCTGCGGGAACGGCCTGGCCGAACCGATGCGCGGCGAGCCGGCGCTCGCCGAGGAGCTCGCGCGGCGCTGGAGCGCCGAAGGCCCGCCCGGGCTGCCCGCCTATCTGGCCGACACCCAGCTGAGGACCAAGGGGTACGCCGACGACCGTACGAGCGCCGCGGTCTGGGAGGCGTAACCGCGCCCGCCGTGGGTTGATGGAGGCACGGACAGCCGGAGGCAGAGAGGGTGCGCACCCATGGCCAAGCAGAACGTGTCGGAACAGTTCGTCGACATCCTCGTGCGGGCGGGGGTCAAGCGGCTGTACGGCGTCGTCGGCGACAGCCTCAACCCCGTGGTCGACGCCATCCGGCGTAATGCCGCCGTCGAGTGGGTCCAGGTCAGGCACGAGGAGACCGCCGCGTTCGCGGCCGGCGCCGAGGCCCAGATCACCGGCACCCTCGCCGCCTGCGCCGGGTCGTGCGGGCCGGGGAACCTCCACCTCATCAACGGCCTCTACGACGCGCACCGCTCCATGGCCCCGGTGCTCGCCCTCGCCTCGCACATCCCGTCGAGCGAGATCGGCCTCGGCTACTTCCAGGAGACCCACCCGGAGCTGCTCTTCCAGGAGTGCAGCCACTACAACGAGATGATCTCCAACCCGCAGCAGATGCCGCGGCTCCTCCAGACGGCCATCCAGCACGCCATCGGCCGTGGCGGCGTCAGCGTCGTGTCCATGCCCGGCGACATCGCCTCGCAGCCGGCTCCGGAGAAGTCGATCGAGCACGCCCTGGTCACCTCGCGGCCGTCCGTGAAGCCGGGTGACGAGGAGATCGACAAGCTCTGCGAAATGATCGACAAGGCCAAACGGGTGACGCTGTTCTGCGGAAGCGGGACGGCGGGCGCGCACGCCGAGGTCATGGAGTTCGCCGAGCGGGTGAAGGCCCCGGTCGGTCATGCGCTGCGCGGCAAGGAGTGGATCCAGTACGACAACCCGTACGACGTGGGCATGAGCGGGCTGCTCGGCTACGGCGCCGCCTACGAGGCCACCAACGAGTGCGATCTGCTGATCCTGCTGGGCACCGACTTCCCGTACAACGCGTTCCTCCCGGACGATGTGAAGATCGTCCAGGTCGATGTGCGCCCCGAACACCTGGGACGGCGGTCCAAGCTCGACCTGGCCGTCTGGGGCGACGTACGCGAGACGCTGCGCGCCCTCACCCCGCGTGTGAAGGTCAAGACCGACCGCAAGTTCCTCGACCGGATGCTGAAGAAGCACGCCGACGCGCTGGAGGGCGTGGTCAAGGCGTACACCCGCAAGGTCGAGAAGCACATCCCGATCCATCCCGAGTACGTCGCCTCGGTCCTCGACGAACTCGCCGACGACGACGCCGTGTTCACGGTCGACACCGGCATGTGCAATGTGTGGGCGGCCCGCTATCTCACGCCCAACGGCAAGCGCAGGGTCATCGGTTCGTTCAGCCACGGCTCGATGGCGAACGCGCTGCCGCAGGCCATCGGGGCCCAGTTCACCGACCGGAACCGGCAGGTCGTGTCGATGTCCGGCGACGGCGGATTCACCATGCTGATGGGCGACTTCCTCACGCTCGTCCAGTACAACCTCCCCGTGAAGGTCGTCCTGTTCAACAACTCCTCGCTCGGCATGGTCGAGCTGGAGATGCTGGTCGCGGGGCTGCCCTCGTTCGGTACGACCAACAAGAACCCCGACTTCGCGGCCGTCGCGCGGGCCTGCGGGGCCTACGGGGTGCGGGTCGAGAAGCCCAAGCAGCTGGAGGGCGCGCTCAAGGACGCCTTCAAGCACAAGGGGCCCGCACTCGTCGACGTGGTCACCGACCCGAACGCCCTGTCCATCCCGCCGAAGATCAGCGCCGACATGGTGACGGGCTTCGCGCTCTCCGCCAGCAAGATCGTCCTGGACGGCGGGGTCGGCAGGATGCTCCAGCTGGCCCGCTCCAACCTCCGGAACGTCCCGCGGCCCTGACCGGAGCCGCGGCCGGGACCGCACGACGGCCTCGGTAATGTGAGGGCATGCGACTGACCCCTTCCGCCGGTGACGGCCCGGTGCCGGCCACCGGCGGGCCGGGGGCCGCGCCGTGACCAGGGAGACCCGCACCGTGCCGGAGCAGGACCCGGGGGCGCTGCGGTCATCGTTCGTCATCCACGGCTACGAAGAGACCGTCGCGCACGACACCAGCTGGAACGCCCACGCCCACCCCTGGGACGAACTGCTCTGGAACGAGCGGGGCGCCTCGATGGCAGTGGTGGGCGCGCGGGCGTGGACGATCACCCCGACCCTCGGCCTGTGGATGCCGGCGGACACCGCGCACTCCGGTTCCGCGGTGGCCGGGACATGGTTCCGTGCGACCTTCTTCGGCCGTGCCACCACGCCCTCGCTCTCGGACGTCCCCGTGGCCGTCGAGATCACCCCGCTGCTGCGCCTGCTGCTGGAGCGGCTCGGCGACGCCGGACTCGACCCGGGCTCCAGGGCGGCCACGGAGGCGATGGTGCTGGACGTGCTCACTCCGTCCCCCCGGGAGCTGCTGGTCCAGATCCCGACGTCGCCACTGCTGCGCCCGATCGCCGACGCGGTGCGCGAGAACCCCGGCGACCAGCGGACGCTGTCCCGATGGGCCGCCGAGCTGGGCGTGAGCACCCGCACGGTCACCCGTGCCTTCAACGCCGAGACCGGCACCAGTTTCGCGCGCTGGGTCGCCGGGGTCCGGGCGCAGCACGCGGTCGAACTCCTCACCCGGGGCTGGGAGGTGGAGGCCGTCGCGGAGGAGGTCGGATACCGCTCGGCGAGTGCCTTCGGCGCGGCGTTCCGCCGTACGACCGGGCTGACGCCGGGGGCGTTCCGGGCTCGCTGAGCGGGGGCTTCACGACGCTGCCCGCAGGTGTGGCGCGTTCTTGCTGTCCCAATCGCTACAACCGTTGTCTGAAACGGTCGATTGCGACAACCCTGTGTGTTTCATAAGGTCAAAGGAAAGCCAAGCCTTACCTAAGTCTTGAGCGCTTCCGGTGCACCGCCCCCCGCGGATGTGCGAGGCGGCACCGCCCATCCTGAACTGGAGTACGGATCCATGCGTCCACACCGTCTTCGCGCAGTCGCCGTCGCGGCCGCCCTGCTGGTGGGCCTCACGGCCTGCAGCGGGGAATCCGGGTCCGAGAAGGACACGAGCGGCAAGGCCGGCTCGGGGGCGTTCCCGATGACGATCGAGCACGCGCTCGGCACGACCACGATCCCGTCCGAGCCCAAGCGCGTCGCCACGGTGAACTGGGCCAACCACGAGGTGCCGCTGGCCCTCGGCGTCGTACCCGTCGGCATGGCCGCCGCGAACTTCGGTGACGACGACGGCGACGGCGTCCTGCCCTGGGTCGCCGACAGGCTGAAGGAGCTGGACGCCAAGACTCCGGTCCTGTTCGACGAGACCGACGGCATCGACTTCGAAGCCGTGGCCGACACGAAGCCGGACGTCATCCTCGCCTCGTACTCAGGCCTGACGAAGCAGGACTACGCGACGCTGAGCGACATCGCCCCCGTGGTGGCGTACCCGGAGGCCGCGTGGGCCACCCCGTGGCGCGAGATCATCCAGATGAACAGCAAGGCGATCGGCCGCGCCGAGGAGGGCGAGAAGCTGATCGGCGAGGTCGAGGGCGACATCAGGAAGACCGTCGCCAAGTACCCGCAGCTGAAGGGGAAGTCGGCGATGTTCATGACGCACGTCGACCCCAACGACGTCAGCGAGGTCGGCTTCTACACGTCCCACGACACCCGCACCCTCTTCTTCGAGGACCTCGGCCTGAAGATCCCCGGCAGCATCGCCGAGGCGTCCAAGGGCACGGACAAGTTCGCGCTGACCAAGAGCGCGGAGCAGATCGACGCGTTCGACGACGTCGACATCATCACCGGCTACGGCGACGACAAGGGCGAGCTGCTCAAGACGCTGCGGAAGGACCCGCTGCTCTCGAAGATCCCCGCCGTGGAGCGCGGTTCGGTCTACCTGCTGCCGGGCAGCGCCCCGCTGGCCACCGCCGCGAACCCCACGCCGCTGTCGATCTCCTGGGTGCTGGAGGACTACGTGGCCGAGCTCGCCAAGGCCGCGGACAAGGTCAAGTGACGACGCTCGACACACGGCACACACCGGACGCCGCAGTGGTGCGGCGTCCGGCCCGTGTCCGGATCCTGTGGCTGCTGCTCACCCTGCTCGTGCTGGCGGCGGTGACCGTGCTCTCGGTCGCCGTCGGCTCGCGCACCGTCGGCTGGTCCGACGTCTGGAGCGCGCTCGGCGGCGCGGACGGCACGCTGGAGCAGGCGGCCGTCACCAAGCGGATCCCGCGCACCCTGCTCGCCGTGGTGATCGGCGCGGCGCTCGGACTGGCCGGCGGCGTCATGCAGGGGGTGACCCGCAATCCGCTGGCCGACCCGGGCATCCTCGGCGTCAACATGGGCGCTTCGCTGGCCGTGGTCACCGGGGTCGCCTTCTTCGGGCTCACCTCGCCGACCGGTTACGTCTGGGTCGCCATGGCCGGCGCGGGGCTCTCCGCCGTGTTCGTCTACACCGTCGGCTCCCTGGGGAGGGGCGGTGCCACGCCCCTCAAGCTCGCCCTCGCGGGCGCCGCCACCTCCGCGGCGTTCGCCTCGCTGGTGACCGCGGTCGTGCTGCCCCGCAACGACATCTCGGGGTCGTTCCGGCTCTGGCAGATCGGCGGCGTCGGCGGTGCCTCCTACGAACGCATCGGCCATGTGCTGCCGTTCCTCGGTGCCGGCATGCTGATCTGCCTGTTCTCCGCACGGGCGCTGAACTCGCTCGCCCTCGGCGACGAACTCGCCGCCGGGCTCGGCGAACGGGTCGCGGTCGCCCGGGCCACCGCGGCGGTGGGCGCCGTCGTCCTGTGCGGCGCCGCGACGGCGGCCGCAGGACCGATCGGCTTCGTCGGACTCGTCGTCCCCCACGCGTGCCGGCTGATGGTCGGCGTCGACCACCGGTGGCTGCTGCCGTTCTCCGCGGTGAGCGGCGCCGCGCTCCTGACCGCGGCCGATGTCGTCGGACGGATCGTGGCGCGGCCCTCGGAGGTCGACGTGGGCATCGTGACGGCGCTGATCGGCGCCCCGTTCTTCATCTGGACCGTCCGCCGTCAGAAAGTACGTGCCCTGTGAGCGCCCCCGCCGTCGCCCGGCCCTCCGTCCTCCACGAGGTCACCCGAGGACGCGTCAGGAACGCCTCCCGCCGGCGCCTCGTCGCGCTGGTCCTGGCGGTGCTCGTCGTCGCCGCGTTCGCCGTGACGCTGATGGCCGGACAGACCTTCTACCCTCCCCGTGACGTGGTCAGGGTGATCCTCGGGGAACAGGTGCCCGGGGCGTCGTTCACCGTCGGACGGCTGCGGCTGCCGCGCGCGGTGCTCGCCGTGACGGCCGGGTTCAGCTTCGGCATGGCCGGTGTCACCTTCCAGACGATGCTGCGCAACCCGCTCGCCAGCCCCGACGTCATCGGCATCAGCTCGGGCGCGAGCGCCGCCGCGGCCCTCGCGATCGTGACCCTGTCCCTCGGCGAGACCCAGGTGTCGGTCCTCGCGATCGTCGCCGCCCTCGTCGTCGCCCTGCTCGTCTACACCCTGGCCTTCCGCGACGGGGTCGTCGGCACCCGCCTCATCCTGATCGGCATCGGGATCTCCGCGATGCTCGACAGCATCACCTCGTACGTTCTGTCCCGCGCTGCCGAGTGGGACCTCCAGGAGGCCACCCGCTGGCTGACGGGCAGTCTGAACGGCGTGGGCTGGGACCAGACCGTGCCCGCCGTGATCGCGCTCGCCGTGCTGACACCCGTCCTGCTGGCACAGGGCCGTAACCTGTCCGCCCTGCGCCTCGGCGACGACACCGCCTCGGCCCTGGGGGTCCGCGTCGAGCGCACCCGGATCACCGTCATCGTCGCCGCCGTCGGCCTGATCGCCTTCGCCACGGCCGCCGCCGGGCCCATCGCCTTCGTGGCGTTCCTGTCCGGCCCGATCGCGGCCCGGATCGTCGGGGCCGGGGGCTCCCTCCTGGTGCCCGCCGGACTGGTCGGCGCGCTCCTGGTCCTGGTCGCCGACTTCACCGGCCAGTTCGCCTTCGACACCCGCTACCCGGTCGGCGTCGTCACCGGCGTGCTCGGAGCGCCTTACCTCGTCTACCTGATTGTCCGCACCCATCGGGCTGGAGGCTCGATATGACCACGACCCACTCCCTCACCGCCGAGCGGCTGACGCTCGGCTACAGCGACCGCGTGGTCGTCGAATCCCTCGACCTGACCGTGCCGCCCGGCGAGGTCACGGTCATCGTCGGGGCCAACGCCTGCGGCAAGTCGACACTGCTGCGCTCGATGTCACGGCTGCTCGCGCCCCGGAAGGGCCAAGTGCTCCTGGACGGCAGGCAGGTGCACCGGATGCCCGCCAAGGAACTCGCCCGCACCCTCGGGCTGCTGCCGCAGTCACCCGTCGCGCCCGAGGGCATCACGGTGCTCGACCTGGTGGGCCGGGGGCGCCACCCCCACCAGGGCGTCTTCACCCGGTGGAGCGAGAAGGACGACGCCGCCGTGGCGTCCGCCCTGGAGACCACGCGGACCGCGGAACTCGCCGACCGCGCGGTGGACGAGCTCTCCGGCGGCCAGCGCCAACGGGTCTGGATCGCCATGGCCCTGGCTCAGCAGACCGATCTGCTGCTGCTCGACGAGCCCACCACGTTCCTCGACGCCAGCCATCAGATCGAGGTGCTCGACCTGCTGACCGACCTGAACCGGACGCGGGGGACGACCGTCGTGATGGTCCTGCACGACCTCAACCTGGCGGCCCGGTACGCGGATCACCTCATCGCCCTCGCGGCGGGACGCATCCACGCCGCCGGCAGCCCCGCCGAGGTGCTCACGGAGGAGACGGTCGAGACGGTGTTCGGCCTCCGGAGCCGCATCATCGAGGACCCGGTCTCCGGCAAGCCCCTGATGCTTCCCATCGGCCGGCACCACGTACGCGAGGAGACCGGCGTGGGCTCCCGTCAGCGGGAGGACTCAGCTCAGCCGTAGGGTCCCGGGTCCGGTCCGCTCCGTGATGATCCCGACGAGGACGTCGAAGAGCGTCGGACCGCGGCCCGCCCGGGCCTCGGCCAGCTCCCCCTCGACGCGCGCCCTGTTGGTGTGGTGCACCCGGGGGAGCAGCGCTTCCAGCCGGCGGGCGGTCTCCTCGTGGCCCAGCGCGCGGGCCGAACCCGCGTGGTCGTGCCACTCGATGACGAAGGCTCCGTCCTCCGGGGTACCGAACCCACCGCCGAGGCAGTCCGCGAAGGCGTCGAGATTACGGCCGAAGTAGCCGCCGGGGCCGTTCACCGCCTCCCCGATCGCATCCCAGAAGCTGTCCAGGCCGGTGATCCGGGAGCCGTCGATCACATAGGTCACGGTCATGCGTGGAGCGTACAAGCGTGAGCCTTCCGGCCTCGGTCCGATGGTCCGCGCCGCAGGTGGGGGCTACGGCGCGGACCGGTCCTGGGGTGTGCGGCTCAGCAGCCGTGGTCGACCAGGTCGAAGGACTCGTAGTGGTCCGCGGTGTAGTAGTCCTCCTCGGCCTCCTCGCCCGTCACGATCCGGCGGGACCCGCGGTCCGAGGAGCCGGGCGTGATGACCGTGTACTCGTGGTAGTAGCCCGTGCTCTGGCTGGGCAGCAGCGCTTCACGGTTCTGGAAGACGGTGCCGTCCTGCTCGTACGGGAACGGGCCGCCCGCATCGATCAGATCGAGCGTGTCGTGGGCCTGGGAGGGCAGCGCGGAGTAGCAGATGCTGCCGACCGCCGCGGCCTGGGGAGCCGTCGCGGCCGACGCGGTGACCGGCCCTCCGACGAAGAGGACGGACAGGAGGGCGGCGACGCCGCCGAGCGTGGTGATCCGTGGGGGGATTCGCATGTCCACCATGATGACGCGCGTAGAACCCCATCCGTCAACGCCAACACGGGTGAATTTTTGGGAAGTTAACCGTGAGTACGAAAACGTAACGCGGCGGCCGTCCGCCCGGGGTTGCGTGACGGCCCGTTCATATGTTGACGCCTCATGACGCGTGACCGCTGTCCTGTGGGGCATGCATCCCGTGACGGTGTTCGAGACATGACGTCATGAAACGGAATTCAAGGAGGCCGATTCAGGGTGCGTGCGGGGGACATGATCAAGCGACAGGAGAGCCCACCGGTGCGGCTGTACCGCAGACTCGGGCACGCCGACCTCTCGGCCGTGGGGGAGACACGTGCCGCGCTCAGGGAGTTCCTGCGCTATCGCAGGCGCCCGGAGGAGACGGAGGTGGCGGAGCTGCTGCTCAGCGAGCTGGTGACGAACGCCCTCATCCACACGAGGAACGGCGCCGTGGTCACGGTGACCTCGGCGCCCGCGCGACTGCGGGTCGAGGTACGCGACTTCGTGACGGGGCAGGAGCCCGCGCCGTACGTACCGAACGCCGACGACGGTACGCACGGAAGGGGGCTGCTCCTCGTCCAGAGCCTGGCGGACTCCTGGGGAGTCATGACACAGGCACTGGGCAAGGTGGTCTGGTTCGAGCTGAACGCCGGGACGTCCTGAGGCTCAGCCGAACTGCTGCTCCAGGTCCTTCAGTTTCTGCTCCAGCGAATCGAGCCGGGGCAGTGCCTGGGTGTCGTCCTCGGCTGTGAGGTCGACGGCCGCGGGATCACCGCTGTTGGTCTGTGCCGAAGTGCTCCTGGGGGTCGTGCCGTTCACGGCTTGGAGGGACGGCCGGGGGCGAAGGGGCAGCTGTCCCGGTTCCGTCATGGCGGGTTCCACGGCCGCCGGGACGCCGCCCGACGCGGGGGCGATGGCCTGGACGTCCACCACCTGGCGACCGGACCGGCCGCCACGCCCCCAGACCCGGTTCTGCCGGTTCAGGGCCCTGATGTGGGCCCGGTCCAGCTTGGCCTGGTCCCTTCGGCTCTGCCGGTTCTGCTCCTTCTCCTGACGGTCCTCGCGGACGTCGTCCACCGCCTCGTCCAGGGTGCGTACGCCTTCGAGGAGCATCAGCGACCAGGCGCCGAAGGTCTCCCTCGGGGCACGCAGCCACCGGACGATCCGGATCTGCGGCAGTGGGCGGGGCACCAGGCCCTGTTCACGCAGTGCCGCCCGGCGGGTCTGCTTCAGCGCGCGGTCGAACAGCACCGCGGCCGAGAGCGACATCCCCGCGAAGAAGTGCGGGGCGCCCGCGTGCTCCATGCCACGCGGGGCGTGCACCCAGTTGAACCAGGCGGCGGCGCAGGCGAACGTCCACACCAGCAGCCTGGAGCCCAACGCGGCGTCACCGTGGCTGGCTTCGCGCACGGCGAGCACCGAACAGAACATCGCGGCCCCGTCGAGGCCGAACGGAACGAGGTACTCCCACCCTCCGGAGAGGCTGAGGTTCTGCCGGCCGAAGCCGACGAGCCCGTGGAAGGAGAGGGCGGCGGCGACCGCGGCACAGCAGAAGAGCAGGACGTACGAGGCGGTGGCGTAGAGCGCCTCCTTGCGCCTGCGGCGTTCCTCGCTGCGTTCCCAGCTGTCGTCGGCCGTGGCTTTCTCGGCGGCGCGCTTGCCGCGCGCGACCACCGTCACCGCCGCCAGAACTCCCACGAGCAGTACGGCGCCCGGAAGCAACCAGTCAAGCGAGATATCGGTCAATCTCATGCGCGGTCCCTTGTGTCACGTAGGACGTTTCGGGCGCCATTGTGGCGGAAATAACGTCTCTCCCCGCGGCTTTCGGGGCCAGGCGCCGCCATTGGGTTCGCGCGGCTCCCCTATGGGTGAAATTCAGCCGAACACCCACGCGGGAAAGAGGAGTTGAGTTCGAATTCCGGTCGCTCGCCCGGGTGGTGTGAGCTCCTGCGTGGTTCAGGCGGCCCGCGTGGCTCAGGCGGCCGGCGTGAGCTTGCGGACGCGGTCGGCGTCGCAGGTGCGCGGGCACGTGACACACGTGTCCTCGGGGCGGAGGGTGTAGAAGAGGCAGCAGCTCGCCCGGTCGCGTGTCGGGAGCGATTCGCCGCCGGGGCCCGTGAGTTCACGGAAGCCGGCCGTGCCCACGTACGGCTTGGTGGTGCCCGGCAGCAGGAGCTCCAGCTCCTTCATCGCGCGGCTCTCCTCGCCGAGGAGGTGGGCGATGTACCAGAGGCCCTCGACGATCTCGTCGGTCGCCATGCCCCACAGGGCCCGCTTCCCGCGCCGCATGCGTGGCCGGAAGCCGTCCAGCACCGGTTCGAGGTGCTGCGCCACGGCGTCGAGGACCTCGGCCCGCAGCGCCGACTCGTCGGCAACGACCCGGGCACCGGGCAGGCCGGCCGCCGGGTCGTCGGGCAGGCAGGCGAACTCGCGGACGCGCAGGGTCAGATGACCTGCGCCCCGGTGGAAGGAGACATCGGTGACGGGGATCCGCGGCACCCGGCGGTGCGTGAACCACGGCAGCGTCACCAACAGGCAGGCGGGCCAGGCGTAACGGTGCAGTCCGAAGCTCGCCACCACGTCGGGGCGGGCGTGGGTGCCGTAGTCCCGCAGCACCTGTGCCTCGTCCCAGGCCAGGAAGTCGTCCAATGCGGCACCGCCCGCCGCGAGCTCGGCGGCGCCGACCCATCCGCTGCCCGAGGGCGCCGCGACGTCGTCGGCGAGCACCTCGGCGCGCAGCCCGGGAAAGACCTCGGCCAGGCGGGTGTACGCCGCCGTCAGCGGGGACGGGGCGGTCGCGGCGAGCAGAGCGGGCACGGTCATTCTGGGACCACCGAATCACGATCATTTACAGGTAAGGCTTACCTTACCCGAAGCGACCGGTGTTTGAACTGAGGCCCGCTCCGCCTATCGTGCACAGGGGGCCGGG
The DNA here is from genome assembly GCF_044765485.1 of Streptomyces sp. NPDC102451. Lineage (NCBI taxonomy): Bacteria > Bacillati > Actinomycetota > Actinomycetes > Kitasatosporales > Streptomycetaceae > Streptomyces > Streptomyces sp. NPDC102451. The sequence continues at coordinate 418,572 of NZ_JBIWKD010000004.1, read as the reverse complement.
CGCGCGCGAGTCGGCCCGCCAGTGCGAGGAGGTTCCGGTGGAGCAGGGCAGAGCGCGTGACGACGCGCGGCCGTACGCGTCCGAGGGCACCCCGCAGGACGTCCGTGTGCCCGAGCAGGCGCGCGGCGAACACACCCACAGCGAGCCGCCCGCGCCCCGCGTCGTCCAGCGGTACTCGGTGCGCGGGCAGATCCTGGACGCCCTGCGCGCCGCGCTGGTCGGCGGGGAGCTGGCGCCCGGCGAGGTCTACTCCGCCCCGGCCCTCGGCGCCCGCTTCGGGGTGTCCGCGACCCCGGTGCGCGAGGCGATGCAGCAGCTGGCCGTCGAGGGCGCCGTCGAGGTCGTGCCCAACCGCGGCTTCCGGGTCAGCGAGCGGGGCCCCCGCGAGCTGGCGGAGCTCGCCGAGGTGCGCGCCCTGATCGAGGTGCCCGTCATGCTGCGGCTCGCCCGCGTGGTCCCGGCGGCCGGCTGGTGCGCGCTGCGTCCGCTGGCCGACGCCACGGTCGCGGCGGCAGCCGTCGGCGACCGGGCGGCGTACGCGGAGAGCGACCGCGCCTTCCACGGCGCCGTCCTCGCGCTGTCGGGAAACCAGCAGCTCGTCGCGGTCGCCGACGACCTCCACCGCCGGTCCCAGTGGCCGCTGGTCAACAGCCCCGCCGGCCGCCGGGCCGACCTGCTCGCCGACGCCTCGGAGCACACCGCGCTGCTGGACGCGCTCGTCGCCCGGGACCTCACGGTGGTGCAGTCCCTCGTACGGGAGCACTTCAACGGCGCGGAGGTCTGAGACCGCGGGGCCCGCCCGGGCCGGGCGGGCCCCGCGGTCTCAGTTCGCCTCGACGGTCTCAGTTCGCCTCGACGGTCTCCGGGGCCGGCGGCTCCAGCCGGGGCGCGAGCCAGGTCGGTACGCCGCCCAGCAGCCGGAACAGCCGGCCCGCCTCGGCGCGCAGCCGGGCCGCCGCCTCGGGCTCCGGCTCGGCGTCCGCGAGCGAGATGAGCGCCGGGGCCGTACCCACGAGATAGCCCAGCTCCTCCCTTATCCGCAGCGACTCCGCGAAGCCGTGCCGCGCCTCGGCCAGCTCGCCCTCGCCCAGGGCGAGCGAGGCGAGGTGCCGCCAGGTGAAGGAGAGCAGCAGCTCGTCACCCCGGGCCGTGGCACCGGCGTGCGCCCTGCGGTAGGCGGCGCGGGCGGACTGGGGGGAGTCGGCGATGTTCTGGGCGATCAGGCCCCGGCGGAAGTCCAGCAGCGGGCGGCCGGGGGCGGCGGGGGAGAGCAGCGCCGCGGCCCTGCTGAGCGCCACGCTGGCCTCGTCGGCCCGGTCGCGTGCCCCGAGCAGGGTCGAGGCGTACGCGAGGTAGCCGCGCTCGCAGGCGGCCGCCCCGCGCTCGGAGTCCTTCTGGGCGAGCGCCTCCGCGGAGCGCAGCGCGTCCTCGGCGTCGGTCCAGCCGGCGCCCGTGTAGAGGCACCGCTCGGTCAGCAGCGAGGTCCGCTGGAGAGCGGCCGCGTGGTCGGTGGCCGCCCGGGGTTCGAGCAGCGCGGCCGCGTCCGTCCAGCAGGCCCGTGAGCGCAGCCGCCATACCGCGGTCTGGAGCGGCGGATCGTCATCTGCTGTCGTTCCGGAACCAGACATGGCGGTATGCGCCACATTGCCCTCCCCGAGCGCGCCATCGAGCTGTGGAGGCCGGCCGGCAGGCGCCGGTCGGCCAGGGTCTGCGCGCATCTCAGCACGGAATGGCACGCCGGGCCAAGGGGTGGGATCAATGTCAGGTGAAAGATTTCACAATCACCTGGAGCCCGGGAGGGCCGTGAGACGCCCGGGAAGTCAGCTCATACGCAGGGCGAGGAAGAAGTCGAGCTTGTCCTCGAGCCGCGAAAGGTCACGTCCCGTCAACTGCTCGATACGTCCGACGCGATAGCGCAGCGTGTTGACGTGCAGGTGCAGCCGGGCCGCGCAGCGGGTCCAGGACCCGTCGCAGTCCAGGAAGGCCTCCAGCGTCTCGATCAGCTCCGCGCGGTGCCGCCGGTCGTAGTCGCGCAGGGGGTCCAGGAGCCGGGCGGTGAAGGCGCGGCGGACGTCGTCCGGGACGAAAGGCAGCAGCAGGACGTGCGAGGCGAGCTCGTGGTGTCCCGCCGCACAGACCGGGCCCGGCCGGGCCGCGGCGACCCGGCGGGCGTGCCGGGCCTCCTCCAGCGCACCGCGCAGTCCCTCCGCGGAGTGGACGGCGGCGCTGACACCCAGTGTCAGGCGGCCGTCGTCCGCGAGGCCGGCGGAGAGCGGCGCGCGGACGCTGTCGAGCAGCGCGTCCGCGTGCAGCGCGGTGTCCCGCGGTTCCGCGGTGCCGGATTCCCCGGACGCCTCCGCCTCGTCGGCACCGGGCGAGGGCAGAGCGGTCAGCGGTACGAGGGCGATGGCCTCCTCGCCCGTGTGCGCCACGGCGATCCGGTCGGCCGAGTCGGGGCCCGCCACCGCGGGGTCGACCAGGATCTCCTCCAGCAGGGCCTGGGCGGCCTGGCCGCCCGCAAGGTCCGTACCCTCCGCGGACCACTCGACCCGGGCCACCACGACCTGCCAGTGCGGCGCCGTGCCGACACCCGGCAGCAGGACCGGGGCGGCCACCCGCAGCCTGGCCGCGATCTCGGCCGGGGCCGCGCCCGTCTGGACCAGCTCCAGGACCTCCTGGGCGAGCCGGCGGCGTACCGCGCGGGCGGCGTCGCGGCGGTCGCGTTCGACGGCGATCAGCTGGGTGACGCCCTGGAGCAGGTCCAGCCGGGCGGCCGGCCAGTCGCCGGCGTCCGCCGCCACGGCCAGCAGCCACTCGGAGAGCACGGACTCGCGCACATCGCGGGACGGGGCGGGCAGGGCTCCCCGGCCGGTGTTCCTGATCGGGAACAGCGAATAGGCCGTGCCGTCCACCTCCGCCCGGTGCGGTCCCGGGCGGCCGGTGCGGGTCGCCGCGAGGTGGCGGCCCGCCAGCTCCGCGCCGGTGCGCGCGGACAGGGGCTCGCCCGCCCCGGCGATCTGCCGGCCCGTCGGGGACAGGACCCAGGCGCGCAGATCCAGGTCGGAGGTGAGCAGGTCCAGGACCACCTCGGGTCCGCCGCCGGCCGGGCCCGAGGTCATGAGCCTGCGGTGGCGGTCGACGACCGCGGCGAGGTCACCGGCCCGCTCGCCGGAGACCTGGCGCACCACGTGCTCGGTGATCGTTGCGAATGCCACCGTCTCGTCGACCGCGAAGAGCGGGAGCCGGTGCCGCAGGCACGCCGCGACCAGATCGTCGGGAACGGCCCCGAGCTCCGCCTCGCCCGCGGCCAGACCGGCCACGCCCGCGCTCGCCAGGATCCGTACGAACGGCTCCGTGTCCGACGCGTCCCGGCGCCACGCCAGACCCGTGAGGACCAGCTCGCCGCCCGAGAGATAGCGGCTGGGGTCGCGCAGGTCGGTCGTCATGACGCCCCGGACCGAACGGTCCAGCTCGTCCTCGCCGCCGAGCAGCCGGAGGCCCAGCGCCTCGGTGTCCAGCAGTGCGCGCAGCCGCATCGTCGATTGCCGCCGATCTCTTCGTGGGTGCGGGGGAGGGCGGGGGTCACCTGTGAGTTGCGGTGAGGTTACCGGTGCCCGCCATTCGTTCGAATCTACAAGACAGGGACGGGGACCAGCCAATTCCTTCATGGTTTCGGTGACTGCACCGAGTGGAGCAAGGCTTGTGTACTGGGTCACACACTGCGTGAACAACTCATGAACGACCCGTCCAGGGCCGGCCGTCCCCTGCCCCAGCCGAACGACCCGATCGAGAAGAAGAGAGCCACTCATGGACTTCCTTCGCCCCGCCAGCTGGGAGGAAGCGCTCGCCGCCAAGGCCGAGCACCCGACGGCTGTGCCCATCGCTGGTGGGACCGACGTGATGGTCGAGATCAACTTCGACCACCGCCGGCCCGAGTACCTCATGGACCTCAACCGCCTCGGTGAGCTGTCCGAGTGGCAGGTGGGCCCTGACGCCGTGCGCCTCGGCGCCTCCGTGCCGTACAGCGCCGTCATGGAGCACCTGCGGGCCGAGCTGCCCGGTCTCGCCCTCGCCTCGCACACCGTCGCCTCGCCGCAGATCCGTAACCGCGGCGGCGTCGGGGGCAATCTGGGCACCGCCTCGCCCGCCGGGGACGCCCACCCGGCGCTGCTCGCCGCGGGCGCCGAGGTCGAGGCCGCGTCCGTACGGGGGACACGGATGATCCCGATCGACGACTTCTACACCGGCGTGAAGCGCAACGCCCTCGCCCCGGACGAACTGATCAGGGCCGTGCACATCAAGAAGGCCGACGGCCCGCAGCAGTACTCCAAGGTCGGCACCCGCAACGCGATGGTCATCGCCGTCTGCGCCTTCGGCCTCGCCCTCCACCCGGAGACCCGCACCGTGCGCACCGGCATCGGCTCCGCCGCCCCGACCCCGGTCAGGGCGAAGGAGGCCGAGGAGTTCCTGAACGCCGCGCTGGAGGAGGGCGGCTTCTGGGAGAGCGGAAAGATCATCACACCGTCCGTGGCCAAGCAGTTCGCCCAGCTCGCCGCCGGGGCCTGCAACCCCATCGACGACGTACGGGGCACCGCCGCCTACCGCAGGCACGCCGTCGGCATCATGGCCCGCCGCACGCTGGGCTGGACCTGGGAGCAGTACCGCGGAGCGGGACGCACCCTCGAAGGAGCTGCTTAACCATGCGAGTGAATTTCACGGTCAACGGCCGCAAGCAGGAGGCCGACGATGTCTGGGAGGGCGAGTCCCTCCTGTACGTCCTGCGCGAGCGCATGGGCCTGCCCGGCTCCAAGAACGCCTGTGAGCAGGGCGAATGCGGCTCCTGCACGGTCCGCCTCGACGGGGTGCCGGTCTGCTCCTGCCTCGTCGCGGCGGGCCAGGCCGAGGGCCGCGAGGTCGTCACCGTCGAGGGCCTGGCGGACTACGCCCGGCACCGCGACGACGCCCACCCCGGCACCGGCTGCGCCGCCGGCACCTGCGGCACCTCGCTCGACGCCGCCCAGCGGTGGCAGGCCAGGCCCACCGACGGGCAGAGCGCCGAGGCCGCCGAACTCTCCCCGGTCCAGCAGGCGTTCATCGACGCGGGCGCCGTGCAGTGCGGCTTCTGCACCCCCGGCCTGCTGGTCGCCGCCGACGAACTGCTGGAGACACAGCCCTCCCCGTCCGACCAGGACATCCGCGAGGCCCTCTCCGGCAACCTCTGCCGCTGCACCGGTTACGAGAAGATCCTCGACGCGGTCCGTCTCGCGGCCGCCCGTCAGGAAGAGGCGGTCCGATAGCCATGGCGCTGCACCCACGAGCCGCGTCCGTACCGGCCGGCACCCCCACCAAGATCACCCAGGGCTCGCAGACCCGGGGCGGCATCGGCGAGTCCACCCTGCGCCCCGACGGCACCCTCAAGGTCACCGGCGAGTTCGCGTACTCCTCGGACATGTGGCACGAGGACATGCTGTGGGGCCACACGCTCCGCTCCACCGTCGCGCACGCCGAGATCCGCTCCATCGACATCGGCGAGGCCCTCGCCACCCCCGGTGTGTACGCCGTCCTGACCTACGACGACCTGCCCGCCGAGATGAAGAACTACGGGCTGGAGATCCAGGACACCCCCGTCCTCGCCCACGGCAAGGTCCGCCACCACGGCGAACCCGTGGCGCTCGTCGCCGCCGACCACCCCGAGACCGCGCGCCGCGCCGCCGCCAAGATCCGCATCGACTACGCCGAACTGCCCGTCGTCACGGACGAGGCGTCCGCGACCGCCCCCGACGCGATCCTGATCCACGAAGGCCGCACCGACCACCACATCGGCCACGTCCCGCACCCCAACATCGTCCACCGCCAGCCCATCGTCCGCGGCGACGCGGACGCGGCCGCCGCCCGGGCCGACGTGATCGTCACCGGCGACTACGTCTTCGGGATGCAGGACCAGGCCTTCCTCGGCCCCGAGTCAGGACTCGCCGTGCCGTCCGAGGACGGCGGTGTCGAGCTGTACGTCGCCACCCAGTGGCTGCACTCCGACCTCCGCCAGATCGCCCCCGTCCTCGGCCTCCCCGAGGACAAGGTCCGCATGACGCTCTCCGGCGTCGGCGGCGCCTTCGGCGGGCGCGAGGACCTGTCGATGCAGATCCACGCCTGCCTGCTCGCACTGCGCACCGGCAAGCCCGTCAAGATGGTCTACAACCGCTTCGAGTCCTTCTTCGGGCACGTCCACCGGCACCCCGCCAAGCTCCACTACGAGCACGGGGCCACCAAGGACGGCAAGCTCACCCACATGAAGTGCCGGATCGTGCTGGACGGCGGCGCCTACGCCTCCGCGTCCCCGGCCGTCGTCGGCAACGCCTCCTCGCTCGCGGTCGGACCGTACGTCGTCGAGGACGTCGACATCGAGGCGATCGCGCTCTACTCCAACAACCCGCCCTGCGGCGCCATGCGCGGCTTCGGCGCGGTCCAGGCATGCTTCGCCTACGAGGCGCAGATGGACAAGCTGGCCGCCGCCCTGGACATGGACCCGGTGGAACTGCGGCAGCTGAACGCCATGGAGCAGGGCACCCTGCTCCCCACCGGGCAGCCCGTCGACTCGCCGGCCCCCGTGGCCGAACTGCTGCGCCGCGTCAAGGCCCGGCCCCTGCCGCCCGAGCAGCAGTGGCTCTCGGCCGACGCGGAGGGCAGCTCCGTCGACGTACGCGCGCTGCCCGGCGGGCTGTCCAACACCACCCACGGCGAAGGCGTGGTGCGCGGCGTCGGGTACGCCGTCGGGCTGAAGAACGTCGGCTTCTCCGAAGGGTTCGACGACTACTCCACCGCCCGGGTGCGGATGGAGGTCATCAACGGCGAACCGGTGGCCACCGTGCACACCGCGATGGCCGAGGTAGGACAGGGCGGCGTCACCGCCCACGCCCAGATCGCCCGTACCGAACTGGGCGTCAACCAGGTCACCATCCACCCGGCGGACACCCAGGTCGGCTCCGCGGGCTCCACCTCAGCCTCCCGGCAGACGTACGTCACCGGGGGCGCCGTGAAGAACTCCTGCGAGGCCGTCCGGGAGCAGGTCCTGGAGATCGGCCGCCGCAAGTTCGGCACCTACCACCCCGCGTGGGCCACCGCCGAACTCCTCCTGGAGGGCGGCAAGGTCGTCACCGACGGCGGGGAGGCGCTCGCCTCACTGGCCGATGTGCTGGAGGGCGAGGCGGTCGACGTCGAGCTGGAGTGGCGCCACCGGCCCACCGAAGCCTTCGACCTGCGCACCGGCCAGGGCAACGGCCACGTGCAGTACTCCTTCGCCGCGCACCGCGCGGTCGTCGAGGTCGACACCGAACTCGGCCTGGTCAAGGTCATCGAGCTCGCGTGCGCCCAGGACGTCGGCAAGGCGCTCAACCCGCTGTCGGTCGTGGGCCAGATCCAGGGCGGCACCACCCAGGGGCTGGGTGTCGCCGTCATGGAGGAGATCATCGTCGACCCGAAGACGGCGAAGGTGCGCAACCCGTCCTTCACCGACTACCTCATCCCCACCATCCTCGACACGCCGACCATCCCGGTCGACGTGCTCGAACTCGCCGACGACCACGCCCCGTACGGGCTGCGCGGCATCGGCGAGGCCCCCACCCTGTCGTCCACCCCGGCCGTCCTCGCGGCGATCCGGAACGCGACGGGCCTGGAGCTCAACAGGACACCGGTGCGCCCCGAGCACATCACAGGTACCTGACGGGCCCTCAATACCCTCCGGGCGGTGCGTGCCTGCCGTGAACGTCACACTTCCCCGCGCCCCGCACCGCCCGGAGTCATCGCACAACCGCTCCATCTGCACGAAGAGTTCGCCTCGGGCCGTCCCCCGGGTCGTGCGCCTCGCAGTCATCCCAAATCCCGCAGTCTCCAGAGCTCCACGCGGGTGCCCCTGTGAACCTTGGGAGTCAGGCAACATGACCCAGCAGTCCGTGGAACCCAGGACGAGCGCGGAGGACGCGGGCCCCGGCTCGCGCGTCCCCGCCGGACGGTCCTGGCTCGACCGGTACTTCCACATATCCGAACGAGGATCGACCGTCGCGCGCGAAGTGCGCGGCGGCGTCACGACCTTCATGGCCATGGCGTACATCCTCCTGCTCAACCCGCTCATCCTCGGCGGCAAGGACGTCGACGGCCAGCTGCTCGGCCAGCCGGGCCTGATCACCGCCACCGCGCTCGCGGCGGCGGCCACCACCCTGCTGATGGGCTTCATCGGCAAGGTGCCCCTCGCGCTCGCCGCGGGGCTCAGCGTCTCCGGTGTGCTCGCCTCGCAGGTCGCACCGGCCATGACCTGGCCGCAGGCCATGGGCATGTGTGTGATCTACGGGCTGGTGATCTGCCTCCTGGTGGTCACCGGACTCCGCGAGATGATCATGAACGCCATCCCGCTGGCGCTGAAACACGGCATCACCATCGGGATCGGCCTCTTCATCGCCCTCATCGGCCTCTTCAAGGCCGGCTTCGTCCACAAGGGGACGGCGACGCCCCTCTCCCTGGGCCCGGCGGGTGAGCTGGCCGGCTGGCCGGTCCTCATCTTCGCCGTGACCCTGCTCCTGATCTTCATGCTCCAGGCGCGCAACGTGCCCGGCGCGATCCTGATCGGCATCGTCGTCGGTACCCTGGCCGCGATCCTCGTCAACGCAGTCGGCGACATCGACCCCAAGGCGTGGAGCAGCGGCCCGCCCGAGCTGAGCGGCAGCGCGGTCTCCTCACCGGACTTCTCGCTCTTCGGGGACGTCGAGTTCGGCGGCTGGGGCGACGTCGGCGTGATGACGGTCGGCATGATCGTGTTCACGCTCGTCCTGGCCGGCTTCTTCGACGCGATGGCCACCATCATCGGCGTCGGTACGGAGGCGAAGCTCGCGGACGACAAGGGCCGGATGCCGGGCCTGTCGAAGGCCCTGTTCATCGACGGCGCGGGCGGTGCGATCGGCGGTGTCGCCGGCGGCTCCGGACAGACCGTGTTCGTCGAGTCGGCGACCGGGGTAGGTGAGGGCGCCCGCACCGGGCTCGCCTCCGTCGTCACCGGACTGTTCTTCGCGGCCTGCCTCTTCTTCACCCCGCTCACGGCGATCGTGCCCGCCGAGGTGGCCTCCGCCGCCCTGGTCGTCATCGGCGCCATGATGATGCAGAACGCCCGGCACGTGGACTGGAGCGACCGCTCCGTGGCCGTACCGGTCTTCCTCACCGTGGTCCTGATGCCGTTCACGTACACCATCACCACCGGTGTCGCCGCGGGCGTCATCTCGTACTCCGCCATCAAGCTCGCCCAGGGCAGGGCCCGCGAGGTCGGTGTCTTCATGTGGGTCCTGACGCTGGTCTTCCTCGTGTACTTCGCCCTGCACCCCATCGAGAGCTGGCTGGGCGTCAGCTGACGCCACGCCGCCCCCTTTGCACCTCAGTCAGAAGGAGACACGCCATGCTGGACATCGCCGAGGAGCTCCACCGGTGGGTCGGGCAGGGACGCGTGTTCGCCGTGGCCACCGTGGTGGCCGTCGGCGGCAGCGCGCCCCGGCAGCCGGGCGCCGCCCTCGCCGTGGACAGCGAGGGAACGGCCGTCGGATCGGTCTCCGGCGGATGTGTGGAGGGCGCGGTGTACGAGCTGTGCCGACAGGCGATCGAGGACGGCACCCCCGTGCGCGAGCGCTTCGGCTACAGCGACGACGACGCCTTCGCGGTCGGCCTGACCTGCGGCGGCGTCATCGACATCCTGGTGACACCGGTGCGCGCGGACGACCCCGCGCGCCCGGTGTACGCCGCCGCGTTCGCCGCCGCGGCCGAGGGCCGGGCGGCGGCGGTCGCCCGTGTCACCGAAGGGCCGGACACCCTGCTCGGCCGCCCCCTGCTGGTCCACCCCGACGGGACGTACGACGGCGGGCTCGGCGGACACCCCGAGCTGGACCGCACCGTCGCCGCCGAGGCGCGCGCGATGCTCGACGCCGGCCGTACCGGCGAGATCGTCGTCGGCGCCGAGGGCTCCCGCTGCGGCAGCCCCGTCACCCTGCTCGTCGAATCGAGCGTCCCGCCGCCCCGGATGATCGTCTTCGGGGCCATCGACTTCGCCGCCGCCCTGGTGCGCGCCGGACGGTTCCTCGGCTACCGCGTCACCGTGTGCGACGCCCGCCCCGTCTTCGCCACGGCGGCCCGCTTCCCGGACGCCGACGAGATCGTCGTCGACTGGCCGCACCGTTATCTGGCCACCACCGAGGTGGACGCGCGCACGGTGCTCTGCGTCCTGACGCACGACGCCAAGTTCGACATCCCGCTGCTGGAACTGGCGTTGCGCCTGCCCGTCGCCTACGTCGGTGCGATGGGCTCGCGCCGCACCCACCTGGAGCGCAACGAACGGCTGCGCGAGGCCGGTGTCAGCGAGCACCGACTGGCCGCCCTGCACTCGCCGATCGGGCTGGACCTCGGAGCCCGTACCCCGGAGGAGACGGCCCTGTCGATCGCGGCGGAGATCGTCGCGGAGCGGCGCGGCGGCAGCGGCCTGCCCCTGAAGGGCGCCCACACCCCGATCCACCACGAGAGCGGCACGCGACTGGCCTCGGTGGCCTGATCCGGACCACCGCCGGCTGTTCACGGCGGGCGGGTTGCCGCCACGGCGGTTTCACGCCAGGGGTGAAGCTGTCCGTGGCCCCGGATTTACCGGTAGATCAGCTGCATGACAATTTCCCCCTCCTCCGGGTCCGGCCGGGCGAGACCCGCTCGTGCGGGACGCAGGGCTCTGCTCATAGCGACCTCGGTCGCCCTCGTGAGCGGTGTCATGCTCCCCGCGGCGGGTTCCGCGACCGCCGCCGCCCCGAAGCCGTCGGCCGCCGCGGACCGCCGGGCCCCCGAGGCGCCCCGCGACTACGACATCACGCTGATCACCGGCGACGTCGTCCACTACTCGGACGGCACCGGCAACCAGGACACCGTCACCGTCGACCGCCCCGACGGCGCGGAGGGCGGCGTGCACGTGCAGCAGGCCGGGGGAGACATCTTCGTCATCCCCGACGAGGCGAGCACCCTCATCGCGGCCCGGAAGCTCGACCGCCGGCTGTTCGACATCTCGACGCTGGTCGAGATGGGCTACGACGACGCGCGCTCCGGTGGCATCCCGCTGATCGCCACCTACCCTGCGGGCACGGCGCGTTCGCTTCCCGCCGCCCCACGCGGCAGCGAGGCGGTGCGCCGGCTGGAGTCGGTGAACGGTGCGGCGCTGAAGACCGACAAGGACGACGCCCGCGCGTTCTGGAGCGACATCTCCCGTACGCGGAAGAGCCGTTCGCTGGACAAGGGCATCGCCGCGCTGTGGCTCGACGGCAAGGCCGAGGTGGCACTCAAGGACTCCGTGCCGCAGGTCAACGCCCCGCAGGCCTGGGCCGAGGGCTACGACGGCAAGGGCACCACGGTCGCCGTCCTGGACACGGGCATCGACGCGACGCACCCGGACGTCAAGGACCGCGTCACGCAGTCGAAGAGCTTCGTCCCCGGTGAGGAGGTCGTCGACCGGAACGGCCACGGCACGCACGTCGCCTCCACCATCGCGGGCTCGGGCGCGGCGTCGGACGGCCTCAACAAGGGCGTCGCCCCCGCCGCCGACCTGATCGTCGGCAAGGTCCTCAGCGACGAGGGCTCCGGCGCCGACTCCGGCATCATCGAGGCCATGGAGTGGGCGAAGGCCGAAGGCGCCGACGTCGTCTCCATGAGCCTCGGCTCCAGCATCCCGGACGACGGCACCGACCCGATGTCCCAGGCCGTCGACGCGCTCTCCGCCGACGGCGGACCGCTCTTCGTGATCGCCGCGGGCAACTCCTACGGCGCGGGCACGATCGGGTCGCCCGGCTCGGCGGCCAAGGCGCTCACCGTCGCCGCCGTCGACAAGAGCGACAACCGCGCCGACTTCTCCTCGATGGGCCCGCTCGTCCGGTCCTACGGCCTGAAGCCGGACCTGTCCGCCCCGGGTGTCGACATCAACGCCGCCGCCTCCCAGTCGGTGCCCGGCATCGAGGGCATGTACCAGTCGATGTCCGGTACGTCGATGGCCACCCCGCACGTCGCCGGCGCCGCGGCCATCCTGAAGCAGCGTCACCCCGACTGGTCCGGCCAGCGCATCAAGGACGCGCTGATGAGCTCCTCCAAGGAGCTGGCCGACCACTCGCCGTACGAACAGGGCACCGGCCGTCTCGACGTGAAGGCGGCCGTCGACACGACGATCGAGGCCACCGGCTCCGTCGAGGTCGCCTCGTACGACTGGCCGCACTCCGCGTCCGACCCGGTCGCCGAGCGTACGATCACCTACCGCAACACCGGGACGCGGGACGTCACCCTGAGCCTGGCCACCGACACGGACTCGAAGGCGTACACGCTCTCCGCGTCCACGCTGACGGTCCCGGCCGGCTCCACCGCCGAGGTGGTGCTGTCGCTGGACCCGTCCCAGGTCCCGAACGCCACCCAGTTCTCCGGGCAGGTCGTCGCCGTGGACGGGACCGGCGCGACCGTCGCGCACACCGGCTTCGCCCTGAACAAGGAGCAGGAGCTCTACGACCTGACGCTCCAGCTCCGCGACCGGTCCGGCGAGCCGATGGACGGCATTGTCGTCATCGCTGAACTCGGAGACCCGAACCTGGGCGTCGTCGCCGTCCCGGGTGACACCACCCTGCGGCTGCCCCCGGGCAACTACACCGCCTGGTCCGCCGCCGACATCGACGGCGACCGTGCGGACTCCAAGGCCGTCGCCTTCCTCGCGGCCCCCGAGACCATCCTGGACAAGGCCACCACGGTCACCCTGGACGCGTCGAAGGCCCGCAAGGTCAGTGTGCGCACGCCCAAGGAGACCGAGACCAGGCAACTGCGCTACGACATGGCGCGCACCGCCCCGGACGGCACCGTCCAGCGCGACGCCTTCCAGATCCCGCTGACCTACGACCAGCTGTGGGCGAGCCCCACGAAGAAGGTCACCCAGGGCAGCTTCAGCTTCCTCACCCGCTGGCGCCAGAGCGAGGAGCTGATCGACCTGACGGCCGACGGCCACGACGTCCCCGTCACGGTGCAGAACGGCTCGGCCGTCGCCGAGGACAGCGAGCGGAAGCTCACCGGTGTCTTCGCGGGCAACGGCGGTACGGCCGACTACGAGGGCCGCGGCGTCAAGGGCAAGGCCGTCGTCGTCACCCGGAGCGACGCGGTCCCGCCCGCCGACCGGCTGGCCAACGCACTCGCGGCGGGCGCCAAGGCGCTCTTCGTCGTCAACGACGGCCGTGGGGTGGCGATGGAGAGCTACGCGCCGTACGGCGAGCAGACCACGATCCCCGTCGCATCCGTGCAGAAGCTCGCGGGACAGACCCTGATCAAGGCGGCGCAGCGCGGCAAGAAGCTCTCCGTCGACCAGAAGAAGTACGCCTCGTACGTCTACGACCTGGTGGACCGTCATGACGGCGCCGTCCCGGACCGCTCGCTGGCCTTCGCCCCGGCGGCCCGTCAGCTCGCGAAGGTGGAGAACACCTTCTACGGCCACAAGGCGACACTCGGCGGCGGATACCGCTACGACATCCCGGACTACGGGCCGGGCTTCGGCTTCGAGGAGTACGAGAAGTTCCCCGGCACCCGCACCGAGTGGGTCAACCCGCTGCCCGGCGACTCCTTCTGGTACGAGAACCACTCGGTGCTGAACGCCGACGCCACCGACACCGCCGCCGAGATGCGCAGCGGCGAGCTGGACTACACGGCGGGCCGCACCTACCGCGCCGAGTGGTTCGCCCCGGTCACCCGCCCCCGCCTCGGCACCGGGTACTGGGGTCCGTTCCGCACCGCGTCCAACGACCTGCAGTTCAACATCACCCCGTGGACGGACGCCGGTGCCGGACACTCCGGTTCGATGCCCATGGACGAGTACGACACGACCTCGTACGCCTTCTACCAGGGCGACACCCTGCTCACGAAGGGTGCCGGCCGCGCCGGCTACGTGGGAGACCTGTCCGCCGACACGCTGCCGTACCGGCTGGTCATCGACTCCGCCAGGGACGCGGACACCTGGAAGACCTCCACGCGCACGCACAGCTCGTGGGAGTTCGAGTCGGGGGCGCTCGACGAGGGCGGCCCGGGCCGGGAGGACATCCCGATGCTCCAGCTGGACTTCGACGTCGACACCGACCTCGCGGGTGACGTCAAGGCCGGCCGCTGGACCGAGGTCGGCCTGTCCTCCGGTACGCAGGAGTGGCTGGACGGTGCGGTGAAGGCGAAGAAGGCCTCGCTGTCGGTCAGTTACGACGACGGGAAGAGCTGGAGCGCGGCCGAGCTGAGCAAGGGGCCGAACGGTTCCTGGACCGCCGGGTTCAGGACGCCGGGCAAGGGAGCCACCTCCGTCTCGCTCAAGGCGCACGCCGAGGGCCCCGGCGGTCTCGCCGTCGACCAGGAGATCATCAGGGCCTTCGGCCTGAAGTGACCCGCTGAACGGCCCGCCCGAGGTGGTCCCGCATCCCGCGTGGGGATGCGGGACCACCGCGTCGTACGGCCGGACGGCGGACCGCTCAGCGTCCGAAGCGTGCCAGGCAGTGCCAGACCCGCTTGAGGTCCTGCGGATCGTGGCGCCCCGTCAGGGCCGCCTCCCCGATGATCCGCGCGTCGAGGGACCCGCCGACCGCGAGCGCGGCGCCCAACTCCACGTACTCCGGGCCCCGGTACTCCGGATGGCGCCTCAACTCCTCGGTGGCCAGCCGGAATCCGGCGTGCCATTCCAGGGGGCAGGGCAGCTGGCGGGCGGCCTTCTCCACCGCCGTGCCCTGGAAGCACGGGTCGAGGACGAGGGCCTCCACATGACGGTCGAGCCGGACGGGGCCGTGCACCTGTGCCTCGATGTAGTCGTCCAGGGCGTCCCGTACGTCCGCCTCGGCGAGCGCGACGAGCTGGCTCCCGGCCGCCGCCACACCGAAGTCGGTGGGCTCCAGGAAGCTGTCCGGGTAGCAGAACGTGGCACGGGGAAGCGCCTCGGCGCTCAGCCTGAAGTGCGCGGACCCGAAGCGGGGCGCCGCGCCGTAGGGGGAGCCGCGGAAGTCCAGCGCACCGTAGACCGGCCGCTCATGGACGCTCGCACCGTCGTAGGCCCCGCCGAAGATCCGGCTCTCCCAGCGCCACCGGTCACCGCCCGGGTGCGCGGTGAGCCCGCCGTTGCTGGTGCCCGTGACGAACTGGGAGACGTACACCCTGTCCTCCGCCAGCCGTTCCAGGACCGTGAGGCCACCGTTGACGCGGTCGGGGTGGAAGTTCAGCGTCACGCGCAGGGACGGGTCCAGGGGCGGCCCCGTCGACAGCGAGGCCACATGGCTGAGGGCCCGCGCCCGAGCGTGGGAGAGGTCGGCGCTCATCGGCCCATTCTGCCCGAGCGCCGACCGTGGGAGCAGGCGGCCTGCTTGCCGGCGGTCCCTCCTCAGCGCCGACGGGCCGCCTTCTCCCGCGCCTTGCGCCGGGCGACGGTGTACGTCGACCAGTCGCCCCGGTGCCGGTCGCACCGGGAGGCGCCCTTCATCGCCAGTCGCTGACAGCGCGTGCCCTTCTGCGTGGGTGCTCCGCATGCCGACTGCGTACGAGCCATGTCCGACCGCCCTCCGGGTCCCGTCGGCCGGGTGCCGACAGCGCCCAGACTCGCCCGGGGGCGTGGTGCGCGGGAAGGCGTACCCGCGCCTTCCGGGTGCGCACCGGAGCGCACGGGCGGCCGGAGCGGTGTCAGGGCGTCGCGTTCTCCTGCCCGGCGGCTTCGGTCCCGCGCTGCTCCTCGATGCGCCGCTTCGCCTCGTCCCAGGTGATCGGCAGCTCCCCGACCGGCGCCTCCCAGAAGGTGAAGGTGGAGGAGAGCATCGTGGGCCTGAGCGCGGTCATGATGCCGCGGTGCGGCTCCGTCCCGGCGAAGGCGTAGACCGCTTCGCGGCTCTCCCAGGCCGAGAGGGTGAAGAACACCCGCTTCAGCGGCTGGGCGACGAGCGAGGCGCCGAAGGCCCCCGGCGCGGACCTGACCTGCTTCCACGCGGCCATCGACTTCAGGAAGAAGCGCGGTACGTCGCGCAGCGAACGGACCTCGAAGCGCGAGGCCATGACCACGGTCGTGCCTTCGGACGGAGGCGGCTGAGGGGTGACCCACGGCAGAGTCGGCATCGCACTACTCACCTTCGGTATAGATAGTGGTGCTGTCTGCTTCCTATGTTAGAGAGTGGCACTCTCCAATGCCAGTGGAATACGTCGGACACCAGGCCGGCCGGCACCGCGGGCGCCCCGCGCCGGGCGGGCGCGGGGCGGGCGGGTGTCAGCGTCCGGACTGCAGCGCCGCCCAGGTGTTCGGGCCCGCGCTGCCGTCGACCGACAGCTTCCGCGTGCTCTGGTAGTCGCGTACAGCCTTGTCCGTGTTCGCGCCGAAGGCCCCGTCGACGGCGACCGTTCTGCCCAGCGCCGCGGTCAGCGCCCGCTGGAGCCGCTTCACCGGCTCGCCCGACGCGCCGGTCACCAGCGTCGGCGTGGTGCCGGCGGAGAGCAGCGCGGTCCAGGTCTGCGGGCCGACCGTTCCGTCGGAGTCGAGGCCGCGGGCGGTCTGGAACGCCCGTACGGCGCTCTCCGTCCTGGCCCCGAAGATGCCGTCCTCGGTGCCGGCGTCGTACCCCTGCTGGTTGAGCAGCGTCTGGGCGGCCTTCACCTGGGGGCCCGTCGAGCCCGTCTTCTGGGCCGTGTACGACGTGAAGCTCAGCCCGTCCGCGCCGCTGCCGGAGCCGCCGCCGACGAGCTGCATGTAGTAGGTCCAGTTCCAGTTGGCGCCCGGGTCGGTGTGGTCGTTCCCGGGGGCCTCGCTGTGCCCGATGATGTGCGACCGGTCCTTGGGGATGCCGTGCTGGTCGCACAGGTACGACGTCAGCGCCGCCGAGGAGCGGTACATGGTGTCGGTGAACCACGACGGGTCGTCGACGAACCCCTCGTGCTCGATGCCGAGTGACGAGGCGTTGGCGCTCTTGGCGTGGTACGCGGTGTCCTTGTCGCGCACCATCTGGGTGATCTGGCCGTCCGAGGAACGGACCACGTAGTGGGAGCTGACCTTCGATGTCGCGTTCTGGAACCAGCTGATGGTTCCGGCGTACGAGCCCTGCGTGACGTGGATGACCACCTTGTCCACCGTCGCCGTGCGTCCCGTGGCGAAGTTGGCGGAGTTGGCGGCCACCCAGAGCGCCGCCGGGTAGTCCTGGCTCTTGGCGGTGATGTCGGCCTTGGCGAGGGGGCCCTTCTCGGGGGAGACGGGGCGGGAGGTGACCGTGATCTGCTCGCCGCCGGTGACGGTCGCCCGCAGCCCCTGGGCGAGGAAGGTGTAGACGGTGTCCGCGTAGAGGGCGGCGACGGAGCCCTCGGTCCCGCTGTAGCGGGCCACGGCCGGGTACCAGGCGTCGATGTCCGCCCGCGCGGCCGGGTCCAGGCCGAGGGCGTCGGCGTGGCTCCGCAGCACGGCGGCGCCGCCCAGGATGTTGGCCTCGGTGTCCTCGCGCAGGTCGGCCGTGGACTCACCCGTCAGTTCGGCGGCCTTCTCCAGGGAGTGGTTGACGGGGTTGCTCACGAGGTGCATCACCCCGAAGCCGTTGTCCTGGCTGGGGCGCCCGGCGTGTCCGTCCAGGTGCGTCTCGCCGTAACCGACGGCGGCGAGCAGGTCGCGCGGTACGCCGTACTCCGCGGCGGCCTGCTCGAAGGCCTGGTTCATCGGGTCCGCGTCGGCGGGCGCGGCGCCGGCCGGATGGCCCGTGGCGACGAGGGCGGTGACGGTGAGAGAGGCCAGAACGGCTGCGCGGCCTCGGGTGTGGTCGGCGGGACGTCGGGGCATACCTGCTCCAGGTCTGTGGGGGAGGGAGAGGCCGCCGGGCCGGGTGGGGTGGCCGGGGCCGCTGAGTCCGCACAGGCTACCCATCTGCTATGGGCATGACAATGACGCCTCCGTGTGTCCAAATGCCTTTCACTCCAATGGAGTTGAGGTGGCGGCGGAGACTCTCGGGCAGACCGCCCGGGGGGCCGTCACCCTCCGGGGAGGGCGACGGCGCACGGGTGCCGCTACCAGCGGTTCCGGTGGACCACGTCGGCCACCGGACGGCGGCGGACGGGGCCGAAGTTGCCCTGCGGCCATCCCACCGGAATGGCGGCGAAGGTGTGCGTGTCCGACGGGATCCCGAGGGCCTTCTTCCACTCCTGCTCCAGCATCAGGTGCCAGATGGTGAGGTTGGCCGCGAGCCCCAGCGCCCGCGCCGCGAGCAGGACGTTCTGGACGCCCGGATAGACGCAGGAGCCCTCCGCGAGCGCCTGGAAGCGCGTCTGCGTGTTCGTCATGTGTTCGAGGCCGGCCGGGCCGAGCGACTCGGCGTAGATCCCGAGGCCCTCCTCGTCGAACTCCGCCTCCGGGAACTTGTAGCAGGGGATGATCAGCGCCGGGGTGTCGGCGAAGTGGTCGCGCTGGTGCTCGATCGCCGCCACCATCCGCCCGTACGCCGCGTCGCCCATGCCCTTCGGCGCGTGCTTGCCGGTCGTCGCGAGGTACGCGTCCACGCACCGCTTCCAGAGCGGGGCCAGCTCGGCCATTACCGCGCGGTCGGTGACGACCACGTACTCGTAACACTGCATGTTGCCGCCGCTCGGCCCCCAGACGGCGGCCTGTATGAGCTGGTCGATCGTCTCGTCCGGGACGGCGTCCGGCTTGAGGCGGCGCATGGCGCGCATGGTGGACATGGTCGGGAAGAGGGCGGGCCCGTCGGGCGCGGGCGCGTCGGCGTACACCGTTTCGAAGGTCATGATCGCGGAGTGTACGGCTCGCGGTGCGGAACGGGCAGACCCGCCGGCGCCCCCGTTCCCTCCCCGCCCCGTGCGCGTCGTGCCGACGGCCCGGAGCGGCCGAACGCCCCTGCGCCGAAGCGGAATTCGTACACCTGGCCATCCCCCCTCCTCACGGGGGAACGGGGTCGGGAGCGCCGGCCGCGAAGGCGTATAAAGGGTCCCTCCCGAGCAGCCGGCGTCCCCGATGGCCATCTCACCCCCCCACGCGGCCGGCGCCACCGCGTCCCGAGAGCGGAGGAGCTTCCCCATGAGCACCTCGGAAGAGATCAGCGCCTTGCTCGTCACCAGGTTCGGAACCGCTCCGGAGGCCATCCGGCCCGAGGTGCCGCTCCGGCAACTGCGGCTGGACTCGCTCGCCCTGGAGGAACTCCGGCTCCTCATCGAGGACCGGATGGACGTCGATCTGGAGGACGTCGTCCTGTCGTCGCGCGACACCGTCGGCCGTCTGGTCGAGGCCGTGTGCACCAGGGCCGGCGCGTGACGGGCCGGGGGCCGTTCGCACGCAGGTCCGCCCGGCCGGGCATCGAGCCGTTCGCCGCAGCCGTCACCGGGGTCGGTCTGGTCACCGCCGCCGGCGTGGGGGCCGAGGCGGCCTGGCGCGGCGTGTGCGGCATGGCGGGCGCCCCCTCGGTGCCGCACCTGCCGGAACTCGACGGGCTGCCCTGCGACTTCATGTACACCGTCGACGCCCTGGACACCGAGGCCGCCCTCGGGGTCGCCGCGCTGCGGCTGATGGACCGCTTCTCGCAGCTCGCCGTGGTCGCCGCCCGTGAGGCGGTCGCCGACGCGGGGCTCGACCCCTCGGTCTGGGACAGCGGACGGGTCGCCGTCGTCATCGGCTCCGCCCACGGCGGCCTGCCGTTCTACGACGAACAGCACACCACCCTCACCGAGCGCGGCGCGCACCGCGTCTCCCCGAAGCTCGCCCCGCTGAGCGTCGTCAACGGCGCCGCCAGCAGCGTCGCCATGGACCTGGGGGTGCACGGCCCGAGCCAGGCCGTCTCCACCGCGTGCTCGTCGGGCACCGTGGCCATCGGAACGGCCCACCAGATGCTGCGCACCGGGGCCTGCGACATCGTCGTCGCGGGCGGCGCCGAATCCGTCCGCTCCCGGCTCCTGATCGCCAGCGCCTGCCGGATGCGGGCCGTCTCCACCCGTCGCGACGACCCCCGGGCCGCCTGCCGTCCCTTCGACACGCACCGCGACGGCTTCGTCGTCGGCGAGGGCGCCGGCCTCCTCGTCCTGGAGCACCCCGAGCACGCCCGCGCCCGCGGCGCCACCGTCCGCGCCCGCGTCGCCGGCTACGGGGCCTCCAGCGACGCCCACTCCGCCGTCGCGCCCGACCCCGACGGCCTCGGCATCGAACGCGCGCTGCGCACCGCCCTGGACGACGCCGGCCTCGACGCCTCCGACATCGGTCATGTCAACGCCCACGGGACGTCGACCGTCGCCAACGACCTCATCGAGGCGGTCATGCTCCGCCGCGTCCTCGGCGAACACCCCCTCGTCACCTCGACGAAGGCCATGACCGGACACACCCTGGGCGCCGCCGGCGGCATCGAGACGGCCCTGACCGTCCTGGCGCTCCAGCACCAGCTCGTCCCGCCGACCGGAAACCTCGACGCCCCCGACCCCACGATCCCCGTCGAGGTGGTGAGCAAGGAGGCCCGGCACGCCGCGTTCGACTGCGCCGTCAAGACCTCGCTCGGCTTCGGCGGCCACAACGCGGCGCTCGTGCTCACGAGGGCCTGACCGGAAGCGAGGAGCATCATGCCCGAGGAGATCATCCGCTCCCTCACCGTGGACGGACTGCGTTACGGCTACCGTCTCCTGCCCCGCGACCCGGCCGCGGGCGGAGCACCCGCCACCGAACCTGTCCTGGTGATCGGCGGCGCGCTGCAGGGCATGTTCGGCTGGCCGCAGATGGACGACCATCTGGGCCCGGTGGCCGACGTGGTGACCGCCGACCTGCCCGGCATGGGCTCCGCCGACCCGCTGCCGCCCGGCCCCAGCGCCCCGGTCCTGCGCGCGGCGGTCACCGGGATCATCGACGACCTGGGCGCCTCCCGGATCAACCTCTTCGGCTTCTCCTACGGCGCGGCCATCGCCTTCGGCTGCGCGCGCCACGACCCGGGGCGCATCGCCCGGCTCGTACTCGGAGGCGTACCCACGCACATCGGTGAGGACCGGCGGGCCTACTGGCACCGGGCGACGCAGGCGCTGGCCGACGGGGACACGGAGGGCTTCGCGGCGCTGGCCGCCGACGGGCTGATGTGCCTGGACCCGGAACGCCCGGTGCACCGGCGGGAGTTGGCCCGGCGTTATGTGCGGCGTTCCTTCCTGCACGCGCTCACCCACTCCGCGCACGCCGCCGACTCGCTGAGGCGGGCGCTGGGGGACCCGCCGGACTTCTCCGGCGGACTGTCCGGCGTACCGGCCCTGGTCTTCGCCGGGGAGCACGACACGGTGACGCCGCCGGAGCTCCAGCGGGAGTTCGCCGCGACGATCGAGGGGAGCCGTTTCCTCACCCTCCCGGAATCCGACCACTGGGTCGTGCTGGAGCGGTCCGAGGACGTCGCCGCGCTCGTGACCCGCTTCTTCACCGACCAGCCCCTCGATCCGGCCGTAGCCCGGCTCCCGCACCAGGCGCGGGCGGGCTCGCCCGCACCGCGCTGAGCCCGGTGGGTCCGGGGCGGCGGCCCGCCGGGGCCGGCCGCCACCCCGAGTGGGTCAGTGCCGGTGGCCCCGGCCCTTCACGTCGATCCGCACGATCTGCGGGTCGTGGTCGCTCGCCTGGTCGGCGAACTCCGCGTTGATGTGCACCACGTCGTAGTCGAAGCGGCGGACGGCGGGGCTCGTCAGGATGTGGTCCAGCGTCTGCGAGTTGCCGTCGTAGACATAGCTGTACTGCTCACCCGCGGGCAGCGTCGTGATCAGCGGCTTGAGCACCTTGCCCTTGGTCAGCGTCTTCACCGTGGGGGAGAAGGCGAAGTCGTTCAGGTCGCCCAGCGTGACGACCTCGGCCGACCTGTCCGCCTTCAGCAGCGAGGTGACGAAGGTGTTGACCTCCGCCGCCTGGCGCACGCGCTGCGTCTCCGAGCTGCGCACCGGTTCCTGGTAGCGGCCGTGCAGGGACTGGTCGCCGCCCTTGGACGCGAAGTGGTTGGCGATGACGAACACCGACTCACCACGGAAGCGGAACTCGCCCACCAGCGGCTTGCGGCTGCTGTCCCAGGCCGTGCTCGTGGGGTTGATCCGGCCGGGCGAGACGGAGAGCGTGGCACCCTTCTTCGTCTTCACCGCCTTCACGGCGGTGGTCGCGTCGCCGCCGGGGCGGTCCACGAAGTCGACCCGGGCGGGGTTGAAGAGGAAGACGTTACGGATGTTGCCGCCGGGCTCACCGCCGTCCTTGCCGTCGGCGGGGGCCACGTAGCGCCACGCGTACCGGGGGCCGCCGGCCGCGACGATCGCGTCCGTGAAGCGCTTCAGCGTCGCCTCGGAGCCCACGGTGCCGTCGTTCACCGCACCGTTGTCGTCCTGGATCTCCTCCAGCGAGACGATGTCCGGGGACGAGAGGCTGACCGCCACGCCCTGGGCGAGCGTGTCGAACTTGGTCTGCGCGTCGTTCGCGTCGAGGTTCTCCACGTTGTACGTGGCGACGGCGAGCTCCTGGCGCTTCTGCTTCCGCGTCACCTCGCGCTTCAGGCCGTTGTCCTTCAGCGTGCCCAGCCGAGTGGCCTGCACGTTGTAGCCGCCGTACGACGCGTAGTCGACGACGCCCGTGGTGGACCCGGACAGCACGTCGCCCACATCGGCGGCCGGGACGGGCTGCGCGGCGTCCAGCGACATCACCTTGAGGCGGCCGGTGTTCTGGTCCTCGTAGGAGGAGTACAGCGTGCCGCCGCGCCGGGTCGGGTTCTCCCGGGGCTTCACCGTCACCCAGACCTCGTCGTACGCCGTCGTCGCGCCGGTCACCCGGGTGTCGGCCATCGTGACGCGGGAGCCCTCCAGCGACTCGTACAGATCCAGGGCGTACGCCGCCGGGTCGAGGGCGAGGGACTCGATCGAACCGCCGCCGGCCGTCGGCACATAGGTGTCCGGCACCGAGGCGGCGTCGAGGACGACCGCGTCCGGCAGCGGGTTGCCCGAGGACAGCACCGTGGTCAGCGGGGCGGTGATCTGGGTGAGCGACTGGGCGTCGGCGGCCGGGTAGTACTCGGCGACCTTGCCGCTGACCAGCACCGAGTCGCCGACGGCGACGGCGGGCGCCGCGGAGCCGGTGTAGACGAACAGGCCCTCGCTCGTACGGGCGTCGTCGTCCGGTGCCGTGTCCTGGATCCAGAAGCCGCGTGAGCCCGTGGTCCGTACGCCGGTGACGACGCCGGGGACTCCGGTGACCGCCTGCCCGGCGAGCGGGGAGAGGCGGGTCGTGCCCTGGATGTCGTGCACCCGGACCGTGCCGGGCTCGGTCGGACCGCCGGGCTCGCCCGGCTCGGAGCCCCCGGACGTCTCGCCCGCCGCGTTGACGGGCGTCGTGGCGCCCGCCGTCAGGTCGGCGGCGTTGTCGTCGGTGTCCGCGAGCGACGTGCCGCGCGCCACGGACGCGGTGGCGGAGGCGCCCGCCACCGGGCCGCTGCCCTCGCGCACCACGGCGGAGCCGTAGCCCACGAGGTCGACGATCCGGGTGTCGGCGGCGCAGTCCGCCGCGGTCCTGCAGGTCAGCGGGGTGGTGCCGGAGACGAGCGCGACGGTGCCGCTCGCCGCGGACATCGCGACCGTGCCGGTCGCGTCGGCGGCCGGCAGGGCCACCGTGCCGCCGGTGCCCGCCGCCTGGGCGACGAGGTAGCGGCCACCGGGCGCGACGGCGCCGGACAGCGCGGAGACCTGCCACAGCGATCCGGCGGAGGGGGTCCCCGGAAGGTACTGGACGCTGTAGCCGGACAGCGCGAAGGAGCTCTGGCCGGCGTTGGCCAGCTCGATGTAGTCACGGGTGAGCGTCGCGCCGGAGTTGCCCCCGCCGCCGTACACCTCGGAGATGACGGCCGACGACGACGGTGCCGCGAAGGCGGCGGGCAGCGCGGTCACCGACAGGGTCACGGCGACGGCGGCGGCCAGCAGGGCGGAGCCGGGTCTGGCTATGTGCACGGGAACTGCCCCCAGTTGTGTAGTGAGGGCCAAAAACTATGCGCGTAGAACGGTCGTGGCAAGAGACCGGAGGTTAATTCCGGGCGTCATCCCAGCGCCGCCGCCGGGCAGTTGGGACGCCGCCCGGACCGCGCCCGGGCGCACCGGGTCCGGCGTCCCACCCTCCGGCCACGGCGTCCACGATGCGGGCAGGTGTTTGACCGTCTTACGGCGTTGCGGATACGTTGCGTGACATGCAGCGATCCGCACACCTGACGACGCGAGGTCATGTCGACCTGAAGCGCGTGTGCTCCGCGGCGTGTCACCGGGACTGAGCACCTGAGAGTCCGCACGCGCCCGGAGGATCTGCTTCCTCCCCGATTTCGCGTGGGACGCCCCGTCACGGCCCAGCGGACGCCGGCCGGCACGATGCCGTCGCGTTCCGTCATGAGACCCCTTCACGGGCTGCTCACCTCCACGCCCGCTGCCATCGAGGACCTGGAAGACCTGTGACACGTCTGCCTGCGCCCACCCGCGGTTCCCGGCCCCCGCGCCGCTCCGAGATCCCCTCGACCGGGCAGGCCCGCCGTGGTGCGGGCACGGGCTCCGTGCTGGGCGCGATCCTCGACCACGGGCCGGTGGCCCGCTCCACCGTCGCCCGGCTCACCGGTCTCTCGCCCGCCTCGGTGACGGGCCATGTGGCACAGCTCCTCTCCCGCGGTCTGGTCCGGGAGGGCGCCGAGACGACCGGGCCGCGCGGGCTCGGACGCCCCCACGTGCCCGTGGAGATCGACACCTCCCGGTTCCTGGTGGCCGGGGCGCACATCGCGGTCGCGCACTCGACGGTCTCCCTGATGGACCTCCGCGGCCGGGTCGTCGCCGAGGACCGCAGGCCGCACCTCGACACGCACCCCCGCCGGATCCTCGACGACCTGGCCGCCCGGCTGCCGCTGCTGACGGACGCCCATGCGGCGGGACGGCAGGTGCTGGCGCTGGGCGTCGCCACCGGGCACCGGGTGGACCCCGCCGCCGGAGTCGTCGTGGAGCATCCGCACCTCGGCTGGCGCTCCGTTCCCGTACGCGAGATCCTCTCCGCCGCCACCGGGCTCCCGGTCCATGTGGACAGTCACTCGCGGGCGCTGGCACGTGCGGAGCAGATGTTCGGCGAGGTGTCGACGCGGCGCAGTACGGTGCTGCTCTTCATCGGCGCGGTCGTCGACGGGGCCTTCGCCACCTTCGGTGAACTGCACAGGGGACCGCGCTCCGGCGCCGGCAGCGTGGCCCATCTCCCCCTGGGATCGGGCGGATCGGGCGACGCGGAGCCCTGCGGGTGCGGGCGCACCGGCTGCCTGCAGTCCGAGGTGTCCGAGCGGGCCATGATCCGCCGCGCCGCCGCCCAGAGCCTGTACGTGAGTACGTTCCAGGAGCTGCTGGACCACGCGATGGCCGGGGAGCCGCGGGCCGTGGCGCTGTTCCGCCGCCGCGCCCGGCTGGTGGGCAGGGCCGCCGCCCTCCTCCTCGACATGTTCGACCCGGAGTGCCTGGTGGTGGTCGAGCCCGGAGCGGGCCGGCTGCCGGAGTGCCTCGCCGACCTCCGGGAAGAGGTGGGGATGCGCTCCTCCGTCTGCGACGACCCGGAACGGGCCGTCGTGCCCAGCAGTTTCGTCGGATCGGTGCTGGCCACAGCCGGCGGAGCGGTGGCGCTGGGCGCCCTGTACACCGACCCGTTGGGCCCGTGGGCCGCGCTGCCCGCGGTGTCCTGAACTCCTCCCGTATCCGCTTTAATTCAAATAGTTGCATTGTTGACCGGCCACAGCCCCGACGGGAAGATGGATTCATGAGCAGCCGACAGCGGAATTCAGAGAACGTGCCCACCGCGGCACACCTCTGCCGCGCGGCCGCGCCGACGAGCGAATGCGCCCGGCGCTCCTGTTGTCGCCCCTGTCCGGGTAACCGATAACCCCAGCTGAATTACCGGGCGGTCCGCACACGTGCGTGATTCTCCTTCCGCCCGTATTCCCGTGCACCCTCGCGCGCCCCGTAGGCCGTCGCGCGATTCCGCACGCCCGCATTCCACCCTCCGACCGGGGAGAGACATTGACCGTCACGGTTTCCTCGTACGCCGCCGTCCGACCGCCCGAACCCGCCCCGACCACAGCCACCCCCGGTATCGCGCCGGAGCGGTTCAAGCAGGCCTTCCGCAGGTATCCGGCGGGCGTCGTCGTCGTCACCGCCGACGCCGGCCGCGGCCCGGTTGGCTTCACCGCCACCTCGCTCAGCTCGCTCTCCCTCGACCCGCCGCTGGTCTCCTTCGGCATCGGGACGTCCACCTCGTCCTGGCCGCACATCGAGCGGGCCACCACGGCCGTCGTGAACTTCCTCGGCATCGAACAGCAGCAGCTGGCCACCACGTTCGCCACCAGCGGGATCGACCGGTTCGCTGCTCCGACCGGCTGGCGCCGGCTGCCCGGCGGGGAGCCCGTCCTCGACGGGGTGACCGGCTGGCTGCGGCTCACCGTCCAGAGCATCGTCCCGGCCGGCGACCACCGCATCGTCGTCGCCAGGGTCGAGGAGTCCTGGCTGGACGAGGGCCGCAGCCCGCTGCTCTTCCACGACGGCTCCTACCACTCCATCCGCCCCGCGCCCGACCAGTGATCAGGAATTCACGATGACACGCCACGACAACCGGCGGCCCCTGGCCCGGAGATCCTTCCTCGCTCTCGCGGGAGGCACCGTACTGAGCCTTGCCGCCTGCTCGCCGCAGGTGAAATCCGTCGCCGGTGCGGAACCCGCCGGCGCCCTTCCGTCCGGAAACCCGGCGGCCGGGACGAAACTGAAGATCGCCGCCCGTACGGCACAGCTCCAGCTGAAGCCCGCGGGGCTGGCGAAAGAGCTCCCGTTCACCGTCACCGAGTGGCCGAACCTCTCCGCGGGCCCCGATATCATTCAGGGATTCCGGGCGAAATCGATCGACCTCGCCACCAATGCGGGAATTCCGCCGATCCAGGCGCACGCCATCGGTGTCCAGGCGAAAATCGTCGGCGTCCAGGTCCGCAGGCACCCGATCTACACCTTCGCGACGGCCCCCGGCTCGTCCATCACGAAGGCCGAGGACTTCCGGGGGAAGAAGATCGGCTTCTCCCAGGGCCAGGCGCAGGGCGTCGTCGTCCTGCGCGCGCTCAAGGAAGCGGGACTGAAGAACTCCGACGTCGAACTGGTCGCCCTGCCCAGCACCCAGTTCCTCACCGCCCTGCAGTCCGCGCAGGTCGATGTGGCGCCCCTGGGGGAGCCGACCCTCACGAAGTACCTCGACCAGTACGCCAAGGACGGCGCCCGCGGGGTGAAGACGGAGGTCGTCGACCTGCTGACGGTGCTCTGGGCGCCCAACGAGGTCCTCAACGACCCGGAGAAGGCCAAGGCCGTCCGCAGCTTCATACCCCTGTGGGCGCGCGGCCAGGTATGGGCCTGGGAGAACCAGGACGAGTGGATCGACACGTACTACGTCAAGGACCAGGGCGTGTCGAAGGAGGACGGCCGGCGCATCGTCGACTCCCAGCGCAAGCCGCAGTTCCCGGTCAGCTGGGACGAGGCACTCAAGTGGGAGCAGGAGACCGCCGACCTGCTGGCCGAGGGCGGCTTCGTACCGGAGCAGAAGGCGTCCGAACTGTTCGACCGCCGATTCGAAGGGCTGGCGGCCAAGGCCGTGGCCGCCGAGTACCGGGAGAAGTCATGACCGACCTGTTGGCGAAAGCGCGGACCACCGCCACGGAGACGGCGGAGCCGCCGCCGGCCGGACCACCGGCCACCGGCGGGTCCGGACATGTCTCCAAGGGGACCCGCCGGCGTCTCGGCCCCGGCCGGGCGCTGCCCTTCGGACGGCTGATCGGCCCGGCGCTGCTCGTGTTCGTGTGGTGGGCGGCCTCCGCGTCCGGCTACCTCGACCCCCGGATCCTGTCCTCGCCCGGCACGGTGATCGCCACCGCGGGCGACCTGATCAGTACCGGCCGGCTCCAGGACAACGTGCTGATCTCGTTGCAGCGTGCGGGTCTGGGGCTGTTCTTCGGGGTGTCGGCCGGTGTGATTCTGGCCGTGGCGGCGGGGTTGAGCCGCAGCGGTGAATATCTGCTGGACGGTCCGCTGCAGATCAAGCGGGCCATCCCGTCGCTCGCCATGCTTCCGCTGCTGATCCTGTGGCTCGGCATCGGTGAGCAGATGAAGGTCACCGTGATCGCGCTCGGTGTCGCGGTGAACATGTACATCAACACGTACGCCTCGCTGACCGGTATCGACAGCAGGTACGTCGAGCTTGCCGAGGGGCTCGACCTGAGCCGTGCGACGTTCATCCGCAAGGTCGTCGTGCCCGGTTCGCTGCCCGGCTTCTTCGTAGGCCTGCGGCTCGGTGTGACCTCGTCGTGGCTCGGGCTGATCGTGGTCGAGCAGATCAACGCGACCAGTGGTATCGGCTACATGATGTTCCAGGCCCAGCAGTACGCCCAGTCCGACGTGATCATCGTGGGGCTGGTGGCCTACGGGATCTTCGGCTTCGCCTCGGACGCGGCGGTACGCGCAGTCGAAAGGAAGGTCCTGTCATGGCGACGCACACTGGCGGGCTGACGGAAGCACGGCCCGCGATCCGCACCTCCGGGCTGGTGCGCCGGTTCGGAGACCGTAAGGTCCTCAAGGAGCTCGATCTGACCGTGGCGCAGGGGGAGTTCACGGCGCTCCTCGGCCGCAGCGGCTCGGGCAAGTCCACCCTGCTGCGGGCCGTCGCCCGCCTCGACCACACCGTCGAGGGTTCCGGTGAGCTCTCCGTACCGGACAGGGTCTCCCTCTCCTTCCAGGACTCCCGGCTGCTGCCCTGGCTGAGGGTCCTCGACAACGTGACCCTCGGGCTGCGCGGTCCCGGAACTCGTGAGCGGGGTCTGACGGCACTCGCCGAGGTCGGCCTGGAGGGACGTGACCGGTCCTGGCCGCACGAGCTGTCCGGCGGTGAACAGCAGCGCGCCGCCCTGGCCCGCGCCCTGGTACGCGAACCCGAACTCCTCCTCGCGGACGAGCCGTTCGGTGCCCTGGACGCGCTGACCCGGATCAAGATGCACGACCTGCTGCGCGAGCTGTACGAGCGCCACCGCCCCGCGGTGCTGCTGGTCACCCATGACGTCGACGAGGCCGTGGAACTCGCCGACCGGGTCCTGGTCCTGGAGGACGGCCTCATCTCCGTCGACCTCAGGATCGACCTGCCGTCCCCGCGCTCCCGCCGCGAACCACGCTTCCAGGAGTACCGCGACACCCTGCTCGCCGCCCTCGGCGTGGCACAGCCCCAGCTCACGCACTGATCTTCCGAGCTCTTCCGAGGAGAAGACACCCATGTCGCGCAAGCAGCTCCACCTGAACGCCTTCCTGATGTCCACCGGCCATCACGAGGCGTCCTGGCGGCTCCCCGAGAGCCACGCCGAAGCCAACTCCGACCTGGAGCACTACCGGAACCTGGCCCGCATCGCCGAACGCGGGCTCCTGGACTCGCTGTTCCTCGCCGACGGACCCGTGCTGATGGGTGACCCCGGCCGGCGGCCCGCCGCCAAGCTGGAACCCACCGTGCTGCTCACCGCCCTCGCCGGGGTCACCGAGCACATCGGCCTGATCGCCACCGCCTCCACCAGCTACAACGAGCCGTACAACCTGGCCCGCAGATTCGCCTCGCTGGACCACGTCTCCGGCGGCCGGGCCGGCTGGAACATCGTCACCACCGCCGGCGCCGACGCGGCCCGCAACTTCGGCCTCGACGACACGCCCCTGCACCACGACCGCTACCGGCGCGCCGCCGAGTTCGTCGAGGTGTCCACGAAGCTCTGGGACAGCTGGGCGGACGACGCGGTCGTCGCCGACAAGGAGGCCGGGGTCCACGCGCTGGCCGACCGGGTCCGCGCCATCGGGCACACCGGCGAGTTCTTCCGGGTCGACGGTCCCCTCAACGTCCAACGGCCTCCGCAGGGCTACCCGTTGCTCGTACAGGCGGGCTCCAGCGAGGACGGCAAGGACTTCGCGGCCCGGTACGCCGAGGCCGTGTTCACCGCGCAGCAGACCCTGGAGGAGGGCATCGCCTTCTACAAGGACGTCAAGCAGCGCGCCGAGGCGCTCGGCCGTAACCCGGGCGGCATCAAGATCCTGCCCGGCATCGTCCCCGTCATCGGCGACACCGAGGCCGAGGCGCTGGAACTGGACGCCGAACTCGACCGGCTCATCGTCCCGGAGTACGCCAAGCGCCAGCTGGCCAGGACACTGAAGCTCGACCCCTCCGAACTGCACCTCGACCGGGAGCTCCCCGCGGACCTTCCCGACGAGGACGAGATCGAGGGGGCCAAGAGCCGCTACACCCTGGTCGTGGAGCTCGCCAGGCGTGAGAAGTTGACGGTACGTCAGCTCATCGGCCGGCTCGGTGGCGGGCGCGGACACCGCACCTTCGCCGGGACGGCCGAGCAGGTCGCCGACACCATCGAGCACTGGTACGACAGCGGGGCGGCCGACGGCTTCAACATCATGCCCGCGGTGCTCCCCTCCGGCCTGGAGGTCTTCGTGGACCGGGTCGTCCCGATCCTCCAGGAGCGCGGCCTGTTCCGCACCGAGTACACCGGTTCCACCCTGCGTGAGCACTACGGCCTGCCGAGGCCGTCCAACCGGCTGTTCGACACCGTCGACACCCGTGAGGGCCACACCGGCATCGGCCTCGCCACGGCGGCGGCCCGGTGACCGACTGTCCTGACCCGGGGCGGCACGAGGGGACGGGACGGCCCGGCGGGCAGCCGCCCGGCTGGGCGCGCCGGATGCTCGGGTACTGCCTGCGCCACCGCACCGACCTGCTCCTCGCCTTCGGAGCGGCCCTGGTGGCCGCCGTCGCCACCGCCACCCTGCCCCTCGTCCTCCGTCACGTCGTCGACGGAGTGGCGGGGGGCGAGGCCGGACCGCTCCTCCCGTGGATCGCCCTCCTCGCCGGACTCGGCGCCGTCCGTTTCGGTGCGAGCTTCACCCGCCGCTACCGCTCCGGCCGGCTCTCCCTCGGCGTGCAGTACGACCTCCGCAACGACGCCTTCGCCGCGCTGCTGCGGCTCGGCGGCGCCCAGCAGGACGATCTGCGTACGGGGCAGGTCGTCAGCCGGTCCATCTCCGACATCACCCTGATCCAGACCCTGCTGCAGTTCCTGCCCAACCTCACGGGCAACGCCCTGATGTTCCTCGTCTCTCTGGTCTTCATGGCGGTGCTCTCACCGCTGCTGACCGTGGTCGCCCTGGTCGTCGGGCCGCTGCTCTACCTCATCGCCCTGCGCAGCCGCCGCGACCTGTTCCCCGCCAACTGGCACGCCCAGCAGGAGGCCGCCGAGGTGGCCTCCGCGGTGGAGGCGACCGTCACCGGGGTCCGCGTGGTGAAGGGCTTCGGCCAGGAGACCCGGGAGCTCACCGGCCTGGAGGACCGCGCCCGCGCCCTCTTCGCCTCCCGGCTGCGGGTCGTCCGCTTCACCGGCCGCTACAACCCGGCGCTCCAGGCCGTGCCCGCCCTCGGCCAGGTCGCCGTCCTCGCCCTCGGCGGCTGGATGGCCCTGCACGGCCGGATCTCGCTGGGCACCTTCCTCGCGTTCACCACGTACCTGGGCTCCTTCGTCACCCCCGTACGCCAGGTGGCGACGCTGCTCACCGTCTGGCAGCAGGCACGGGCGGGCGCCGAGCGGGTCCTGGAGGTCGTCGACGAGGCGCCGGTGATCACCGACGCCCCGGACGCCCGTGAGCTCCCCGACGACCCGCCGGCCCTCTCCTGGCAGGACGTCACCTTTGCCTACGGCGACGCCGCACCGCTCCTGGACGGCTTCAGCCTCGACGTGGCGCCCGGTGAGACCGTGGCCCTCATCGGCCCCGCGGGATCCGGCAAGTCCACGGCCGCCGCCCTGCTGCCCCGCTTCTACGACGTGCCGTCAGGCTCCGTACGGGTGGGCGGCACCGACGTACGCGCCCTCACCTCCGCCTCGCTGCGCTCCCGCATCGGTTTCGTCTTCGAGGAGAGCCTGCTGCTCTCCGACACCGTGCGCGCCAACATCGCCTACGGGGTCCCGGACGCCACCGACGAGCAGGTCCGCGCGGCCGCCCGCATCGCCCGCGCCGACGAGTTCATCGAGCGGCTGCCCCTCGGCTACGACACCGTCGTCGGCGAGCAGGGCCTCACCCTCTCCGGCGGGCAGCGCCAGCGCCTGGCCCTGGCCCGCGCCCTCGTCGGCGACCCGGCCGTCCTCGTCCTGGACGACGCCACCTCGGCCATCGACGCCCGGGTCGAGGCCGAGATCCACGCCGGGCTGCACGAGGCGACCCGCCGCCGTACGACCCTGGTCATCGCGCACCGCAGATCGACGCTGGAGCTCGCCGACCGGATCGCCGTACTGGACGGCGGACGGATCACGGACACCGGCACCCTGGACGAACTCCGCTCCCGTTCCGCCCTGTTCCGCACCCTGCTCTCCACCGCCGAAACCCCGGGGGACGCGGAGGAACAGCCCGTCGCCCCGCCGGTCGACGGGGTCACCGCACACCTGTGGCAGCGCGCCGAGAGTGCCGACACCGAGGCCGAGGAGGGCACCGCCGTACGGGCCGCCCAGGCACTCGCCGAGGCCGCGGCCACCTCCGGGCCCGGCCGCGGCGGACCCGGCGGCGGGGTGCTCGGCTCCGCACCGCCGTCCGCCGAACTGATGGCGGGCCTCGCCCGGCTGCCCCTGCCCGCCGCGGACCCGAAGATCTCCACCCGGCAGGCGGTGGAGGCCGACCCCGACTTCCACCTCGGCACCCTGCTGCGGCCGTTGCGGCTGCCACTCCTGCTGGGCCTGCTCCTGGTCGCCCTGGACGCCGGCGCGCAGATCGCCGTGCCCGTCCTCGTACGGCACGGGGTCGACCACGGCGTCGCCCGCCACGCCGGCGCGGTGCTGTTCGCCGCGGCCGCGTCGGCCGCCGTCGTGGTCGCCGTGAACTGGCTGATCGGCGTGGCCCAGGTCCGTACGACCGGGCGCACCGGCGAACGGCTCCTCTACACCCTGCGGGTGAAGACCTTCGCGCAGCTCCAGCGTCTCGGACTCGACTACTACGAGCGGGAGCCCGCCGGCCGGATCATGACGAGGATGACCACCGACGTCGACGCCCTGTCGAACTTCCTCCAGACCGGGCTGATCACCGCGGTGGTGAGCCTGCTGACCATCCTCGGCGTGCTGATCACGCTCCTCTTCATCGACACCCAACTGGCCGTCGTGCTGCTCGTCGCGCTGCCCGTGCTGCTCGCCGCGACCGCGGTGTTCCGCCACTACTCCGTCCCCGCCTACCGGGAGGCCCGCGAACGCATCAGCGCCGTCAACGCCTGCCTCCAGGAGAACGTCACCGCCATCCGCGTCACCCAGGCGTTCCGCCGGGAGGACCACAACGCCCGCGACTTCGCCCGGCTGGCCTGGTCCTTCCGCACCTCACGGCTGCGCGCCCAGCGCTACATGGGCACCTTCTTCCCGTTCGTGGAGTTCCTCGGCACCCTGTCCACCGCCGCCGTGCTCGTCATCGGCGCCGGCCAGGTCGGGGCGGGGGAGCTGAGCGCGGGGACGCTGATCGCGTTCCTCCTCTACGTCGAGCTGTTCTTCTCGCCGATCCAGCAGCTCTCCCAGGTCTTCGACGGCTACCAGCAGGCCGTCATCGGCCTCAGCCGGCTCCGGACGCTGATGCGGACCCCGGCGGGGACCCCGCCCGCCGAACATCCCCTCGACGTCGGCGAACTGCGCGGCGAGGTCGAATTCGACGGGGTGTCCTTCGGATACGCGGGTGGCGGCGGCCAGGAAGTGCTGCACGGCGTCTCCCTGCGCATCGCACCCGGCGAGACCGTCGCCCTGGTCGGTGCCACGGGGGCCGGGAAGTCCACCGTCGTCAAGCTCCTGGCCCGGTTCTACGATCCGACCGCGGGTACGGTCCGGGTCGACGGGCAGGATCTGCGTGACCTGGACCTTCCCGGGTTCCGCCGCAGGCTCGGTCTCGTCCCGCAGGAGGCCCACCTCTTCAGCGGCACCGTCCGGGACGCCATCGCCTACGGCCGCCCCGACGCGCCGGACGCGGAGGTCGAGGCGGCGGCCCGCGCCGTCGGCGCGCACGAGATGATCGCCGGGCTGCGGCTCGGCTACCTCCAGCCGGTGGGCGAGCGGGGCAGAGGACTGTCCGCGGGGCAGCGGCAGTTGCTGGCCCTGGCCCGCGCCGAGCTCGTCAACCCGGACATCCTGCTGCTCGACGAGGCGACGTCCTCACTGGACCTGGCGACCGAACGCCGGGTCGCCGCGGCCACCGACCTCGTCTCCCGGCGCCGTACGACGGTGGTCGTCGCGCACCGGCTGACGACCGCGGCCCGCGCGGACCGGGTCGTCGTCCTGGACGCCGGGACCGTCGTCGAGAGCGGCACGCACACCGCACTGCTGGCCGCTCGCGGGCCGTACCACCGCCTGTGGGAAGCCTTCCGGCAGACGGGCAACCCCGCACCCGCCGACGCCCTCACCGACCACCCCACCACCGACGCACTCGTCAAGGAGAACGCACGATGACGGAGTACCGCACCCTCGGGCGCACCGGCGTGAAGGTCAGCCCGCTGGCCCTCGGCACCATGATGTTCGGCCCCCGCGGCAACCCCGACCACGCCGACGGCATCCGGATCATCCACCACGCGCTGGACTCGGGCATCAACTTCGTCGACACCGCCGACGTCTATTCGGCGGGCGAGGCGGAGACCATCGTCGGCAAGGCGCTCGCCGGCGGACGCCGCGACGACGTGGTGCTGGCCACCAAGTTCCACGGCAGCCTGGGCGACGACCCCAACCACCAGGGCAACAGCCGCCGCTGGATCATCCGCGAGGTCGAGAACAGCCTCCGCCGGCTCGGCACCGACTGGATCGACCTCTACCAGGTGCACCGGCCCGAACCCGGCACCGACTTCGACGAGACCCTCGGCGCGCTCTCCGACCTGGTCCACCAGGGCAAGATCCGCTACATCGGCACCTCGACCTTCGAGCCGTCCGCGATCGTCGAGGGCCAGTGGCTCGCCGAGCGCAGGGGCAGCGAACGCGTGGTCGCCGAGCAGCCGCCGTACTCCCTGCTGGCCAGGGGCATCGAGCGCGAGGTGCTGCCGGTCGTCCAGCGGTACGGCCTCGGGGTGCTGTCCTGGAGCCCGCTGGCCGGCGGCTGGCTCTCCGGCCGCTACCGCACCGGCGCCGAGCAGCCCACCTCCAGCCGTACCGCCCGCCAGGCGGCACGCTTCGACATCTCCGCCCCGGAGAACGCCGCCAAGCTGGCCGCCACGGAGGCCCTGGCCCGGCTCGCCGAGGAGGCCGGACTCACCCTCGTGCAGCTCGCCCTGGCGTTCGTGCTCGAACACCCGGCCGTCACCTCCGCGATCATCGGTCCGCGCACCTTCGAACAGCTGGACAGCCAGCTGGGTGCGGACAAGGTGAAGCTGAGCCAGGACGTCCTCGACCGGATCGACGAGATCGTCCCGCCCGGCACCAACCTGTCGGCACGCGACGCCGGTTACACCCCGCCGTCGCTCACCGACCCCGCACAGCGCCGACGCACCGCCCAGGGGCTCTCCGCCTGACGGGACACACGGCCTGGGGAGAGCGAGGTCAGCGCCAGGGCAGGTTCCGCCAGGGGCTGCCCTCGCTCTCCGTCAGCAGACGGTGCGCCGTGACGTTGTCCTGGTAGTAGTCGCCGTAGTCCTCACCGTCGAACCGCAGCACACGGCCCAGCGCGTACCCCGCGGAGAAGTCCTCCCAGGAGCGGTAGGCCGACTTGCTCAGCGCACCGGCGTACACGATGGCCTGTTCCGCCTCGTGCGGGACGCAGAAGCGGGCGGATAGTCCCCACCGGGCCAGGTTCACCGCGCGCCCGTAGTCGTAGGCGACCGTCGTGGTGACCCGGCCGTCCGGCGCCAGCAGCCCGTCGGCGCGGAACCGGGCCTCGTACCGGAGGATGCGCCGCACCAGCTCCTCGATGTCCTTGACGGTGTCGTGGCCCACCCCGATGTCCTGGGCGTGCCCGGCGGCCGTCTCGCGCCACAGCTCGGCGGAGGGCTGCTCACCGAGCCCGGCCACGAGCTGTTCCCGCACCCGGAGTACGAAATCGGGCTCGGCCGGACTGTTCCGCGCGTCCAGCAGGTAGTCCAACTGCTGTCGCCAGCCGGTCGGTTCGGTGATGCCCCAGGAGTCGCGCAGCTGCTCACGCTCGCATGCGTACTCGTGGTAGGCGGTGCCGACCTCGTTCCACGGCACACCGTTGCCGACCGCCAGATGCGCCCCGCAGGCCAGCCCGTAGGCCAGCGGACCGTGGAGCGCCCCGTGCCGCAGCGCGATCAGCCGGTCGCCCCCGGGGCGGTCGTTCTCCGCGTGGTAGCGCAGCCACAGCGCGCGGTGCGGAGGCGTGGCCGGGAAGAGCATCTGGGCCGGAGTACCGGTGTTGACGGACAGCAGCTGGGCGGGGTCCCGCCAGTCGAACTCCGCCACCCACTTGAGGGAGACGGCGTGGAACACCCAGTCCGGATGCCACGGCGGCAGCATTCCGCGGGTGAGCACCGGCCGGCAGCTCCGGCCGGCCTCGTCCCGGTGCGAGCGCCAGGTGATCATGTCGGGAGCCGCGTCCACCTCGGCCTTCGGAGCGAGGATGTACAGCTCCTCGCCGGCCAGTACCCGCAGCTGGGCCTCCGCGTCGCCGCGTGCACCCGCCTCGTACAGCAGGTGTTCCGTCACGGACGGCGACACCCAGGGGGCGGCGTGGACGGGATGGGAGTGCAGTGGATTCATGACCAGGCGAGGTTCCGGTAGGGGCTGACGGGGTCCTGTGTCAGGGTGCGGTGCTGGGCGAGCGACTGCTCGTACTTCACCCCTGACGGGTCGTCCGCGTCGAAGTGCATGACGCGGGTCAGTGAGTAACCGAGGGAGAACTCCGCCCAGGAGCCGTACGCCTGCACGGCGAGGGCGCCGATCCGCAGCACGGCCTGCTCGGCCTCCCCCGGATCGCAGAGCCGGGCGCCCAGCGCGAGCCGTACGACGTTGACCGCGCG
Organism: Streptomyces sp. NPDC102451; assembly: GCF_044765485.1. Classification (NCBI taxonomy): domain Bacteria; kingdom Bacillati; phylum Actinomycetota; class Actinomycetes; order Kitasatosporales; family Streptomycetaceae; genus Streptomyces; species Streptomyces sp. NPDC102451. The sequence goes on along the minus strand of NZ_JBIWKD010000004.1, from coordinate 381,509 downwards.
CCCGTAGTCGAAGGCGGCCAGAGTGTCGACCCGTTGGCCGGCACCGAGGACACCGTCCGCGCGGAACCGGTCCTCGTACGTGACGGCCAGCCGCAGCGCCTCATGGGCCTCGGCCGCCTCCGCAGGTGTGGACCGGCGACGCGTCTGCGCGTCGGTGACCGCGGCGGACCACTCGGGGACCGTGGGGGTGCGGCCCAGCCGCCGGGCGAGGGTGTGACGGATCCGGAGCACCGACTCGTACGTACGGCCGACGAGCCGGGTGGCCAGCAGCGATTCGAGCTTCTCCCGGTAGTCGGCCCGGTTCTGCACGCCCCAGGGGTTACGGAGCCGGTGGCGATCCGTCGCGTACCCCTCGTAGGCGGCGCCCAGGTCGTTCCAGACGAGGCCGTTGTGCACGGCGAGGTGGGCGCCGAGGGCCAGGCCGTGTGCGACCGGTCCGTGCAACGGGCCGGTCCGCAGGGTCAGCAGCCGGCCGGTCCGCGGCCCGCCGGACCGTGCGTGGGCCTTCAGCCACGCCCGGCGGCGCCCCGGCCCGGCCTCCAGCGTCACTGCGTAGGGCGTGCCCGGATCGACCGCGAGCCACCGCACTCCGGCAGGCCAGCGGCGCGCGAGCTCGTCGAGACCGATCGCCTCGAACACCCAGTCGGGGTGCCACGGAGGCAGCGTCCCGGACGTCAGCACCGTGACGCACACCCGGCCCGGCGTCACGGGATCGGGCCCCGTGGGGAGCGGGGGAGTGAAGCCGGGAGCGTCCGCGTGCAGCCGGGCGACGAGCACGAAGAGCCTGCTCCCGGCCAGCGCATCCAGCAACGCGTCCCGGCTGCCGGCCGCCGCCCCGTGCAGCAGCCCTTCCGTCCCGGTCGGCGGGGTCCACCCCGCGTCCGGCGCCTCAGCCGCGCCCGTTCCCGGCGTCCCTGGTCCCCGCGTCCCTGTCCCCGTCGTCACGGTCGAATCCTACGGAACCCGTCCGACGGCAGGGGCGGTGACCCGGGGTCCCGGTGCTACGCGGCCGGTCCCGCCGACGGCGCCGGGGCGGGCCGCACGGCCAGGGAGAAGGAGTGCCCGGCCGGGTCCGCGTAGACACGGACGTCGCGAGGGCCGCTGTTGTCCTTGGCCTCCACCGGCCGGGCGCCGAGGCCTATCGCCTCGCGCTCGGCCTCGTCCATGGCACCCCGGTCCACCAGGATGCGCAGATGGGCCTGTTGGGAGTCCTCGGGACGGGGCCAGCTGGGCGGCGCGTAGCCGTGATCGCGGCGGATCGCCATCTGCACACCGCTGTGGCCGACGATCTCCACGAAGTCGGGATCGCTCCCGACGCGCGCCTCGGCGTCCAGCAGCGCCGCGTAGAACTCGGCGAGCTCCAGGTGCTCGGCACAGTCCAGGACCAGAACACTCGTCTTCGCTGCAGTCATGCTCCTCCGGTACCCGCGCGGCGGCCGGACACGCCCGATGACGTGCAACAGGGGCCTGCCGCCCCGCCGCACGGCGCGCCCGGGGCGTCGATCGGGGAACCTCGTCCTAGGGTGCGGTTCATGGCAGCGAGCGAGGGTGACCGGGACACGGCTTCTTCCGGTACCGGCCCCTCGGACCCCCACCGCTGGCGTGCCCTCGCCGTCTGCCTGGTGGCGGGCTTCATGACGCTGCTGGACGTCTCCATCGTCAACGTGGCGCTGCCGTCCATCAAGGAGGGGCTCGACACCCCGGAGTCCGACCTCCAGTGGGTGCTGTCCGGCTACGCGCTCGCCTTCGGCCTCGTCCTCATCCCCGGCGGCCGCCTCGGCGACGCACGGGGACGGCGCGCGGTGTTCATGGCGGGGCTGGCCCTCTTCACCCTGGCCTCCGCAGCCTGCGGCGCCGCCCAGTCCAGCCTCTGGCTCGTCATCGCCCGGCTCCTCCAGGGCGCGGCGGGCGGACTGCTCTCGCCCCAGATCTCCGCCCTGATCCAGCAGATGTTCTCCGGGCGCGAGCGGGGCCGGGCCTTCGGGATGTTCGGCACCGTGGTCGGCATCTCCACCGCCGTCGGCCCGCTCCTGGGCGGCCTCCTGATCCAGGTGGCCGGTGCGGAGGAGGGCTGGCGCTGGGTGTTCTACGTCAACCTGCCGATCGGGGCCGTCTGCCTCCTGCTGGCCAGGCGGCTGCTCCCCGACACCCCCTCGGCGGGCCGGGTGCGCCCGCGCGACCTCGACCCCGTCGGTGTCCTGCTGCTCGGGGCGGGCGTCCTCGTGCTGCTGCTGCCGTTCGTCCAGGCCCAGCAGTGGCCGGGCGACGGCAAGTGGCTGCTCGTGCCGGCGGCCGTGGTCCTGCTGGCGGCGTTCGTCGCCTGGGAGTCGCGCTGCGCGCGCCGCGGCGTCCAGCCGGTGCTCAACCTGGCCCTCTTCCGGCTCCGGAGCTTCTGGCTGGGCTGTCTGATGATCCTGCTGTACTTCGCCGGCTTCACCTCGATCTTCTTCATCAGCACGCTCTACCTCCAGTCCGGGCTGCACTACAGCGCCCTGGAGGCCGGCCTCGCGATCACCCCGTTCGCCCTGGGCGCGGGCGGGTCGGCGAGCATCGGCGGCCGGCTGGTCGGCCGCTTCGGGCGGCCCCTCATCGTCGTGGGACTCACCATGGTGGCGGTCGGGCTCGGGTTCACCGCGCTGGCCGCGCACCTGGTGCCGGGCAGGGGTGCCGGGCTCGCGATGGCGGCGCCGCTGCTGCTGGCCGGCCTGGGCAGCGGACTGGTCATCGCCCCCAACCAGACCCTCACCCTCTCCGAGGTCCCCGTCGGCAACGCGGGCAGCGCGGGCGGCACACTCCAGACCAGCCAGCGCGTCGGCTCGTCCATCGGGATCGCCGCGGTGGGCTCGGTGTTCTTCGCCCGGCTGGGCCCCGGCGACTGGGCGGGCGCCTACGACCACGGGCTCCTCGTCTCGGTCGCGTTCGTCCTTGCGGCCCTGATCGTGGCGCTGGCCGATGTCGTGGCGGGCAGGCGGGGAAGGAGACGTACCCAGACGTCCGAATCCACCGACGCCCCGAAGGGAACACCATGAGCGACACCGAGGACCGGGAGCAGGGCGGGAACACCTCGTACGGCCACAAGCCCTTCAAGCGCTCCCGCAGTCACTTCGCCGACCGCATCACCGCCGACGGGCGGGACGGCTGGCCCGTCGACGCGGGGCGCTACCGGCTGGTCGTCAGCCGGGCCTGCCCCTGGGCGAGCCGGGCCCTGGTCTCGCGCAGGCTGCTCGGCCTGGAGGGCGCCCTCTCCCTGGCCGTCGCCGACCCCATCCAGGACGACCGCAGCTGGCGCTTCACCCTCGACGAGGGCGGCAAGGACCCGGTGCTCGGCATCGGATACCTGAGCGAGGCCTACGACGCACGGGAGCGCGGCTACCCGGGCGGGGTCAGCGTGCCCGCGATCGTCGACGTACCGACCCGGGAGCTGGTCACCAACGACTACCAGCAGATCACCCTGGACCTGGCCACCGAATGGACCGCCCTGCACCGGCCCGGCGCCCCCGACCTCTACCCGGAGCGGCTGCGCGCCGAGATCGACGAGGTGATGGACGGCATCTACCGGGACGTCAACAACGGCGTCTACCGCGCCGGATTCGCCTCCGAGCAGGGTGAGTACGAGGCGGCGTACGTCGATGTGTTCCGCCGCCTGGACCTGGTCTCCGAACGCCTCGCCGGACAGCGCTACCTCGTCGGGGACACGATCACCGAGGCGGACATCCGGCTGTTCACCACCCTGGTCCGCTTCGACGCCGTCTACCACGGGCACTTCAAGTGCAACCGCTCGAAGCTCGCCGAGGACCCCGTCCTGTGGGCGTACGTCCGCGACCTCTACCGGACCCCGGGCTTCGGCGACACCGTCGACTTCGACCACATCAAGCGGCACTACTACCAGGTGCACACCGGCATCAACCCGACGGGCATCGTGCCGCTCGGCCCCGACCTGTCCGGCTGGAACACCCCGCACCACCGGGAGCAGCTGGGCGGCCGCCCGTTCGGAGACGGCACCCCGCCCGGACCTGTGCCGCCCGGCGAGGAGGTCCCGGCGAGCGGGCGGCCCTGACCCCTCACGTCACCCGGGGCGACGGCTCCGGGCTCGCGGTCGCCAGCGGCGAGCGGGCGAGGACGACACACCCGGCGGCGATCAGCGCCACCCCGATCAGCTGGGGCAGCAGCCACCACCCCGTGCGCAGCTCCTCGCCGAACAGCGTCACCCCGTAGGTGATGCTGATCAGCGCGTCCCCGAGCGTCAGCATCGGCTGCACCGCCACCAGCGAACCCGCCTGGAGCGCGTTCTGGAGGAGGAACAGCGCACCCACACCGGCCGCCGCGGTGGCATACAGCTGCCACGCCGTCAGCAGCCCCACCGCACCGTCGCTGTCCAGCCGCGACATGGCGTCCTTCATCAGCGCGGCCGTGAGCGCGTACCCGCACGCCGCGGCCAGCCCCAGCAGCGCCGCCCGGGCGTTGCCGGAGGTGCCGAGCGCCGCTCCGATCAGCGCGGCCTCGAAGACCCCGGTCACCACCAGCGCCGGGATCCAGGCCGCCCCCTGGACGTCGTCGCTGCCGCCGACCGGCGCGGCGGCGGCCATGCCGAGGGCCAGGCCCACCGTCACGGCGGCCACCCCGGACCAGACCGGGCGCGGTACCCCGACCCGCATGACGAACCCGGCCACGAGCAGGGTCGCGGGCAGCTCGATCACGAAGATCGGCTGGACCACGGCGATGGGACCCGTGGCCAGCGCCACCGCCTGGCACACCGCGGCGACGATGACGAGACCGATCCCCGCGAGCCACACCTTCTGCCGCAGCAGATGCCCGATCAGCGACACGTGCATCGCCTCGCTGTCGGGCACCTTCAGGGCGGCGCGGCGCTGCAGCACCGAGGCGGTTCCGTTGCTGAGAGCCGTCAGGACGGCGAACAGGACACTGATCACCCGCCCCATCATGAGGGCCGACCGCTCCCTGCCCGCGATGCCGCCGACCGTGCGAGTGTCGCCCGATTCCGGACCCCGGCCCGGCACTCCCGCGTAACCTGCGGACCATGGCCGCCAAGAACGCTCCCGTGCTCTCCACCCGCGCCCTCAACAGGGCAACGATGGAACGCCAGTTGCTGCTCCGCCGCACCGCCGTACCGGTGAAGGACGCCGTCAGCCACCTGGTCGGCCTGCAGGCCCAGAACACCAGGCCGCCCTACTTCCAGCTCTTCTCCCGGCTGGAGGGCTTCGACCCGGCCGCGCTCTCGGCGCTGATGGAGTCCCGCGAGGTGGTCAGGATCGTCAGCCTGCGCTCCACCATCCACACCCACACCGCCGAGGACGCCCTCACCCTGCGCCCCCTGGTCCAGCCGGCGCGCGACCGGGAGCTGAACATGTTCCGGAGCGGGCTCACGGGCGTGGACCTCGACCGGCTCGCCTCACTCGCCAGGAAGCTCGTGGAGGAACGGCCGCGCACCATGAAGGAGTTGCGGGAGGAACTCCTCCTCCACTGGCCGGACGCCGACCCCCGGGCACTCGCCGTCGCCGCCCGCTGCCGGCTGCCGCTCGTCCAGGTCACCCCGCGGGGCCTGTGGGGGCGCAGCGGGCAGGTCGCCCTGACGACCGCCGAGCACTGGCTGGACACCCCGTCGCAGCCCGCCGCCTCACCCGACGCCACCGTGCTGCGCTACCTCGGCGCCTTCGGACCGGCCTCCGTGAAGGACATGCAGATGTGGGCCGGACTCACCCGGATGCGCGAGGTCTTCGAACGCCTGCGGCCCCGGCTCGTCACCTTCCGCGACGAGAACGGCGTCGAACTCTTCGACCTGCCCGACGCCCCGCGCCCCGACCCCGACACCCCGGCCCCGCCCCGCTTCCTCCCCGAGTTCGACAACGTCCTGCTCGGTCACGCCGACCGGACCCGGGTGATCCCTCCCGCCTACAAGGGCCGCAACGGCATGGGCAACCAGTCCTACGGGACCGTCCTGGCCGACGGCTTCCTCGCCGCGCTCTGGCGCCTCGACGAGACCTCGGACGCGGACACCGCCGTCATCACCGTGCAGGCGCTGGGCCCTCTCGACCCGGCCACCCGCGAGGAGATCACCCAGGAGGCGGTCGACCTCCAGACGGCGATGTCCCGGGCACCTGCCTACGACGTCCGGTTCGGCACGTTCGTCGACTTCGGGGACTGAGCAGCCGTCCGTCCGGGGACCGGGCGGACGGCCGCCCTACGGCAGCAGCCCGGCGCGCCGCGCCGCCACGACGGCCTCCAGCCGGGTGCGTGCCCCCAGCTTCCGCATCGCGGACCGCAGATAGCTCTTCACGGTCTCCGGCCGCAGCCCCAGCCGCTCGGCCGCCGAGGCGTTCGTCGCGCCCGACGCGACGCAGGCGATCACATCCACCTCGCGCGGCGCCAGCCGAACCCGCCCGGCCGCCGGGCTCCGGTCCGTCCCCGCGGCCGACGCGAGCCGCCCGCACACCGAGAGCAGCTCGTCACGCAGAGCCGGGTCCACGATCCTCGGGGCCAGGGCACGCAGCTCGCGATGGGCCTCGCGGACGTCCTCCCAGGCGCCGGGGCCCATGCCCGGATCGGTGATCTGCTCCCGGGTCGCCGCCAGCAGCTGCTGCACCTCGTCCCGGACGGCCAGCGCCTGCTCCACGTCGCGGGCCGCCGACGCCGCCGCGTCGAACGTACGGTCCCCGAGCGTGAGCGGCTCGCGCAGCGCCCCGTACAGCACGCCGCGCACCACCCGGCGCACGACGACGGGCACCGCGACGACCGAGCGCAGGCCCTCCGCCGCGACGGCCGTGTCGTACTCGTGGCTGATGTGGCGCGACGAGGGGTAGTCCGTGACCGCGCACGGCCGTGACAGCGCCATCGCCTTTCCGCCGAGCCCGCTGCCCGCCGAGATGACCAGCCCGCGCAGCGCGGGCGTCTGCGCCCCGCTCAGCTCGGCGATCCGCGCGTGGCGGGCGTCGGACAGCAGCCCGCCGAAGACCACGGGCAGCCCGCTGGTCCTGCGCAGCCCGATCAGGGCCGCCCGCACCTCGGTCGCCTCGCCCGGTTCCGCCACGCCGCTGATTCTCCGCCCTGTCGTCCTCACCCTCGTTCGGGGGTGGTGAGATCTGGGTCACTGTTCACATGATGTTAAAGGACGGGTTACGCGACGAGGAGGGCACATGCCGGCAACGAGTGCGACGGAGACGTTCCGGGCTGCCCGGGACTTCCTGATCGAGCACCGTGAGGACTACACCACGGCGTACGAGGGCTTCCGCTGGCCCCGCCCCGACCACTTCAACTGGGCGCTCGACTGGTTCGACGTCATCGCCGAGGACAACGACCGCACCGCCCTGCACATCGTGGAGGAGGACGGCGGCCGCACCGAGGTGTCCTTCGCCCGGATGGCGGCCCGCTCCAACCGGGCGGCGAACTGGCTGAGGGAACAGGGCGTGGCCGCGGGCGACCGGATCCTCGTCATGCTCGGCAACCAGACCGAGCTGTGGGAGACGGCTCTGGCCGCGATGAAGCTCCGCGCCGTCGTCATCCCCGCCACCCCCCTGCTGGGCCCGGTCGATCTCCGCGACCGGGTCGAGCGCGGCAGGGTCCGCCACGTCCTCGTACGGTCGGCGGACACCGCCAAGTTCGACGAGGTGCCCGGCGACTACACCCGGATCGCCGTCGGTGACGAGACCGCCGGCTGGCTCTCCTACGGCGGGGCCGACGAGGCACCGGAGACCTTCACCCCGGACCGGGAGACCGACGCCGGGGAACCCCTGATGCTCTACTTCACCTCGGGCACCACGGCCAGCCCGAAGCTCGTCGAGCACACCCATGTCTCCTACCCCGTGGGCCACTTGTCGACGATGTACTGGATCGGGCTCAAGCCCGGCGACGTCCATCTGAACATCTCCTCACCCGGCTGGGCGAAGCACGCCTGGTCGAACCTCTTCGCGCCGTGGAGCGCCGAAGCCACCGTCTTCATCTTCAACTACACCCGGTTCGACGCGGCCCGGCTGATGGCCGAGATGGACCGCTCCGCGATCACCAGCTTCTGCGCCCCGCCGACCGTCTGGCGCATGCTCATCCAGGCCGACCTCGCGCAGCTGAAGACGCCGCCGCGTGAGGTCGTCGCGGCCGGCGAGCCCCTCAACCCCGAGGTCATCGAGAGCGTCCGGCGCGCCTGGGGCGTCACCATCCGCGACGGCTTCGGGCAGACGGAGACCGCCGTGCAGGTCGCCAACACACCGGGGCAGCTGCTGAAGGCCGGCTCCATGGGGCGGCCCAGCCCCGGCTTCGAGGTCGAGCTGCTGAACCCGGTCACCGGTGAGCCGGGCGCGACGGAGGGCGAGATCTCCCTCGACCTGGCCACCGTCCCCGTCGGCCTGATGACGGGGTACCACGGTGACCCCGAGCGCACCGCCGAGGCCATGGCGGGGGGTTACTACCGCACCGGTGACATCGGCGCGCGGGACGAGGACGGCTACATCACCTATGTGGGCCGGGCCGACGACGTGTTCAAGGCCTCCGACTACAAGATCTCGCCGTTCGAGCTGGAGAGCGCCCTGCTGGAGCACGAGGCGGTCGCCGAGGCCGCGGTCGTGCCCGCCCCGGACCCGGTGAGGCTCTCCGTCCCGAAGGCGTACGTCGTGCTCGCCGAGGGCTGGGAGCCCGGCCCCGGCACGGCCAGGGTGCTGTTCGAGCACTCCCGGGCGGTCCTCGCCCCGTACAAGCGCATCCGCCGGCTGGAGTTCGCCGAGCTGCCCAAGACCGTCTCCGGGAAGATCCGCAGGATCGAGCTGCGCGAGCGCACGGCGCAGGGCACCGGCACCGAGTTCGACGAGGGGGACCTGCGATGACCGGCCTGTCCTACGCGCACGGCACCAGCACCACGGAACTGCTGGGCGACACCATCGGACGCAACCTGGACCGGGCCGTCGAGGCGTACGGGGAGCGGGAGGCCCTGGTTGACGTCGTGTCAGGACGCCGCTGGACGTACGCGGAGTTCGGCGCCGCCGTCGAGGAGCTGGCCCGCGGGCTGATGGCGTCCGGGGTGGCCAAGGGCGACCGGGTCGGCATCTGGGCGGTCAACTGCCCCGAGTGGGTCCTCGTCCAGTACGCCACGGCCCGGATCGGCGCCGTCATGGTCAACATCAACCCGTCCTACCGCGCGCACGAGCTGGAGTACGTCCTGAAGCAGTCCGGGATCTCCGTCCTGGTCGCCTCGCTCGCGCACCGCACCAGCGACTACCGCGCGCTGGTCCGGCAGGTCCGCCCCGACTGCCCCGCGCTGCGCTCCGTCCACTTCATCGGCGACCCCTCCTGGGACGAGCTGACCGCCGCTTCGGCGTCGGTGACGACGCAGCAGCTGGCGGCACGCGAGGCGGAGCTGTCCTGCGACGACCCGATCAACATCCAGTACACCTCGGGGACCACCGGATTCCCGAAGGGGGCCACGCTCTCCCACCACAGCATCCTCAACAACGGTTACTTCGTGGGGGAGATGGTCGCCTACACCGAGCAGGACCGGGTCTGCCTGCCCGTCCCCTTCTACCACTGCTTCGGCATGGTCATGGGGAACCTCGGCATCACCTCGCACGGCGCCTGCATCGTGATCCCCGCGCCCGCCTTCGAGCCAGCGGCCGTGCTGGCCGCCGTCCAGCAGGAGCGCTGCACCTCGCTCTACGGCGTGCCCACGATGTTCATCGCGGAGCTCGGCCTGCCCGACTTCGCCTCGTACGACCTCTCCTCGCTCCGCACCGGGATCATGGCCGGATCGCCGTGCCCGGTCGAGGTGATGAAACGGGTCGTCGCGGAGATGCACATGGACGAGGTGTCCATCTGCTACGGCATGACGGAGACCTCGCCGGTCTCCACCCAGACCCGGCGGGAGGACGATCTGGAGCGCCGCACGGGCACGGTCGGACGGGTGATGCCGCACATCGAGGTGAAGGTCGTCGACCCGGTGACGGGCGTGACCCTGCCACGCGGTGAGTCCGGTGAACTGTGCACCCGGGGCTACAGTGTGATGCTCGGCTACTGGGACCAGCCGGAGCGGACCGCCGAAGCGATCGACGCCGGACGCTGGATGCACACGGGGGACCTCGCGACGATGCGGGAGGACGGGTACGTCCAGATCGTCGGCCGGATCAAGGACATGATCATCCGTGGTGGCGAGAACGTGTACCCGCGCGAGATCGAGGAGTTCCTCCACAGCCACCCGAAGGTCGCGGACGTCCAGGTGGTCGGGGTGCCGGACGACAGGTACGGCGAGGAGATCCTGGCCTGTGTGATCCCCCGCGACCCGGCCGATCCGCCGACGCTCGACGAGGTGGCGGCGTACTGCGGTGAGCAGCTGGCGCATTACAAGGTCCCGCGCAAGCTGCGGATCCTTGAGGCGTTCCCGATGACCGTCAGCGGTAAGGTCCGGAAGGTCGAACTGCGGGAGGGGTACGGCGCGTAGCTCCCGCCGGCTGGATCAGGCGGCCTCGATGACGCCGGAGCCTATCCCCTGGGTCGCCGCCGCCCACTCGATGAGCAGCACCTCGTACTCCGCGGCCTCCACGTGTGTCCAGTCCTGGCCGGCCCGGGAGTCGACGAGGGCGCGGATCGCGTCGTTGGCCTCGACGACCGACGGGTGGACGGGCTGGGTGAGGAATACGGGGGCGGAGTGAGTGGGAAGCCGAGGAGTTAAGACCATGCCTTCACTCTACGTCCTCATACTGACAACAGCTCGAACATATGCGGCTGGCAGGGCACAGGTGACCGAAATCATTCGGCGGGGGCGGGTCCGACGCTGATTAATTCGTCCGCGGGGCCGTTCACCGGCTGCGGGGTGCCGGTGAGGTCGAGGACGAACAGCGGGATGGCGAGGCCGTCGGCGCGTGAACGGGCCTCGTCCGTGTAGCCGGCCAGGGAGAACAGGGCTCCGGACACCGAGGTGTTGAGGGCGTTCAGCCAGAGGCACTCGACATCGCGCAGCGAGGTCGGCCGTGTCGTCGCGTCGACCTGTGCGATGAGACCGGCGGCCCTGAGGTCGATCCGGGACGTGGGCCGCACCTCGGGCTGGACGATGTCGCGGAAACCCAGCCATCTCAGGTAGAGCGCCGCGGTGTTCACCGCGTCGCGGGCCGTCCGTATCACCAGAGGCCTGAACGAGGGCCGTGGATGCGCGGCGGTGCGCGGCAGGGGTATGTGGGACGGGCCGGGTGAACCGCCCTCGGCGGACGGCGGGGTGGCGCCGCGCGTGGCCACCGGGCGCACGGGGATCCGCAGCACCGCGCCGCAGGGGCAGCAGAGTTCGGGGTGGGGCCACTGGTCGCGGCGCCCGCAGGAGTGGCACCGCACGCTCACCCAGTCGTCGTCCCAGGTGCGGTGCGTGATGAGCACGGCCGGTGCGCCGCGCATCAGCGGCGGGGCCGTCGGCGATCCGCAAGGGCAGGGGTATACCGGCGTGATGTACGCGTGCTCCCGGCGGCAGGCCGGGCAGCGCACCGGTACGGACTCCACGTGCTGCCCCTTTCCTCCGCCTTCGCGGCGGCGACTGCGTTCCGTACCCCATCGTCCACCAGGAGCGACGTTCAGGGGAGCGATTTGCGCACTTCGGGCCGATGGTCTCCGCCGCTTCGTCCGCTCTCCCTTGACGACGGTGCCGGGCCGCCCTACATTACTTTCACATAGCAGAATTAAGTTTCCGTAACGTGGAATTAGTGCTCTCAGGTGGCGCGACAGAGCCCGACTCCACCAGGTCCGAGCAGGAGCACTCATGCCTCGTATGACCGCTGCCCGAGCGGCAGTTGAGATCCTCAAGCGCGAAGGTGTCAGCAACGCGTTCGGCGTGCCGGGTGCGGCGATCAACCCGTTCTACGCGGCCCTCAAGGCCTCCGGCGGGGTGCAGCACACCCTGGCCCGGCACGTCGAGGGCGCCTCCCACATGGCCGAGGGGTACACCCGGGCCCGGGCGGGCAACATCGGCGTCTGCATCGGTACGTCGGGGCCCGCCGGCACCGACATGATCACCGGCCTCTACTCGGCGATCGCCGACTCGATCCCGATCCTCTGCATCACCGGCCAGGCGCCCACCGCCGTCCTCCACAAGGAGGACTTCCAGGCCGTCGACATCGCCTCGATCGCCGCGCCGGTGACCAAGGCCGCGACCACCGTCCTGGAGGCCGCGCAGGTCCCGGGCGTCTTCCAGCAGGCCTTCCACCTGATGCGCACCGGCCGGCCGGGACCGGTCCTCGTCGACCTGCCCATCGATGTGCAGCTCACCGAGATCGAGTTCGACCCCGAGCTGTACGAACCGCTGCCCGTGCACAAGCCCGCCGCGAGCCGTAAGCAGATCGAGCGTGCCGTCCAGATGCTCAACGCCTCCGAGCGGCCGCTGCTCGTCGCGGGCGGCGGCATCATCAACGCCGACGCGTCCGGACTCCTGGTGGAGTTCGCCGAGCTGACCGGAGTCCCGGTCGTCCCCACCCTGATGGGCTGGGGCATCCTGCCCGACGACCACGAACTGAACGCGGGCATGGTCGGCCTGCAGACCTCGCACCGCTACGGCAACGCGAACTTCCTGGAGTCCGACTTCGTCCTCGGCATCGGCAACCGCTGGGCCAACCGCCACACCGGCAAGCTGGACGTCTACACCGAGGGCCGCACCTTCGTCCACGTCGACATCGAACCCACCCAGCTGGGCAAGATCTTCGCCCCCGACCTCGGTATCGCCTCCGACGCCAAGGCGGCGCTGGAACTCTTCGTCGAGGTGGCGCGGGAGCTGAAGGCGGCGGGCGAGCTGAAGGACCGCTCGGCCTGGGCGGCGTCCACCCAGGAGCGCAGGGCGACCCTCCAGCGGCGTACGCACTTCGACAACGTGCCGCTGAAGCCGCAGCGGGTGTACGAGGAGATGAACCGGGCGTTCGGCCCCGAGACCCGGTACGTCACCACCATCGGCCTCTCCCAGATCGCGGGCGCGCAGATGCTGCACGTCTACCGCCCCCGCCACTGGATCAACTGCGGCCAGGCCGGCCCGCTCGGCTGGACAATCCCTGCCGCGCTGGGCGTCGCCACGGCCGACCCGGACGGCTCCGTGGTCGCCCTCTCCGGCGACTACGACTTCCAGTTCATGCTGGAGGAGCTCGCCGTCGGCGCACAGCACCGCATCCCGTACGTCCACGTCCTGGTGAACAACTCCTACCTGGGGCTGATCCGCCAGGCGCAGCGCAACTTCGACATCGACTTCCAGGTCAACCTGGAGTTCGAGAACCTCAACTCCCCGGAGCTGGGCGTCTACGGCGTGGACCACGTCAAGGTCGTCGAGGGCCTGGGCTGCAAGGCGATCCGCGTCACCGAGCCGGACCAGCTGCTGCCGGCCTTCGAGGAGGCCAAGAAGCTCGCGGCGGAACACCGGGTCCCGGTCGTGGTCGAGGCGATCCTGGAGCGCGTCACGAACATCTCGATGAGCGGGAGCGACATCGCCTCCGTCAACGAGTTCGAGGACGTCGCCTCCGAACCGGGCCACGCCCCGACGGCGATCCGCCCGTACGTGGGGGCCTGAGCCCGGAGGGGCTTACAGCTGCGCCCTCGAAGAGCACCTGCGGGTAACCGTGGGTGCTCTTTCGGCTTGCGCCGGCAAACCGCGCCGGGGACTCGTGGAACCCCGGCGCCAGCCGCAGCATGACTCGGCGGGCGACGCTGGGGCGAACTGATCACCTCACCCAGCGGCAATCACCGCAGAGCAAGTGAGGCTACGGTTAGCTGGGTTACAGCCAACCCTCGCGGAATGCGGCTTGTTCGCATCGTTACTCGCCGGTTCCTGTTGATGGCACCGCTTCTTTCCCGCATCCTGGAAGGCTTTCCGTCGAGCCATGACCTGGGGGTTAGGTGTCTCTTCACGCTGCACTTCGTGCGAACAGTCCAGAGGCGGTCCACCGCACGCGCCAACTTATCGAATATATGCGCGAAATTGTTCGCGGCTCGCACAAGCCGGTGCGGGATTGGCAGAAGTATCCGGAGGTCCTCTGGCTCTCCAGCCTGCCGGACGACAGGCTGCAGCGGCACCCGGACGGTGACGGGCTGCTGCTCAAGGTGCCACACCGCCCGCCAAGGCCGGCTCCTGCACTGCCCGAGGTGCTGGTGGGATGGGTCGACCCCGAGGCCGCCGCTACCGCGACGCCCGAAGCGCCACCGCTAGCCGAGTCGGGGCCGGGGCAGGGGTGGCAGGAGGACGAGAACGGAGACCTGTTCGAGGTTTCCGAAATCCTCCGGGAGGAAGCACACGAAGTGTTGCGGGTCTACTCGCGATGGCTCGACGTGTGGCGTAAGTGGTCGGAAAAGGAGCGTGTCGACCGGCCGTATCGGGAACTTCATCAGCAGCTATACCGAATGGTGACCAGGATTCAGCAGGACGGCGAGGAGTACGAGGCTGTGCTGGGGGCCGGATTGCTGAATATCGGATCTGCGCGTCCGTCGGCGCGGATAGCCCGGCATATCCTGACGGCGCCGCTGATGCTCACCATGAATTCCGTCAATATGACCATCACCGTCGCTCTCACGTCCGGCGACCCTGCGCGGCTGGAGGACAGCGAGTTCCTCGACGCGGACGAGGGATACAGCACACGGCTACTGGGCGCGCTGCGGGACCGTGTCGACGCCGAAGGATTCCATCCGCTGTCCCGTGACTCCCAGGATGCGCTGGCTGCTTGGGCGGAGAGGGCATTTGGTACCGATCGCGCGGTGGCGTTCCACCACGGCTGGGGCCGCCCGCCTGCCGACCCGGCGCTGCCGGTGCCCACACTCGGGTTCGCGCCGGCGATCATTCTCCGTCAGCGGGGCCAGGGCGCCCTCGTGAACTTCTACGATGGCATCGCGAACCGCCTTTCCAAGCCTGGTGCCATCGCTCCCCTGGGGCTGGCTCAGTTGTTGTACAAGCTTGAAGCGGAGGACCGCAGAGTGTGGGGCACGGCGGGTGGCCGGGACGTGCCTCCCGCCCTCGGCCCCGACCCGCTGTTTCCGCTGCTGTCGAACGAAGCCCAGCGGGAGGTGCTTAGACGCCTACAGACCGATACCGGCGTCGTCGTTCAGGGGCCGCCCGGCACGGGAAAGACGCACACCATCGCCAATCTCGTGTGTGCCTTGTTGGCGGATGGCAAGAGGGTGCTCGTGACGAGCGAGAAGAGCCAGGCACTAAAGGTCTTGAGGAAACAGCTGCCCGCCGAGCTGCGCAGCCTATGTGTCCTTCAGGGCGGCCGGCGCGAGGACGGCAGCGGTGACCTTGAGCAGTCCGTGCGCGCACTCTCCCAGCTCAGTGCCACCCAGTCGACGGAGCGTCTGGACATTCGGATCAAGGGCCATGAGGCGCTGCGCTCGAAGCTGTCTGGCACCCGCGCGCGGCTTCGGGACGAACTCCGTACTGTTCGTGAGGCGGAGTGGTACGAACACCTCGATGTGGCACCGGGTTACGAGGGGCGGCTCGCGGAGATCGTGGAGACCGTCGCTGCCAGTGCGCCGAAGTATGACTGGATGCCCGCCTTGCCCACATCGGCACCGCGTGAACCCTCGTTCAGCGAGAACGAGGCCCAGCGCTTACTAGGTCTAGTGGCCCGGCATGGGGCTGGGGTGCTGGAAGAGCATGCTGCTCGCTGCCCGGACCCCGCAGACTTTGTGTCACCCGTGTTGTTCGAAGAGGCGGTCAGCACCTTGGACGCAGCGGTGCGCTCCTGCGCCGAAGCATCATCCGACACGCTGTCCGTCGAGCTCGCGAATCAGGGGCCCGATCTGATCACGACGTTGATAGAGCTTCTGGATGCAGCTGAGCACGCACTCCAGAGTGAAGGGCTACCAGGTGAGCCAGCGGCGTGGTTGCCGGGCGAATGGACCACGCGTGCCCTGCGAGACGGTATGGCCGGCCAGCGTAGCCAGTTGTGGGACGCAGTGCGCCGGTCGGCCGCACGCGCTGAGGAGGTGCAAAGCGCGCTTCACCGAAATCCCTTTGCCGTGCTCGACGTACCTGACGTGGCGCTCGCCGAGGAGTCGCGCCTCATCGCCGCTGGGAGGGACCTCGAGCAGTTCCTGCGAGGTGGCGGCAAGCTGCGGAAATTGATGCCGAAGCCGGTCCAGAAGGAAGCCCAAGTTTTGCTTCAAGGTTGCCGAGTGGACGGGCGATTGCCCAGTACGCCGGATGAGATCTCCGCACTCGTGGCTCACCTGGCCGCACGCCAGTGCGTTCGGCAGCTGAACGAGCGCTGGCAGAGTGTCGGCGCACCTGCCGCCGAGGGTTTCACTGAGGTCGCTCTGTCGGAGCTGCTGGACCGGGTGCCGACGCTCCGAGCGGTGGACGGGTTCACTCAGTCCGTGCGTACGCTGCACGACGTTCTACTCAAGGCCCGAATCAAGGCCACAGTGCGGACGGCGCAGCAGTGGGACGACGTCCGTACATCGGCGAACTGTGCGGGACTGCTGCTGCAGGCCCGAGCGGCGGAAGAGAGGCTCCGGTCGATCGGCGAGCAGCTGCCGCGACCCGATGCCCACGGAGTGGCTGAGCTGGCGGAGGTGCACCGAGCCGTCACCACCCGTGATCCGCAAGCGTACGTGGCCGCGATCGAATCACTGACCGAGGCGTTCCATCGCGAGGCCGATCGCCGGGAGGCACGCAAACTCCTGGACCGACTGTCCGGAGATCACCCCGAACTGTCCCGTCACTTTGCCGAGTCCCCGACCGATGAGGCTTGGGAGAGCCGACTCGTGCACTTGGACGGTGCCTGGGCATGGCGGCGTGCGCGTACCTTCCAGGACACGATGCTGACACCTGGCAGGGAACCCAAGCTGGAGGGGGAGCTGGAAGCGGTCGAGGCGCAGTTGAAGAGCACGGTGACCCAACTGGCGGCCGACAGAGCGCTGTACCACTGCTTGGACCGGATGACGGCCGGCCAGAAGCAGGCACTGAGTGCCTACGCGTCGGCCACGGCGAACGCCGGCAGGGGAATGACGGCACTCGGCAAACGGCATCTTAAAGCGGCTCGTTCCGCGATGCGTGACGCACGTGACGCGGTGCCGGCGTGGGTTATGCCGATAAAGCAAGTAGCCGAAATGATCGATCCCGAACCGGATGCCTTCGATGTCGTCATCGTGGACGAGGCCAGCCAGGTCGGTTTGGACGGCCTGATGCTGCTGTGGCTCGCTCCGAGGGTCATCGTCGTGGGTGACGACAAGCAGTGTGTTCCGTTCTACACGGGCGGTAAGCACGAGCGCCTCAACGAACTCCTCGACTCACTCCTGCCCCATCTCACCGACTGGCAGCGGGACGGGCTCAGCCCCAAGTCGAACCTCTACGACCTGCTGTCGGCGCGATTCAGCGAGACGATCCGACTCACCGAGCACTTCCGATGCATGCCAGAGATCATCAAGTGGTCCTCCGCTCAGTTCTATCCCGACAACGAACTCGTACCCCTGCGGCAGTACGGAGCGGACCGCCTACGGCCCCTCGAAGTCGTCCACGTCCATGAAGGCCACTGCGAAGGACGGCGAGAGACGCTGATCAACCGGCCAGAAGCTGAGCGCATCGTCGCCAAGTTGCAGGAACTCGCAGAGGATAAGGCGTACGCGAAAAAGACTCTTGGAGTGATCGTGCTCCGTTCCGGACACCAGACGCGGCTGCTGGAAAATCTCATCGACACACGGATCGACTCCGCGGTCCAGGAGCGGCACAACATGCGAGTGGGCACGGCCGAACAGTTTCAGGGGGATGAACGGGACGTCATCCTGCTCTCTCTGGTAGTCGATGCTGACAACACTCGGGCCCTGACTGGCCAGGGCGACGGAAGGCGATTTAACGTGGCCGCCAGCCGGGCCCGTGACCAGATGTGGCTGTTCACCTCCGTCACGCCGGACCAGCTGCGCAGCAAGGACCTGCGCCACTCTCTGCTCACCTATATGCAGGCGCCGCCGGAACTCCAGGGAACCTCTCCCGGCCTATCCACGGTGTCACCCGACGATCGATGCGAACCGTTCGACTCTCTGTTTGAGCAGCGGGTATTTCGCAGGATCAAAGAGAACGGCTATCACGTCGTCCCGCAGTGGAAGGCCAGCGGCAAACGTATCGACCTCGTCGTCGTCGGAGAGTCGGGGCGCCTCGCCGTGGAGTGCGACGGCAGCCCGTATCACTCCTCCCCTGACCAGATCCGTGACGACTACGAGCGAGAGCGGGAACTGCGCCGGGCAGGCTGGCAGTTTTGGCGTGTTCGGAGTAGCGAGTTCGCTCTGTCCCCGGAGGATTCGCTAGCGCCGCTGTGGAAGCGCCTTGACGCTCTGGGCATCCGGCCCGGGGTCATCGAGCAGACCCAGGGCGAATCGGCGAGCACATGGGTCCCGGTCGAGGTGGATGATGCCGACCTCACCGCCGATGAACTCGACGCCATGCTCGATGAGGATGCGTCCGTCCATCTCGAAGGAGTCTGATGTGAACGAGATTTTTGACGACAGCACGCTGACAGAGATCGCCCATCTGATCTGCGGGGACGAGACGTCGCTTCTCTACCGGAAGGGGTACGAGATTGCTGCGTTCTTTCAGCGGGCGGGCTGGGACGACGTTCCGGACTACGACGGCACACCTAGACACAAGTGGGCCCGGGAACTCCTCAAGGAGCGGCAGGAGGACGGCACGGACGACGCCAAGCGCGCAATCCTGCGCCTCGCGAACCGCCTTGAGTACTACAACCAACAGCACGAGTACCGCGCCACGCTAAAGCGGCTTAATGAGGTACTCGTGCTCGACGGGCGCCGGATCGGCGAGGACGGAGGTCAGCCGGCCCTCGTCCGCTGCGAAGCCGGTTTCGAAGACGAGGTACTGCAGCTGCCGCGTGTCGAGCTGAAAGTCTCTGTGAAGGATGTGGTGAGCGACCCGGATCTCGCTACAGCTGTGCAGCTTCGGCTGGACGAGGCACGCACCTGCTACGAGCACGGCGCCTACACGTCGGCGATCATCATGCTGGGCAGCCTTCTCGAGGGAGTGCTCGCCCATGCAGCACAGGTCCGCACGACGGGCGAGCGCATGCCAAAGCCGTTGCGAAGCATGGGGCTAAATGACTTCGTGGAGTTCGCATTCAAGAACAGATGGATCGAGCACGATGCCAAGCTGGCCTCTGAGCTTGTCCGGCACTACAGGAATCTCGTCCATCCCTTGGCGGAAAAGAAGACCGGACACAGTCCGAACCGCGACACGCTCGACATGTGCTGGCCGGTGGTGAACGCCACGCTGAACGATCTTGCGGCGACAGCGACAGTGCCCCCTGCCTCGGTTTCAGTGCCTGCGGCCTCAGAGCCAGGTCGTGGCCGTGCCCCCCGCGGCCCCGCACAACGCCCAACGCCAGCCTCCGTCGCTCGTCGTCGGCCGGGCGGCGGAGCGGTGGCGGCCACTTGAGCCGGGGGTGTCCCCATTCCAGCGCAGGTGGAGAAGTGCGTATCCCGCCATGCAGCCGTTGTGCGGACAGGCGGCCACTAGCTGACGATGCCCAGCGGTGACCGGCCGCGCTGCTCTCAGGCCCTCGCCAAATCAGGCAGTGACGCGAGCTGCTCGTTCGCGGAGTTCCTGCGCCTCAGGAACTCCGCTGTACCGCCGCAGGCGTACGTGCATGTCCCGCAGCGCGGCCTGGACCTTGGCCGAGCGGATGCCGTCGGCGCAGTTGAGGAACTCGCGCCAGGTGGCCATGGCGCCGTCGACGTCGCCTTGGCGTAGGCGTACGCCGCCGAGGTCGGCGAGGACGATGGCGCGGGTGCGGCGGCGGTCGAGGCCGTGGATGTCGAGGGCGAGGTGGAGGTGTTCTTCGGCGGCGTCGAGGTCGCCGAGGCGGGAGAGGATCATGCCGGACTCGTGGGCCCACCGGCCGGGGGAGTAGTGGGCGGCCCAGGAGTCGCTGCCTGCGGCAGCGGGTTTGCCGATGGCGGTCTCGGACATGGCGAGGTGCTTGGTCGCCATGTGGCGGTCGTCGTCCTGGGCGGCGGCGTTGGCGAGGGTGGCTTCGTAGTAGGCGACGGCTCGCGGGTTGTCCAGGTGGCGGCCGTACTCCACGCAGGCAGGGCGGTGGCGGACAGTTCGGCGTCGCCGGCCTCGGCGGCCAGGCGGAAGGAGTGGGCGTAGTAGCCCTGGGCGAGCCCTCGTAGTTCGGGGGTGTCGCCTTCGTCCTGGGCCATCCACCCCGCGAGGTGGACGAGCTGGGAGGTCGCGGCGAACAGCTGGCGCCCAGTGGCTTCGGTGAAGCGGCCTTCCAGCCAGGGAGCGACGTCCTGGGTCAGGTAGCGGACTGCGAGATGGCGCGCGTGGCCGCCGCCGAGTTCGGACGCCGAGTCGCCGAGGGCCTTCACCATGTGGCGCACAGCTGCCACTTCGCCCCTGCCGACGCGGACGGCCCCTGGCGAGACGGTTGTGGTCCGGCGGGTGATGCTGTCTATGTCGGGCAGGCCGAGGGCAGACAGGGCGTATCCGCTGGAGGCGAGGATGAAGTTCCGGCGGTCCACGTCGTTCCTTCCCAGCTGGAGGACTGATGCCACGGTATCGGCGTGGAGTGCCGTCGGCGCGATCTACGGAGGGTTGATCGCTTCCGGGCCCAGTCCCAACACCTGGCGATGTAGGGCCACCAGTGGTCGGGGTCCGCTTGCGCGGATCATTACGGTGAGGACCGGTGAGGCCGGTGACGGCTGGCTCTGCCCGATGTCCTCGTACCCCCACGACTTGTAGAGCGCGTGGACCCTTCCGTCGCCGGCGGCCCGGTTGACCATGAGCGTGACCTGCGGCTCGTCGCGGGTGGCGAGGAGGGCGTCGTGGATGCGGCGGGCCGTGCCGGTCTTGCGCCAGGCCGGGCGGACGCCGATCTCTTTGAGAGCGATGGCGGGGTGCTTGGTGTACTGCTCCGCCGGAGCGGGGTCGGTGCGCTGCCAGTAGCGGTCGCCGTGCTCGATGGTGTTGCTGTACGCGTAGCCGACCGGTTGATTGCCCGTGTATGCGAGGACGGCTGTGAAGCCCGGTTCGGCGGAGTGCCGGTCGATGCGTTCGCCGAACGCGGTGACCGCGTAGTTCGGCAGGTGGAGCAGCGGGGCGCGTACCTCGGCGTACACATCGAGGAGGTCGCCGCGGATAGTCTCCAAGCTGGTGAAGGTGCGAAGCTCGGTGGTGGGTGCGGTGGTCATGCGGCCGTCCTCCAGGTGATGGTGTGCTCGGTCCAGGTCTGGACGCTGGTACTGCGCGGTGCGGTGGCGCGGAGGGCGGCTCCGAACTCTTGAAGCATGCGCGACACACGGGCGTGGCGGGTGGCGGCGTCTGCCGACACGCTCATGGCGGTTGCTGTCGCGGCGTCGGCGGCCCCCTGCGAGAGCAGGGCGTGGGCGAGCCGAGTTGTGGTGATGGCGCGGGACCTCACCATGTGGGGCCGGCGCCCGGCCAGGCAGCGGTGGGCGTGGTACTCGGCGGTCGGATAGTCGCCGAGCGCCAGGTGCGCGGAAAGGGCCAGGGAGTCCAGTTCGGCCTGGTCGTAGAAGGCGAGCAGCCAGACCGGCCGGTGGTCGGCGGTATCGGCGCGCAGCATGGCGTCCTGCGCCTGCTCGAACGCGCGACGTGTCTCGGCCCGGTTCTGAGCCGTGCCGTGGATGGCTCCTTGGCGGGCCAGGCCGAGGGATGCGAACAGTGGGTCCCGGCGGGTGAGATGTAGGTTGCGTGCGACATCGTTGGCGGCGATCGCGTCGGCGGGGCGGCCCATGTGGCGGTACATCGTGCCCGCGTGACTCCAGATGCGGAACTTGATGGCCTGGTCGCCCGACATCTCGGCGAGAGCCTGGGCCTCGCGCATGTGCGCCTTGGCGCCGTCGTAGCGCCGGCCGTCGATGGCCGCCCACATTGCAGACGAGCGGAACGCGGCTGCGGAGGCGTAGAGACTGCTGCGCACTCGTTGCGTGGCACTGCCCACGTTCTGGAGGCTGAGCGCCTCATCGGCCAGCGCGGCGGCCTGCTCCTCGATGCGAGGTTGCCCACCGTGGCGGTGATCGCTGGCGATGATCTCGGCGAAGCGCTTGTTCAGCCGATTGACGTCGCTCATGCCGATCCGGCGAGGTGACGCGGTCCCCGGGGCTGCTGCTGCGGCAGCTGCCGCAGCGATGCCGCCGACGAGGGTGCGGCGCTTCATTTCGGGTTCCTCCTGCTGCGATGACGCTGGGGTGGATGAAGGCCGGCCTCGCGGAACGAACCCTAAGGCGACGGCGGGTAAGCCGGTGAGGTTCTTAAGCGCGGTACGGGTTGCCGACTTCGGCCAAGTGACTCGTCCTGCCTTCCACGCCCGCACCGATGAACCGTCGAGCCCGCCCGGACGCCCCGTCAGTTCTTCAACAGCACTGTTCACGGCATCGGCCAGGCTGTTGGAGCTGTAGCCGTGCTCGGTCATCCACATCTCAAGGACGGTGTTACGGATCGCGGCCATGCGGGCACGGTAGCTGCCGTGCTCTTGGCCCACCACGTAAAAGGCAGGTCAAAACGCCCTAGGTGAGCCCGTTGGGCGAGTGCTTGAAAGCCCTAACCAGCCTTCGGGGGAGCGGAGTTATCTAGATGTCAGTCACTCTTCGGGAGCGACTGGTGACTATTTGTTCCCTCTCTGAAGCAGGAGGCTCGCCATGCCCCACGAACAGCCCCGGAGGAGCCGGCTTGCGTTGGCGGATACGCCCAATGCCGTCGCTCTGGCGCGGCTCCACACCGCTGATGTTCTCTCGGGCTGGGGCATCTCCTCCGACCTCGTCGAGACGGCGAAGCTCCTGATGTCCGAGCTGGCGACCAATGCCGTGCGGCACTCGGAGCCGGGCCAGGCGCCTGCCCTTCCGCTCTCGTCACAGAGCACCGTGCAGACCTTCGAGCTGTTACTGGAGGCATTGCCCGGCGCCGTCAGGCTTTCGGTGTGGGACCGCGATGTGAGGCCGCCCGTTCTGAAGCAGGTCGGCGTCGACGCGACGGGTGGGCGCGGAATCTTCATCGTGGCGGCGCTGAGCAGGGACTGGGGTTACTACCCGGCCCGTGGCCTGCCGGGCAAGGTGGTGTGGGCCGAGATCGCCCTCGCATCCGCGAGCCCGGGTGGCGACCGTGACGCTCCGGTGTCGTCCCAGGGCCGGCGTGCAGCGGATGGTCTCCGTGCGTCTGGGGACACACGGGCCGACGCGAACTTGATCGGTCGCGTCCTCGTCGGCATCAGAGAACTCTGAGCGCGCCGACCGAATGTCTTCCGCCCGCTCAGATCGCTGACCCGTGGCTCCGTATGGAAGTCGCTCGATTCAGGGCTTTGCGGGATGCGACCGGAGCGAGTGAACCACTAACAGGTGTTGGACCTACCCTCACGAGGACAATCCGATGACGAACTTGCTGACGACTGCGGCGGACGACGCCGATACGACGAGCGCGGCGGCCACGACTCGCGCACTGAAGCTTGTCCTGGAGTACGCCGGTCTCGGCTTCGAGCTGGAGGAAGGTGGCGCGCCGGGTGGCTGCCGCCTGCGATTGACTCCCTCGGCCGCCCACCCCTGGACGCGCGGAAACGTGCGGGCCCGCCTACTCGCCGAAGGTATCGCCGCAGAGGTGGCACGTTTTGAACAGCCCCTGCCCTGTCCCGGCCACGAACTGCTCCTTCTCCTGCCTTCGGAACAGGAAGTCCGGGCTCTTGGTCGGCTGTTCGAGGCCCGTCTCACCGAGGCGCAGAACGCGGCATTGCAGCTGCATCGCGCGCTGGTGCACATCGGCACCGAGCGGCATGTGGACATCCAGACCATGGGAGACCGGGCCCTCATCGACATCGGCATGTTCGATACGGACGCGGCCACAGTGCTGTTCCGCAGTCTCGGCGGTGACGAGGCGGTTCTCTGCGGCCTCGATCTGGCGGACTGGCACGACCATGAGCGGTTCGCCCGAGAGCTGGAGCGGGTAATCTCTGCGACCGGCCAGGCGCCGCTCGTCGAGTCGGTGCCCACCTGCGGGCACTGTCGGGGCCGGCGCGGCGGCAACAGTATCCGCTTCGACTTCCTGGATGCCGATGACGCTCTGCTCCTCGCGGACACCCTGCTCCGGGCCGCTGCGTCAGCAGGCTCGGCCCAGGTCCCACGGCACCTGCCGGCGCGGAGGCCGCTGTAGCAGCGGTGGTGCGTGTGCGGCCGTTGATGTCAGGCCGGCCCGCTCGGGTGGACGATCCCTGCCGCGCTGGGCGTCGCCACGGCCGACCCGGACGGCTCCGTGGTCGCCCTCTCCGGCGACTACGACTTCCAGTTCATGCTGGAGGAGCTCGCCGTCGGCGCACAGCACCGCATCCCGTACGTCCACGTCCTGGTGAACAACTCCTACCTGGGGCTGATCCGGCAGGCGCAGCGCAACTTCGACATCGACTTCCAGGTCAACCTGGAGTTCGAGAACCTCAACTCCCCGGAGCTGGGCGTCTACGGCGTGGACCACGTCAAGGTCGTCGAGGGCCTGGGCTGCAAGGCGATCCGCGTCACCGAGCCGGACCAGCTGCTGCCGGCCTTCGAGGAGGCCAAGAAGCTCGCGGCGGAGCACCGGGTGCCGGTCGTGGTCGAGGCGATCCTGGAGCGGGTCACGAACATCTCGATGAGCGGGACCGACATCGCGTCGGTCAACGAATTCGAGGACGTCGCCTCCGAACCGGGCCACGCCCCGACGGCGATCCGTCCGCTGACGGTGTCCTGACCCGCACCGGCGCCGGCCTCCACGACCGAAGTGGTCGTGGAGGCCGCTGTCGTGTGCCCGGGGGCCGTCGTCGCCCGGCCACGCGGTGTGGGCCGGCCGCGTCCTGGTGCGCCTCATGTGGTGTCCCACGGCACGTGCGCAGGTCCCGCACCGTCCCGCGCGGCCGGATCGCGCCCTACCCGCGCCGCCGGTACGCCCGGATCATGGGTCCATGGGGGACACCGACGACTTCCAGGCGCTGCTCGAAGGCGCCACGGCTCCACGACCGCCCGCACCGCCCGACTGTCCGTTCTGCGACCTCCCGCAGGACAGGTACGCCACCGAGTACGCGGGCCACTGGATCCTCCTCGAACCCCGCATCCTCGTCCCGGCCCACACGGTCCCTCCGCGTCGGCGCTGGGTCATCACCTCGACCGGCACCGCGCTGAACCTCTGGGACGCCGAGCCCCTCCCCGGCGCCAGGTGCCGCATCCCGCACCGCATCGCCTGCCCCTACCTCGCGCGCGAGGACCACTGGCCGTGGATGACGGCCCTGCGTGAGCACAACAGGCGGCGGATGCAGCGCCTGTTCGAACTGCCCGACGAGGGGCTCCCGGACGCGGGATGACCGTACCGGCCGCCGTGACCGGACAACGCAACGACACAGGGGTGCGGTGCACGCCCCACGCGTGCACCGCACCCCTTGTGTCTCGTCACAGCGACCGCGGCGGCGGCGAGCAGGCCGCCGGGGCCCGGTTCCCTCAGGTCGGGAACCGGGCCGGCCGGCCCTTCGCCACCGCACTGGCGTCGTCCGCCGCCGCGGTCCCGTCCTGGCCGTGCCGCGTGCCTCCCCTCATCCGGGTGCGCGCGGCACGGGCAGGGCCCTCGGTGGAGGCTCAGTCCTCGCGCAGGGCGCGGACCGCCTCCTCCACGCGCTTGCCGTAGTCGGCGTCGGCGGCGTGGAAGTGGGCGAGGTTCTTCTCGATCACGTCGTCGCGGGTGACCTGCGAGAGGCCGCCGGCGATGTTGGCGATCAGGCGGACCTTCTCGTCCGCCGACATCAGCCGGTAGAGCTCGCCCGCCTGGAAGAAGTCGTCGTCCTTCGCGTGCAGGGGCGCCTCGTGCGTACCCGTCCAGCCGTGCACCGCGAGCGGCGAGGCGAGGGCGGCGCCGGTCTGCGCGGGGCCCGCGTACGAGTTGGGCTCGTAGTTCTTGTCCTGGCGCGAGCCGTAGCGCGTGGTGTGCAGCCCGTCGCGGCCGTAGTTGTCGACCGTCGCCGCCTTCGGCGCGTTGACCGGGAGCTGGGTGTGGTTGATGCCCAGCCGGTAGCGCTGCGCGTCGGCGTACGCGAACAGCCGGCCCTGGAGCATCTTGTCCGGGGACGGGCCGATGCCGGGCACGAAGTTGTTCGGCGCGAACGCCGCCTGCTCGACCTCGGCGAAGACGTTGTCCGGGTTGCGGTCCAGCACCAGTCGGCCGACGCGCCGGAGCGGGTAATCGGCGTGCGGCCAGACCTTCGTCACGTCGAACGGGTTGAAGCGGTAGTCCGCCGCATCGGCCGCCGGCATCACCTGTACGTGCAGCGTCCAGGACGGGTTGACGCCCCGCTCGATGGCCTGGAGCAGGTCCGTCTGGTGCGAGTTGGCGTCCTTGCCGACCTGGTCGGCGGCCTGCTCGGCGGAGAGGGAGCGCACGCCCTGGTTGGTCTTGAAGTGGTACTTGACGAAGAAGGCTTCGCCCTCCGCGTTGGTCCACTGGTAGGTGTGCGACCCGAAGCCGTTCATGTGGCGGTACGAGGCGGGGATCCCGCGGTCGCCCATCAGCCAGGTGACCTGGTGCGTCGCCTCGGGGGAGTTCGCCCAGAAGTCCCAGACGTTGTCCGGCTCCTGGCGGCCCGTGAAGGGGTCGCGCTTCTGGGAGTGGATGAAGTCGGGGAACTTCACCGGGTCCTTGATGAAGAACACCGGGGTGTTGTTGCCGACCAGGTCGTAGTTGCCCTCGTTCGTATAGAACTTGAGGGCGAAGCCGCGCGGGTCGCGGACGGCGTCCGCGCCGCCCAGCGAGTCGGCGACCGTCGAGAAGCGGATGAACGTCTCGGTGCGGCGGCCCACCTCGGAGAGGAAGTCGGCGCGGGTGAAGCCGGTGACGTCGTCGGTCACCTCGAAGTAGCCGTACGCACCGGAGCCGCGGGCGTGGACGACGCGCTCCGGGATGCGCTCACGGTTGAAGCGGGCGAGCTTCTCCAGCAGGTGCTGGTCCTGGAGGAGGATCGGCCCGCCGGCGCCGGCCGTGGCGGAGTTCTGATTGTCGGCGACCGGGGCGCCTGACTCGGTCGTGAGCACACGCTGGGACATGGAGGCCTTCCGTACGGGGCTGCTGACGGCTTCAGGAGCGTAGATTCGCCGCGATCGGTGCGTCAACAGTTTGTTGAAATTGGAGGATGAGGTTCCGGACCGCGGCGGCGCCTGGGCGCGACAGGACAGGTGTCAGCGCCACCGCGGCCCGGAGTTCGGGGGCCCGGCCGTGGGAGGCCGGGCCGGGGGTGTCAGACCTGGGAGCCGGAGAGTCGCTCGACCGAGCGCAGCAGCGCGGAGTGGTCCAGGCCGCCGTCGCCCTGCGCGCGCAGGGAGGCCACCAGCTGGGCCACGACCCCGCCGACGGGCAGCGCCGCGCCGACGTTGCGGGCGGCGTCCGTGACGATGCCCATGTCCTTGTGGTGCAGGTCGATCCGGAAGCCGGGGGCGAAGTCCCGCTTGAGGAAGTTGTCCTTCTTGCGGGTCAGGACCGTCGAGCCGGCGAGCCCGCCGTTCAGTACGTCGAGCGCGGCGGCGAGGTCGACCCCGGACTTCTCCAGGAAGACGACGGCCTCGGCGCAGGCCTGGATGTTGACCGCGACGATCAGCTGGTTGGCCGCCTTCACCGTCTGGCCGGAGCCATGCGGCCCGCACAGCACGATCGTCTTCCCGAGGACGTCGAGCAGGGGCTTCGCGGCGTCGAAGTCGCTCTGCTCGCCGCCGACCATGATGGACAGGACGGCCTCGATCGCGCCGGCCTCACCGCCGGAGACCGGGGCGTCCAGCACACGGATGCCCTTCTCCTTCGCGCTCGCTGCGAGGTCCACGGAGGTCTGCGGGGTGATGGAGGACATGTCGATCAGCAGGGCGCCCCGCGGGGCGTTCTCCAGGATGCCGTCGGGTCCGTACGCGATGGCCTCGACCTGCGGGGACGCGGGCACCATGGTGATGATGACATCGGCGTCGCGCACGGCCTCCGCGATCGAGGCGGCGCCCTTGCCGCCCGCCGCGACCAGCCGGTCGATCTTGTCCTGCTCCAGGGTGTGACCGGTCACCTGGTAACCGGCCTTGACCAGGTTCTCGGACATGGGGGAGCCCATGATGCCGAGGCCGATCCAGGCGACCTTGGGGAGGTTGCTGCTCATGAGGGTGCCTTCCGGTGAGCGTGTGTACGGGGGAGGGGCCGGCCTCAGCGGGAGGGGCGGGCCTCGGCGGGGAGCCAGTCGAAGGCCTCGGCGCTCGGGCGGTCGCCGGGCTTGTACTCCAGGCCGACGCGGCCGGCGTAACCGGCCTCGGTCAGCTCGTCGAGGAGGCGCTCCAGCGGGAGCGAGCCGGTGCCGGGCGCGCCGCGCCCCGGGTTGTCGGCGATCTGGACGTGGCCGGTCTTCGCGGCGTACGTCTTGATCACCTGGCTGAGGTCCTCGCCGTTCATCGACAGGTGGTAGAGGTCCAGCAGGAACGTGGCGTTGCCCAGGCCCGTCGCCTCGTTGACCCGGTCGACGATCTCGATGCCCGCCGGTGCGCTGACCAGGGGGTAGAGCGGCGACTCCGGGGCGTTGAGGGTCTCGATCAGGAGGGTCGCCCCGATCCGGTGGGCCGCGCGGGCGGCCAGGACCAGGTTCTCCAGGGCGAGTTCGTCCTGGACGGCGGGGTCCACGCCCTCGACACGGTTGCCGTACAGCGCGTTGAGCGCCGTGCAGCCGACCGAGGCCGCGAAGTCGGCCGCCACATCGAGGTTGGCGCGGAAGCGGTCGGACTCCTCGCCCGGCAGCGAGAGGGCCCCGCGGTCCGGGCCCGGGAGCCGGCCCGCGTAGAAGTTCAGCCCCACCAGCTGGGTGCCCGCGTCGTCGAGCGCCTTCTTCAGGGCGTCGAGCTCGGCCTGCGCCGGGGTGGGGGTCTCGATCCAGGGCCACCAGAGCTCGACCGCCGTGAAGCCCGCGGCGGCGGCCGCCGCGGGGCGCTCCAGGAGCGGGAGTTCGGTGAAGAGGATCGAGAGGTTCACATCGAAGCGCTGGTCCGAGAAACCCATCATGCGCTCCTTCCGTATCGCGGAAGTTAGTTTCTGCTTAACGGAAGATTGCCTGGAGCCTGGTCAGGCTGTCAAGAGGCGACCCGAATTCCGGACACACGGGAGCGGGGTGGAGGCCCGTGCGCCCTCCACCCCGCTCCTGCTCACAACTGCCTGGTCAGGCCCCCGGCACCGTGTCCTCGAACGTCGTGCCCGCCGCCCGGTACTCGCCCACCAGCGCCGAGACCTGCGCGGGGGAGAGGACCTGGTCCTTCACGTGCAGGACGTAGTCCACCTGCTGGTCGTACGAGCGGGGCGTGGTGCTGCTCTGGCCCGCCAGGTCGATCAGCCACTGGTTGAAGTTGATCGACATCGGCCGCTCGGGGAGGTACTGCGCCCCGTGCGTGCCGAAGAGCTGTCCGTCGATGTAGTACGTGATGGCGGAGTCGTCGATGGTCACCACCAGGTCGTGCCACCCGGCATAGCTCTGCCGGGCCTCGCTGTGCTGGTTGACGGCCTCCCACGGGTCGGGCCGGTAGGTCTCCCACGAGGTGGTGTAGAGGATGTTCGACGGCTCGCCCCAGCCGCCGTTGGGCAGGTACTCGAAGTCGTACTCGGCGTAGTCGTCCGCCATCGGCGCCTTCAGGTCGTTGATGGTGAAGAAGGTCTGCACGAGGTGGTCCCCGTCGGGCCCCGACCTCGGGGCGTCGCTGAACTTCACCCGGGCCGCATAGGTGCCGTTACGGAACTTCGTGGACTGCGTGAGGATCTCGGTCTGCACCGTGGAGGCGCCCGTGCCCGCCGTCGACGTCTCCAGGTTCATCACCGAATTGCCGCTCTGGCTGCTGAAGGTGACGTTCTCCGGAGCCCAGACGGCACCCGGCACCCCGGGCCCACCGGAGTTGGAGCGCACGCTCCAGCCGTTCGCCGCGATCTTCGGGTCCGTGTGACCGCTGTAGTTGAAGTCGTCGAACAGCGTGGGCCCGTCGGCCGGCGGGTCGGTCGGGGGATCGGTCGGGTCGGTCGGGCCCTCGCCCCCTGGAGCCTCGCCCCAGGCCGTGACGGAGCCCAGCTGCGCGGTGACCTTCGGCCAGTCGCCGTACGTGTTCCGTTCGGCGCCGAAGGAGTAGTCGTCGCTCTGCCCCAGCGGCTGCCAGTCCGTGCGGTGGAAGCGCAGCTGCATGTCCCCGGTGTCCGCACCGGGGGCCAGGGAGCCCGCACCGGAGGTGAAGGCGATCTCCAGATAGCGGTCGGCGGTGGCGGTCGGGTTCGCCAGGGACTTGAAGGTGCCGGTGATGTTCGCGCAGCCCTTCACCGCCCAGGAGCAGGCGAAGCTGTACGCCGCCGACGCGGACTCGCCCTTGAAGTAGTACCGCACCTTGACGTCGGAGAGAGGCACGCTCGCACTCCCCGTGTTGCGCACCTTCAGCCACGGTTCGCTCTGGTCGGCCGTCGCACCGGACGCGCTCGTGCGGTACTGGACGACGAGCCCGCCGGCCGCCGCCGCACCGGCGGTCGACGGCAGTGCGGCGAGGGCCGTGCAGCCCAGGGCCAGGGTGACGGCGGCGGCCGACGCCGCGCGGATACGGCTCCTGCGGAATGTCCTCATGGCGGTGCTTCTCATGGCGGTGTTCCTCTCCGGAACGGTGGGGGATGAGTTACCGAGGGGGTCGCGCTGTACCTGCGGACGCGGTCGCCAGGGACCGCGCGGTGAGGGGCCGGTAGCGGACGCCGAGGGCGTCCAGCCGGGCGGTGTGGTCGCGCAGCCGCTCGACGAATCCGGCCCAGTCGCCGCGCCCTCCGGACCAGGCACGGTCCGCCAGGGCGCACAGCCGGGGGTAGGTGAGGTACTCGATCCGGTCGGGCGTCGTCACGTACTCGGTCCACAGCTGCGCCTGCGTCCCCAGGACCCGGGCGGCCTCGTCCGGCTCCCAGCCCTGTGGCACCGGCTCGTTCGTGTGGACCGCGTACAACGGCACGGGGTCGCCCTGCTGGGCGGGGAACTCGTCCGGATCGGTGGACTGGGCGTAGTCCAGGTACGTGGCGCGGTGGTGCGCGGTCACCACCTGATGCCCGCGCCGCGCGGCGGTGAGGGCGTGCGCCGGGTCACGCCAGGTCATCACCGTGAATTCGGGGGGCAGTTCACTTCCGGTCTCGGCCCAGCCGGTGGGCCGGCGGCCGTGCTCCACGAGGAACGAGCCGATCCTGCCCATGAACCAGCCGTGCAGTTCCCCGGGCGTCTTCAGCCCCTCGGCCGCCGCACGGGCCCGGGCCGCCGGGCTCTCCTCCCACTCCGTGGTCGGGCACTCGTCGCCGCCGACGTGGACGTACGGGGACGGGAAGACGTCCATGACCTCCTCCAGCACGGTCCGGCAGAAGTCGAAGACCTCCTCGTGGACGCCGAACACGGTGTCGCAGACACCCCACCGGGTCCACACGTCCAGGTGCCGCTCCGGGTGGTTGCCCAGGTGGGGGTAGGCCGCGAGGGCCGCGCGCACATGCCCCGGCATCTCGATCTCCGGCACCACGGTCACCCCCCGCTCCCGCGCGTGCCGGACCAGGCCCGCCAGCTCCGCCTTGGTGTACGCGCCCGAGTGCGGCACCCCGTCGGACAGGGACTGGGCCCGGTGCCCGCCCACCGACGTCAGCCGGGGGAAGGCGTCGACCGGCATCCGCCAGCCCTGGTCGTCCGTGAGGTGCAGATGCAGGACGTTGAGCTTGTGCAGCGCCATCAGGTCCACGTACCGACGCAGGTAGGAGACCGGCTGGAAGTGCCGTGCGACGTCGAGCATCGCGCCGCGCCAGGGGTACTCCGGTACGTCGCTGATCTCGACGCACGGCAGCTCCCACGACACTCCACGCGCTCCGCCCGACAGCGCTTCGGGCGGCAGCAGCTGACGGATCGTCTGAACGCCCCGGAGCAGCCCGTCCGGCCGGGCGGCGCGCAGCAGGAGCGCCTGCGGCCCGACGGTGAGGCCGTACCCCTCGTCGCCGAGACCGCCGAGGTCCGGATCGAGCGCCAGGACGACACGGCCGTCGGCCGAGGGCAGCAGGGGCAGACCCGTCGTCGGGCCGAGGAGCGTCCGCAACAGGTCCGCCGCATCCTCCGCACCCGGCAGGGCGCGTACGGAGGTGTCCTGGCCGAGGACGAAGCGGCCCGGGCGCGGCGAGACCTTGCGGGGCCGGGGGACGAGGGAGAGCTCGGGGCGTGATGCGGGCACGGAGGGCCTCCGGGGCAGGGGGTTACGGACGGTTCGCGAGCGCGTCGGCGGGCTCAGCCCTTGACGGCGCCGGCCGCGAAGCCGGAGGTCACATGGCGCTGGAGCAGCAGGAAGATCACGAGCGCGGGCAGGGCGAAGAGCGTCGAGGCGGCCATGGTGGCGCCCCAGTCGGTGCCGAAGGTGTTCTGGAAGGAGGAGAGCCAGACGGGGAGGGTGCGGTTGTCCTGCTGCTTGATGATCAGGAAGTTGGCGTAGGCGAACTCGTTCCAGGCGGTGATGAATCCGAAGAGCGAGGTCGCCATCAGGCCCGGGGCGAGCAGCGGCAGCGCCACTCTCACGAAGGCGCCGGTCCGGGTGCAGCCGTCGACCTGGGCGGCCTCCTCCAGCTCCGGCGGGATGGTCGCGAGGAACCCCCTCAGCACCACGATCGTGAACGGCAGCGTGATCATGAAGTAGACGAGGGTCAGGGTCGGCAGCCGGTCGAGCATGTCCGTGTCGCGGGAGATGATGTAGATCGGGATGATCAGCGACTCCCAGGGCGCCATCTGGGCGATGAAGACCAGCAGCATGAACTGCCGCCGGCCCTTCCACCGCAGGCGCGCCACGGCGAACGACGCGCCGAGCGCCACGACGAGGGAGAGCAGCACGGCCCCCAGCGTGACCAGGACGCTGTTGCGCCAGAACAGTTCGAAGCCGTCGGCCTGCACGGCCCGCCGGAAGTGGTCCAGCGTCCAGGTGTAGGGGATCAGCCGGGGCTCGGCGGACTGGATGTCCCGGGACGGCTTGAAAGCGGTGGAGACCATCCAGTACACGGGGAACAGACAGACCACGACGGTTACGACGGCGGCGGCGTTCAGCGGGATCCGCCGGACCCGGGGGCGCAGCAGGGTCATCGTAGGTCGTCCTCCTGACGGAACATCTGGCGGAAGTAGAGGACCAGCACCCCGGACATCAGGACCACGGTGATCATCGAGGCGGCGGAGCCCAGGTCGTAGCGCTGGCTGGAGAGCGCCGTCTGGACCGCGTACACGGGCAGGATGGTGGTGGCGTCGCCGGGGCCGCCGCGGGTCATCACCCAGATCTGGACGAACGCCTTGAAGGTCCAGATCACCTCCAGGGAGAGGACCAGCATGAAGATCGGCCGCAGGATCGGGAAGGTCAGCGAGCGGAAGATGCGGGAGCCGGACGCGCCGTCCAGGCGGGCCGACTCGTACAGCTCGGCGGGGACGGTCGTCAGCGCGGAGTAGAGGGTGACCGCCGCGAACGGCACGGACTGCCAGACGATCAGCAGGACCAGGATCGTGAAGGACGCTGTACCGTTCGCGAACCACGGATAGCGGTCGAAGGAGCCGAAGCCGAGTGCGGTCAGCAGCTGGTTGACGATGCCGAACTCCGAGTGGAACAGCCACTGGAAGACCGTCGTGGCCGCGACCACCGGCATGGCCCAGGCGAGCACCAGCGAGCAGAGCACGACCGTACGGCCGACGCGGCCCAGCCGCTCCGTCATCAGTGCCACCAGCGTCGAGATCACCATGATCAGTACGACGTTGACGGCCATGAAGACGAAGGTCCGGCCGGTGACCTCCCAGAAGCGCGGGTCGGACAGCAGCGTCCGGTAGTTGCGCAGCCCCACGAACTCGGCGTCCCCGCTGATCAGCTGGCGGAGCCGGAAGTCCTGGAGGGAGATCACCACCGCCCGCACCAGCGGGTACACCAGCAGGTAGAGCATGCCGCCGATGGCGGGCGCGATCAGGGCGTACGGCCAGAGGCCTCGCGGGGGCCGGCCGGGCCGCCGTCCCGGTGGCACCTTCGGGGGGCGGTGGACGGGTGGAGCGGGCCGTTCACGGACAGCCGGCACGGCGGGCCTCCTCTCGGTGGTGGGAAACGGACGGGCCGGGTCAGGAGCCGGCGTTCATGGCCCGGGTGATGTCGGCGGAGGCTTTGGCCGCCTCCTCGGCGGCGTCACCGCCGGTGAGGACGGCGGTCATGTAGTCCTTTACCGGGTTCTCGGCCTCGACCGCCGCCCAGCCGGGGGTGTTCGGCGTCGCGTGCCCGTTCGCCGCGCCGACGGCCATCGCCGAGGCGCCCGGGTCGCCCGCCACGGCGGAGGCGAGGGTGGTCCGGTTGGGCACATAGCTCATGGCCACCGCGAGCTTCTTCTGCCAGGCGTCACCCGTCAGTTCCTTGATGAAGGTCACCGCCGCCTCGGGGTGTCCGGACGCCGCGGGCACGACCAGATCGGAGCCGCCGGTGAACACCGCACCCGGGGTGCCGGCCGTCTTCCCGGGGATCGGGAAGAAGCCCAGCTTCCCCTTGAGGTCGGGGTTGTTCTCGACGACCACATTGGCCCCGCCAGGAGTGGAGATCACCTGCGCCACCTGCCCCTGCGCCATCACCTCCGCCTGCGGCGGGTCGTCCTCGTCGGAGTCCTTGGGGCCCTTCCCGAGCGCCTGGAGCTGCGCGTAGAAGGCCATGCCCCGCTGCGCCTCGGGGGTGTCGAGCGCGCCCTTCCACGTGCCGCCGGACTCGGTGGCGAAGTCGCCGCCCTCGTCCCAGATGAAGCCGCCCAGCGCGTACCAGAGCTGGCCCGGCAGGTAGATGCCCTGCGTGCCGCCCTGGTTGAGCTTCGTGGTGGCGTCGATCCATGCGTCACGGGTGGTGATCTTCGTGGCGTCGACGCCGGCCTTCTCGAACAGGTCCTTGCGGTAGATCACGACGCGGTTGGCCGCGTAGTACGGGATGCCGTACTGCTTCCCCTCGTACGCACCGGGCTCGGCCAGCCCCTTCAGCCAGTCGTCGCCGTTCAGCTCGTCCTTCTTGTCGCTGAGGTCCAGCAGCCCGCCGCTCTCGGCGAACTGGGCCACCTGCGTGTTGCCCGCCTCGATGACGTCCGGGGCGTCGTTGCTCGCCAGGGCGGCGGTGATCTTCTGGCCGATGCCGTCCCACTCCTGGATCTGGATCCTGACGTCGATGTCGGGGTGGGCGGCCTCGAACCCCTCGGTGAACTCCTTCTGGAACGCGGCCGAGACGCTGTCACGCATCAGCCACACATCGACCGTCGTCACACCCCCGGCCCCATCGGCGCCGTCACCACCGGAACCACAGGCACTGAGGGCGGCGGCCGTCACGAGCACGGACACACCGGCAAGCAAGCGGTACTTCACGGTTCACCTCAACGGGAGCAGAG
Source organism: Streptomyces sp. NPDC102451 (assembly GCF_044765485.1). NCBI lineage: Bacteria > Bacillati > Actinomycetota > Actinomycetes > Kitasatosporales > Streptomycetaceae > Streptomyces > Streptomyces sp. NPDC102451. The sequence continues at coordinate 346,144 of NZ_JBIWKD010000004.1, read as the reverse complement.
ACCTGACCACCTGACCAGTGAAGCCCACTGGACAGCTCACCTCTTGGTGGTGGATGAAGGTGGCATAGACCAATGAGGTCGTCAACCCCTTGTGTACAAAGGGATTTTGAGGCATCTGATCCCTGTCGGCCCTCTGTTCATGGTGACGGGAGTGGCTAGACTCGTCCTGACCAGTGGTCATCGGTGGCTCAACTGGTAAAGAGGACGGAACGCGCGAAGGGGAACGCATGGAAGCCGACGTACCGGGGACGGTGCTCAAGCGGGAACGGGCACGCGACGCGGTCCTGGAGCTGATCGAGAGCCGCAGCCCCGGCGACGCCATCCCGTCCGAGCGGTCCCTCTGCGCCCTGCTCGGCGTGTCCCGCCCCACCCTGCGGGCCGCCGTCGACGAGCTGGTGGCCGCCGGGCTGCTCGTCCGCGAGCACGGGCGCGGGATGTTCGTGGCGCCGGAGAAGATCACTCAGGAGCTGGTCTCCGCCGACCTCGCCCTGAGCGTGCCGCAGGCGGCCGGGGCCTGGTCGAGCAGACTGCTGGAGTTCACCACCCTCCAGGCCGGCGCCCGCGTCGGCCGCAAGCTGCGGATGTCACCCGCCGACGAGGTCGTGTACGTCGCACGGCTGCGCCTGGTCGACGGCGCCGCGATGGCCATCGAACACCTGCACATCAGGGCGGCGCTCGTCCCCGGCCTGTCGGCGCAGGAGCTGGAGGACGGCGACCTCTACGAACACCTGCGGCACACCCACGGGGTGCACGTCCGCGAGGCGGTCCAGGCCATCGAGCCCACCGTCGTCACCCGGGCGGAGGCTCAGCTCCTGGAGGTCCCCGAGCTCTCGCCGGCCCTGCTCTTCGAGCGCCTGACCTCGGACACCGACGGGCTGCCCGTGGAGTACGTCCACTCGCTCTACCGGGGCGACCGCTACCGGATCGTCTCCCGGCTGGCTCTCGGCCCGGCCGCCGCCACCGCCCCGCTGGTCAGGGACGGGCACCACCCCGGGATCCCGCCCGGGGACTTCGCGCACGGCGACCCCATCGCCTCGTCCACCCGGGGGGACATCCAGGCCGGGCCGTGAGGGCGCGGGGCTTCCCGGAGGGCCCGTCCGGGCCCTCCGGGGCCGGGCCCGTGTGCCTTAGGGTCGGGGCGAGCCGTGCGAGCCGAGGGACGCGGCGGGACATCAGGGAGGCACCGTGCGCTTGAGGGTGGAATTCACCACCGAGCCCTTCGATCTCGACGAGGCACCCGCCCACGCGGTGGTGGCCCGCGAGGTCATCCAGACCGCCGACCTGGACGCGGTGGACGTGGGCCCGTTCGGGAACACCGCCGAAGGGGGTGCGGACGAGGTCCTCGCCGCGGTGGACTCGCTGCTGCGCAAGGCCCTGGACTCCGGCGCCACCCGAGTCTCCCTCCAGGTCAACGTGATCGGGGAGGACACCCCGTGACCGAACCGGCCGACCACCCGCTGGTCACCGCGGTGAAGCCGCTCGTCGACGCGATGGGGGCCGAACTGCTCGCCCCCGAGCAGGCCACCACCGAGGACGTGGTGCTCGCCTGGGAGGGGGCCGACGTCATAGCCGTACGGCTGCCGCAGCTCTCCGAATCGCTCGACCACATCCTGGCCGCGATGGAACGGCGGCACGGGAGGCCGCTGGCCGAGCTGGACCGTAAAGCCAAGCAGGGCGTCGTGCGCACGCTGGAGGCACGCGGTGCCTTCTCCGTGCGCCACGGTGTGGAGACCGTGGCGGGCGCGCTCGGCGTCAGCCGCTTCACCGTCTACAACTATCTCAATAGGGACAATGCCGCCAAGGGCGAGTAGCGCGACGTAATGCGGTGCAATGCCGTCGTCCGGGAACCCGGGCGGCGGCATCATCTGTTCGTGGAATTTCAACAAACTGTTGACGTGGTGTTGCGGAGGGCGTTAGCTATCCGCAGCCCGACAACGCACAGCGAAAAAGCCACGGAGGCTCCCGTGACTACGAGCTCCACACCGGGCCTCGCCCGGTTCAACACCCTGGCGGCCGGAGAGGCCACCGCCGCGCTGCACGAGGTGTGCGCCAGTGCGGCATGGGGAAGCTTCATCCTCACCCACCGGCCGTACGCCGGCCCGGAAGCCCTGTTCTCCGCGAGCGACGCCGCCATGGCCGAGCTCTCCCCGGAGGACCTGGCCGAGGCCATGGCCGGTCACCCGCCGATCGGCCGCCCCAAGCCGGGGGACCCGGCCTCCGCCCGTGAGCAGCGGGGGATGGCGGGTGCGTCCGAGGAGCTCAAGGCGGAGATGCTCGAACTCAACCTGGCCTACCAGGAACGGTTCGGACATGTCTTCCTGATCTGCGCCACCGGAGCCACCGGTGAACAGATGCGCGACGCGGTGAAGGCGCGGATCGGCAACTCGCCCGAGCAGGAACGCGAGATCGTCCGCACCGAGCTGGGCAAGATCAACCGCATTCGGCTGACCCGCCTCGTAGAGGACTCCTGAGACCTCGTACCACCCGAAGAGAACAAGGAGCGTGACGGTCTTGAGCACCGACACCACCGCATCGGTGTCCACCCACATCCTGGACACCAGCATCGGCCGTCCCGCCGAAGCCGTCACCGTCTCCCTGGCCGCCCGCAGCGGCGGCGACGCGCAGTACGTGGCGCTCGGCGGATCCGCGACCGACGCGGACGGGCGCTGCAAAGACCTGCCGGCCCTGCCGGAAGGAACCACCCATGTACGGCTCGTCTTCGACACCGAGTCGTACTTCACCGCGAAGAAGCAAGCCGAGGCGCAGCAGGACGCCCCCCGCGTAAGGGACAGCGGCGCGTTCTTCCCGGAAGTGGCGATCGCATTCGCCGTCACCCCGGGCGAGCACTATCACGTACCGCTGCTGCTCAACCCGTTCGGCTACTCCGTTTACCGAGGGAGCTAGCAGACAATGCCCACGATTCTCGGCCAGAACCAGTACGGCAAAGCAGAGAACCGCGTCGTCAAGATCACGCGGGACGGCGACACCCACCACATCAAGGACCTCAACGTCTCGGTCGCCCTCTCCGGCGACATGGACGACGTCCACTACTCCGGCTCCAACGCCAACGTCCTGCCGACCGACACCACCAAGAACACGGTGTTCGCCTTCGCCAAGGAACACGGCATCGAGTCCGCCGAGCAGTTCGGCATCCACCTCGCCCGGCACTTCGTGACCTCGCAGGAGCCGATCAAGGTGGCCCGGATCCGGATCGAGGAGTACGCCTGGGAGCGCATCGCGACCTCCGACGGCAACTCGAAGTTCATCGGCGCCGACGAGGTCAAGCACTCCTTCGTCCGCAAGGGCCAGGAGACCCGGGTCAGTCAGATCACCTTCGACGGGGAGAAGTGGGAGGTCATCTCGGGCCTCAAGGACCTCTCCGTGATGAACTCGACCAACTCGGAGTTCTGGGGCTACGTCAAGGACAAGTACACGACGCTGAAGGAGGCGTACGACCGCATCCTCGCGACCGACGTCTCCGCCCGGTGGCGCTACAACTGGACCAGCGACGAGGAGCGCATGCCCAACTGGGAGAAGTCCTACGAGCAGACGCGCAAGCACATGCTCCAGGCCTTCGCGGAGACGTACTCCCTCTCCCTCCAGCAGACCCTGTACCAGATGGGTTCGCGCATCATCAACAACCGCAGCGAGATCGACGAGATCCGGTTCTCGCTGCCGAACAACCACCACTTCCTGGTCGATCTGGAGCCGTTCGGGCTCAAGAACGACAACGAGGTGTACTTCGCGGCCGACCGTCCGTACGGCCTCATCGAGGCGACGGTGCTCCGGGACGGCGTCGAGCCGAAGATCCCGGTCGACATGACCAACCTCTGACGCGGTGCTGAACCGGTCCCCGCCCCCAGAAGCGGCGGGGACCGGTCATCCCGGAGGGACATTCCATGGCACAGCCTGCAACGGGGCCGGCGAAAGGCCCATGTACACCGCCACCGGCCGCTGCCGGCACGGCAGTTCACCCGGTGGACGAAAAGCTTCCGCCCTCGCGGCTCCTCCCCGCCGCGCTCCAGCACATCGCCGCCATGTACGCGGGCGTCGTCACCCCTCCGCTCATCATCGGCCAGGCCGTCGGGCTCGACGCGGCCGGCATGACCCGGCTGATCGCGGCGAGCCTCCTGATCGCCGGACTCGCCACCCTCCTCCAGACCCTGGGCGCCGGACGCTTCGCCGGGAACCGGCTGCCGTTCGTCAACGCGGCGTCCTCCGCCGGGATCGCGCCGATGCTCGCCATCGCCGAGACCAGCGCCCCCGGCCACCAACTCCCCGCGATCTACGGGGCGGTGCTCGTCGCCGGTGTCTTCTGCCTGGCCGTCGGACCCTTCTTCGGGCGGCTGCTGCGCTTCTTCCCGCCGCTCGTCACCGGGGTCGTCATCACCCTCATCGGCGTCACCCTGATGCCCGTGCCGGTCGGCTGGGCCCAGGGCGGCGACGCCACCGCCGACGACTTCGGCGCCATGAAGTACCTGGCCCTGGCCGCCTTCACCCTCGTCGTCATCCTGATGATCCAGCGCTTCGGACGCGGCTTTGTCAAGCAGACCGCCCTGCTCGCGGGCATGTTCGCCGGCACCCTGGCGGCGATCCCCTTCGGACTCGCCGACTTCTCCGCCCTTGGCTCCGCACCCGTCGCCGCGCTGCCCACGCCCTTCGCCTTCGGGCCGCCCGAGTTCCAGCCCGCCGCGATCCTCTCCCTCTGCATCGTGATGCTCGTCCTGATGACGGAGTCGTCCGCCGGCATGCTGGCACTCGGCGAGATCTGCGACCGGCGCACCGACGGCCCCACCCTCACCCGCGGTCTGCGCACCGACGGCGTCGCCACCCTCCTCGGCCCGGTCTTCGGGGGCTTCCCGACCAGCGCCTTCGCGCAGAACGTCGGTGTCGTCTCCCTGACACGGGTACGCAGCCGGTACGTGGTCGCGGCGGCCGGTGGCGCGCTGATCGTCCTGGGTGTCTTCCCCGTGCTCGGGGCGGTCGTCTCACTCGTCCCGATGCCTGTCCTCGGCGGCGCCGGCATCGTCCTGTTCGGCTCGATCGCGGTGAGCGGCATCCGCACCCTGTCCGAGGCGGGCCTCGACGACAGCTCCAACATCATCCTGGTGGCGGTGGCACTCGGCGCGGGCATCATCCCGCTCGCCGCACCCGCCTTCTACGCCGGATTCCCGTCCTGGGCACAGACCGTGCTCGGCTCCGGGATCAGTGCGGGAGCGCTCGTGGCGGTCCTGCTCAATCTGTTCTTCCACCATCTCGGCACCCACAGCCGTAACGCTGTGGCACTCAAATCCTCCTAGGGTCCTGCCGTGCCCACACCTCCCCGGAAAGAAGAAGGAAGCGCCATGGCAGCATCGGCAGACCCGCAGCGCATCGTCATCGAGAACTGTTCGATCGCCACCGTCGACGCCCACGACACCGAATACGCGTCCGGGCACATCGTCGTGGCGGGCAACCGCATCGAGTCCGTCGGCGCCGGCAAGGCCCCGGAAGGCCTCACGAACGTCGTACGCCGCGTGGACGGCACCGGTCACCTCGTCACACCCGGCCTCGTCAACACCCACCACCACTTCTACCAGTGGATCACCCGGGGCCTGGCGACGGACCACAACCTCTTCGACTGGCTGGTCGCGCTGTACCCGACGTGGGCGCGCATCGACGAACCGATGGCCCGCGCGGCCGCGCAGGGCTCGCTCGCGATGATGGCCCGCGGCGGCGTCACCACCGCCATGGACCACCACTACGTCTACCCGGTGGGCTCCGGCGACCTGACCGGCGCGATCATCGGCGCGGCCCGTGACACGGGCGTACGCTTCACGCTCGCCCGTGGGTCCATGGACCGCAGCGAGAAGGACGGCGGGCTGCCGCCGGACTTCGCCGTGGAGACCCTCGACGGGGCGCTCGCCGCCACCGAGGCCGCCATCGACGAGCACCACGACACCTCGTTCGACGCGATGACCCAGATCGCCGTGGCCCCCTGCTCACCGTTCTCCGTCTCCACCGAACTGATGCGCCAGGGAGCCGAGTTGGCCCGCCGGCGCGGCGTAAGGCTGCACACCCACGGTTCGGAGACCGTCGAGGAGGAGCAGTTCTGCAAGGAGCTGTTCGGGATGGGACCGACGGACTACTTCGAGTCGACCGGCTGGCTCGGCGACGACGTGTGGATGGCGCACTGCGTCCACATGAACGACTCCGACATCGCCGCCTTCGCCCGCACCGGCACCGGGGTCGCCCACTGCCCGTCCTCCAACGCCCGCCTCGCCGCGGGCATCGCCCGGGTCCCCGACATGCTCGCCGCGGGCGTCCCGGTCGGGCTCGGCGTCGACGGCACCGCGTCCAACGAGTCCGGCGAACTCCACACCGAGCTGCGCAACGCCCTCCTCGTCAACCGCCTCGGCGCGCACCGCGAGAAGGCCCTGAACGCACGTCAGGCGCTGCGCCTCGGGACGTACGGCGGCGCCCAGGTGCTGGGCCGCGCGGACCAGATCGGCTCCCTGGAACCGGGCAAGCTCGCCGACCTCGTGCTGTGGAAGCTCGACACCCTGGCCCACGCCTCCATCGCCGACCCGGTGACCGCCCTGGTCTTCGGCGCGGCTGCCCCCGTCACCCTCTCGCTCGTCAACGGCAGGACCGTCGTCGAGGACAACCACCTGACCACGGTGGACGAGGACGCCATCGCCCGCGCGACCCGCGACGAGGCAAGGCGGCTGGCGCAGATCGCCGCAGGAGCCTGATGCTCCGTACCCCCTGACAGGCCGGCCGAGGGGGACGGCCCTCGGCCGGCCGCCGTGGACCCATCGGGTTCACGGCAGCCTGTGCGGGTGCGTGTACGGTCCCGTACGCGCACCCGCACAGGTGAGCTCCAAGCTGCCCGCACCAGCTGCACGACCTGCACCAACGCACCACTCAGCACCACCTCCCTGACACCCACGTCGCCCGACGTGTACCCGACCGGAGGAAGCCGTGGCAGCTCAGCCCAGGTTTCGTAAGAACGCAGTCGAAGCAAACGCAGCAGCGGGGGAAGGAGAGCCGGACCGTAAACACCCGGTCGACGAGACGCTTCCCCCCTTCAAGATGTTCACCAGCGGCCTGCAGCACGTCGCCGCGATGTACGCGGGTGTGGTGGCCCCGCCCATGATCGTGGGGCCCGCCGTGGGCCTCAGCGCCAAGGAGACCGCCTTCCTCATGGGGGCGAGCCTCTTTACCGCGGGGATAGCCACCCTGCTCCAGACCCTCGGCTTCTGGCGCATAGGCGCCCGGCTGCCGTTCGTCAACGGCGTCTCGTTCGCCGGCGTCACCCCGATGATCGCGATAGGCAAGGACCGGGGGCACGACGGTATCGCCGTCATCTTCGGCGCGATCATCGTCGCCGGACTCCTCGGCTTCGTCCTCGCCCCGTACTTCTGCAAACTGGTGCGGTTCTTCCCACCCGTCGTCACCGGCACCGTCATCACCCTGATCGGTGTCTCCCTGCTCCCGGTCGCCTTCAACTGGTCGCAGGGCGGCAACGCGGCCGCCGACGACTACGGTTCGACGACGAACATCACGATGGCTGCCGTCACCCTCGTGATCGTGCTGGCCCTGCGCAAACTGCTGCGGGGCTTCCTCCAGCAGATCGCCATCCTGCTCGGCCTGGTCGTCGGCACCCTCATCGCGATCCCCGCCGGTATCACCGACTTCGGGGCGCTCGGCGAGGCCGACGTGATCGGCTTCCCGACGCCGTTCCACTTCGGCGCACCGCAGTTCGAGATCGCCGCCATCGTCTCGATGTGCATCGTGATGCTGGTCTGTATGACCGAGTCCACCGCCGACATGCTCGCCCTCGGCAAGATCGTCGGCCGGCCGGCGGACGAGCGGACCATCGAGGGCGGACTGCGCGCGGACACCCTGGGCAGCGCCGTCAGCCCGCTCTTCAACGGCTTCATGTGCAGCGCGTTCGCCCAGAACATCGGGCTTGTCGCCATGACCAAGGTCCGCAGCCGGTTCGTCGTCGCCGCGGGCGGAGCCATCCTGGTCCTGCTCGGGCTGGTCCCCGTGGCCGCGTCCGTCATCGCCCTCGTGCCGCTTCCCGTCCTCGGCGGCGCCGGCATCGTGCTCTTCGGATCGGTCGCGGCGAGCGGCATCCAGACGCTGGCCACCGCCGCCCTGGAGAAGGGCGAGAACGCCCTGATCGTCGCGGCGGCCGTCGGCATCGGCCTCATCCCGATCGCCGCACCGGACTTCTACCACGCCTTCCCCCAGGACCTGCTCGTCGTCCTGGACTCGGGCATCTCCACCGGCTGCGTGGTGGCGATCGTGCTGAACCTGGCCTTCAACCACTGGGGCCGGACGCCGGACGCGGACGGGGGTCAGGAGCCGGAGGCCGCCGACAGCGAACAGCCGAAGGACCCGATGGCCCTGCCGGTCGCCCACTGACCCGGCGGCGCCACCGGTGCGCGTACGGGAACCCGCGAGGGAACGCGTACGCGCACCGGGCCTACGGCACCGGCCGGGCGTCAGCCGATGTGGAAGCTCTGGCCGTAGACCTGCCAGTCCAGCGGCGGATCGAGATTCAGATTGCCGTTCCGCAGGAACACCCGCTGGGCCGTGTCCACCCGGCTGGTGTCCGAGTGGGCCTCCTCCTGCTCCATCGCCCAGACCCGGGCATCCAGGAACGCGTCGAGGTAGGCCACCTCGTCACCACCCTGTGACGGCGGGCTCGCCTGGGCGAGGGCCCGCTCCCTGATCGACCCGAAGCTCGTGCTGTCACTGCCGCCGCCGTGCATCACGATGGCGTCGTAGTACGCGAACTGGCCGAGTGTGCCGAGGCCGTCGGCCTTGCCCTGGCGCACCGCCGGATCGAAGTACACCCGGTCGCGCTCGTCGTTCTGGGCCTGCTGGAACGCGGGGTCCGACGCGGCCCCGGCCCAGTCGCCGGTGAAGCCGGGGTCCAGCCCCTCGTGCGAGTCGGTCCCGTCCACCGCCCGCAGGGCGGGCAGGTACGGGGCGAGGACGTTGCCCGGCTCCCGCTCGGCGTACAGCTCCACCAGGCCGAGCATGTCCCCGGTGCCGGAGCAGAATCCGATGATGCCCGCGGTGTAGCCGCGGCCGTCGCCGATGTCCTCGATGTAGCCGTACTGGCCCTTCCAGTCCAGCGTGGAGTTCTCCGCGCTGGACACGAGCTGCATCGCGATGTCCTTCTTCGCGGGGTCGTCGAGACCGGTCGCGGCTGCCTCCAGGTGTGCGGCCGGACGCGTGGGGGCGCCGGCGTGAGCGGTGGTGGCCGGGATCGCCGTGAACGCCAGCCCGAGGGCCAGTGCGGCAAGTCCGACGGTACGGGTGAGTCGGGTGGTGCGACGTGAGGTGCTGTCGTGGGGGTAAGGCACCGGTCCTCCCAGGGGAGTTCGCCGTTCCGATGTTCTGTTAGGAAGCTTTCCTATCAGGCTTCGGGGCGCGCGGTAACCCCTGGCACCCGGTTGGCCGGAGGTCCGGCTTCCGGTCCGGCTCCCGTTCAGCTTCCGTCGATGCGGAAGCTCTCGCCGTAGACCTTCCACGCCAGCGGGGTCTCCAGCTGGAGCTTCCCCTCGCGCACGAAGACGCGTTGGGCGGTCTCCACCCGGCTGGTGTCGCTGTGCGAGGGCTCCTTGCGGATCGCGGCCACCCGGGCGTCCAGGAAGGCGTTCAGATACGTCTCCTCGTCGCCGCCCTCGGACGGCGGATCGGCCTCGGCGAGGGCCTGGGCGCGTATCGTCCGGAAGCCGACCGTGCCGGTGGCGTCGGCGTACCCGTGCATCACGTACGCGTCGTAGTAGATGAACTGCCCCAGGGCGCTGAGCCCGTCGGCCTCGGCGCGCTCGACCGCCGGGTCGAAGTACGCGCTGTCGCGCTCCGTGTCCTGCGCCGACCGGAAGGCCGCGTCCTTCGCCGCCTCCGCCCAGGCGTCGGTGAAGGCTTCGCCGAGCCCCTCGTGCGAGTCGCTGCCGTTCACCGCGCGCAGCGCGGGCAGGAACTCCTGGAGCGCGTTGCCCGGACGCTTCGCCGTGTACCGCTCGACGACGCTCAGCAGGTCCCCGGTGCCGGAACAGAATCCGATGATGCCGGCGGTGTAGCCGCGGCCGTCGCCGATGTCCTCGACGTACGCGTACTGCGCCTTCCAGTCCAGCGTGGAGTTCTCCGCGCTGGACACGAGCCGCATGGCGATGTCCTTCTTCGCGGGGTCGTCCAGCCCCTTCTCGGGGCCGGAGCCGGACCCGGAACAGCTGGTCAGGGCGAGGGCGACGAGGGCGGCGAGGGCCAGATGTCTGTGCTTCACGCACCAAGCCTGCCAGGCCGGGGGGCGGTGCCGACGCGGCCCCGGCGCCTGTAGCGTTCGGAACATGGAAGATCAGTCTGTTGTGGACGTCGGCGAAGTGCGGCTGGCGTATCGGACCTGGGGCGATCCCTTCGGGTCACCCGTCGTCCTCTTGCACGGCCTCGGCGGCTCGTCCCTGAGCTGGGAGGCGGTGGGCACCCTGCTCGGCGAGGAGTGGCGGGTGTACGCCATCGATCTGCGCGGCCACGGCGAGAGCGACTGGCCCGACGAGTACACCTTCGAGCAGATGCGGGACGACGTCCTGGAGTTCCTCGACGCCTGCGAGCTCGACCGTGTCGGCCTCGTCGGCCACTCGATGGGCGGGGTCGTCGCCTATCTGCTCGCCGAGGAGCACGCCGACCGGGTGGAGCGGCTGGTGCTGGTCGAGACCCCGCCGCCGTTCCCCGGGCAGCTGGTGGCCGACACCCGCCCCGCCGGCCCGGTGGACTACGACGAGAACGTCCTGGCGGCCGTCCGGGCCCAGATCGCCGAGCCGGACCCCGTGTGGGAGCAGGAGCTGGGCCAGATCGTCGCCCCGACGCTGATGATCGCCGGTGGCCCGGAGAGCAGCATGCCGCAGGGGCGGCTGGCCGACATGGCGTCGCTCATCCCCGACTGCCGGCTGCTCACCCTGGGCGGCGGCCACCACCTGCACAAGAAGCACGCGGACCAGGTGGCCCAGCAGATCACCGAGTTCTTCACCAGCTGAGCGGACCCGGAGCCAGGCCCCGGCCCGCCCTGCCGGGTCCCGGCCGGCAGCAGGTCCGTACACGCCGCGCCGTCAGCCGCCCGGCCGCCAGTCGGGCCGGCGCCCACTCAGCGCGATCACCCGGTCGACCAGCGGTGCGCCGGCCGGCACCGGGACCGGCGGGCCGAAGATCGCGTCCGGACCCGACCGGTCGTCGTCCCCGGGCGTCAGCATCGCCTCCGACGAACGCAGGCTCGCCTCGTCCGCCCGGAACTCCTGCCCCGTCGACCGGGCCAGGTCCCAGCCGTGCACGACCAGTTCGTTCCGCGCGACCATCCCGGCGACCTGGCCGGGCAGATCCACCCCGCCCGCCCTGGTCATGCCCTCCAGGGCCGCCGGTGAGCGCCAGGCCTCGACCAGCTCGTCCAGCAGGGGCGGCAGCGCGGTGCGCCAGTCGGCGGGCAGCACCGGGAGTGCCGACGTCGGAGGGGTGTCGGTCGTCGGGCCGGACTTCTTGTGTGCCGCGTCGCGGAAGGCGACGGTCAGACCCAGCACATGCCCGAGCAGCTCCCGTACGGCGTAGTCGGGACAGGGTGTCGGGCCGTCCAGCTGCCCGTCGCCGACGGAGCCGATCAGCTCCTGGAGCTGCCGCGCCGCCGGTGCGAGATCGAGCCCGGGCGTGATTCCGTTGTTCGTTTCCATACCCTTCCGACCGTTCGCGCGCCCCGAACTCATCGCGGACATTGCGGAACGTTCCCATCCGCCCCCTTGTCGGCGACCCCACCCGCATGGCATATAGGTCTGGACCATTGCTGTCGGATGGAAGGCATCACCGTGCAACGCCCCCACGCACGCACCGCGTTGGCCTGTTCCGCCGCGCTGCTCCTCGCCGCGCTCACCGCCTGCGGCGGGTCCGCGGAAGCGGACACCAAGAACCCGACCGTCCCGCACGGGGTGACGGCGCAGGCCGGCAGCGCCACCTCCGCACACGTCATGTGGGAGCGGGCCTCCGACAACGAGGCGATCACCGGCTACGACGTCTACCGCGAGGGGAAGAAGATCCTCTCGGTGCCCGCGACGAAGCTGATGACCGACATCGACGGCCTGACCGCGTCCACGGCCTACACCTTCACCGTCCGGGCCCGGGACGCCGCCGGGAACCTCTCCGCTCCGAGCGCCGCGGTCGCCGTCACCACGCCCGCCGCCGCACCCGCCGACGAGAAGCCGCCGACCGGACCGACGAAGTTGCGCGGCACGGCGGACGACGGCCGGACGGTCACCCTGTCCTGGGGCGGTTCCACGGACGACGTCGGCGTCACCTCGTACGACGTCTACCAGGAGGACTCCAGGATCCACAGCGTGCCCGGCACCCGGACCACGGCCAGGGTCACCGGCCTGCGGCCCGGGACCGTCTACACCTTCACCGTCCGCGCCCGCGACGCGGCCGACCGCTCCTCGCCGGACAGCAACGCACTCGACCTCACGACCCCGTCCGCACCGGGCTCTCCCGGGAGCACGGCGCCCTCCGGACTGCGCACGGAGACGACGGCGGACGGCGAGGAGTCCGTGGTCGACCTCTCCTGGGACCAGCCGGACACGGGCGGCACGATCCCCGCCTACCAGCTGTTCCTGAACGGGAAGCTGACCACCACGATCGTCTGGGGCGGCACCCCGCCCACCGGCCGGGCGACGTACCGGCTCACCCTCACCGACCCGCCCGGCACCCGCTACTCGCTCAAGATCCGGCCCAAGCTTCCCGACGGCAAGTGGGGCGACTTCTCGGCGCAGCGCACGGTGGTCCTCCCGGGCTGACGGCCACCGGCCTCGTTCCCTCAAGCGGCGAGCGCGGCGGGTTCTCCGAGCCTGGCGGCGGCCGTGCGCCAGGCGGCAGTCACAGCGGTGCGGGCCCGTTCGGTCCGCAGGGCGCCGTCCGGCGTGAGCGCGACGGGCGCACCCACGTGCACGTGCAGTTCCGGTCGGCGCAGCGGCGCCGTGAACAGGCCCGCGAGCTGCTTGGCCGTGCTCCCGGAGGTGACCCGGCGGGCGCCGGCCTGGCCGACGGGCACCACCGGGGCCCCGGTGCGCCGCACGAGCCGGGACAGACCGCTGCGGAAGGCCCCGGGTGCCGTCTCGGCGGCGTCCGTCCGGTGCGGGAGGCCGCCCTCGGCGTAGATCAGGACCAGTCGTCCGCGCCCGAGCGCCTCGGCGGCCCCGTCCAGGGCGTCCGCCGCGCGCGGCCCGCCGCGGTGGACGGGGATGTGCCCCTCGCGGGCGAGCGCGCCGCCGAGGACCGGGACGCGCCAGAGCCCGGCGGTCGCCATGACGACCGGGCGGGCTCCGAGGCGGTGCAGTGCGGCGAGCACGACGGCGGGGTCGGCGAGCGAGGTGTGGTTCGCGACGACGATGCTGCCGGGGGCGAGTTCGGCGCCCGCGTCGGCGGTGACCGTGAGCCGGCCGAAGGCGGGCACCAGGGCGTCGGCGAGGTGGCTGAGCATGTCCGGTCTCCTGAGCTCGACGATGTCGGTCCCCATCGTCGGGCGGGGGAGCGGCCGGGGCCTGAGTAGCCGCACTCATCTTCCGTACGGGGTCTTCGTGAGGGGAACAGCCCGCCCCGCTGCTCAGCCCGTGACGCGCACCGTCTCGGCCCACGGGGGAGCGGCGGGGGCGGACGGGCCGACGAGGACGGCGATGAGCCGGCACGAGGGGGTCTCGTCCGGCCAAGGTGTGAGACCGTCCGTCAGGACGATGACGACACCCGGGCGTTCGGGCGCCGACAGCGCCGCCGCGATCCCGACGCGCATGTCGGTGCCACCGCCGCCGTCCAGCGTGATCTCTTCGGCGGACGTCACCCGGGAGACCGCCTGGACGTCGGCGTCACAGGCGAGGACCGTCACACGGTTGCCCCGGATCCCCACCTCGCGCAGCACGCCGGTGACCTCGGCGAGTGCGGCGGCGATCTCCGGCGCGCCCATCGACCCCGAGGTGTCGATGACGACCGCCACCCGGGGCAGCGGCCGCCGCAGGCTGGGCAGGACCACGCCGCGCAGGGCCGCGCTCCGGCGGGACGGCCTGCGGTAGGTGTAGTCGACCGCCCCGGAGGCCCAGGCGGCGGCCTCCCGTACGGCGCCCGCCAGCGCCTGCCGCCAGTCGACCGTCGGCTCCAGCACCCCGTCGGCCCAGCGCTTCCAGCCGCCCGGCAGGGTGCCCCTGGCCCGTACGTGGGCGCGCATGGCCTCCGCGGTGTGGCGCCGCAGCGCCTCGGCCTCGACCGTGCCGACCCCCGCGGGGCCCGTACGCCCGTCCATCTCCCAGGGGACCGGGTGCCCATGGGCACCCGACCCGCAGTCATGGGCGAGGAGGGAAGGCGGCAACGCGGCCAGGTACGCCTCGAAGAACTGCCCCTCCGGGAGGCCGAAGAGGCGCGGCTCCAGCCGCCCGGCGGGCAGGGGCAGGCCGTCGGCGACCAGGTCGTCGTTGATCTCGCAGTCCTGCGCGACGTTCACCCGGAGCCGGTCGCGCCGGTCCGCCGGGGGCAGCAGCTCCGCCCGTCCGTGGTGGTCGCGCAGCAGGTGGGCCACCTCGTGCACCCACACCGCCGCGAGCTCCGCCACCGGGGTCCGCTCGACGAAGCCGGGCGAGACGTAGCAGCGCCAGTGCCGGTCCACACCCATGGTGGGCACCTCGTCGCTCACCACCACCGTCAGGGCGTACAGCGCCGACGCGAGATACGGGCGGTCCGCGGCCGCCCGGTAGCGCGCCGCGAGCAGCTTCGTGGTGTCCAGCTCAGCCACCCTGCGGCAGGGCGCCGGACTGCCGCAGCAGGTCCAGGAAGCCGTCGATCCCCGGCGGCACCGGCCAGTCGAGGCTGCGCATCCCCGCCAGGTCGACCGCGGCCCGGGCGGCCACGTCGGGCACCCCCGCGTCCACGGCCTTCGCCAGCACGGCCCACCCGGCCTCCCAGCGCTCCCGCGTCAGGTCCCCCTGCACCGCGGCGACGACCGCGATCAGGAAGGCGAGCTGCCGGTCCCCGCGCCCCGGCAGCGCGAAGGCGTCCGGGTCGGCGAGCACCCGGTCGGGATCGGGCAGATCCAGGTGCTCCAGGTAGGACAGCAGCTCGATGCCCGCCCCGTCCCCGACCGCGCCGGTGAGCACCGCGGCGACCGCCTCCCGCCCGGCGCCCGTCGCATAGCCGGTGGCCAGCAGCCGCAGGGCCATGTCCCAGGTCCTCGGGGACGGCCACGCCCTGCCCCGGCTCTCCGCGTCGGCAGGGATGTGGTGGACCAGGCCGGGGCGTGCCGTGAGGAACCCGGAGACCGCGCCCCGGGCCCGCGCCGCCGCGCCCGGCACCCGGGCCGGATCCACGACCGGTACACCCAGCGCGGGCCATGTCCCCGCCATGCCGCGGGCGACGGTGCGCGGGTCGTGCGTCCACGCGAGGTGCACGAAACGGTTGGCGAGCGGCGGAGCGAGGTGCCAGCCGTCCGCCGCGCTCGACGGAGGGTTGGCCGCCGCCACGATCCGTACGGCCTCAGGCAGCCGGAGGCTGCCCACCCGCCGTTCGAGTACGACCCGCAGGAGCGCCGCCTGCACCGCGGGGGGCGCCGACGACAGCTCGTCGAAGAAGAGCAGGCCCTGACCGGCGCGGGCGAGCCTCACCGCCCAGTCCGGCGGCGCCATCGGCACGCCCGTCACCGCGGGGTCGTCCCCCACGACCGGCAGCCCGGCGAAGTCCGACGGCTCGTGCACGCTCGCGATGACCGTCTCCAGCTCCAGGCCGAGACCGGCGGCGAGCTGTTCCATCCCGGCGGACTTGCCGATCCCGGGCTCGCCCCACAGCAGCACGGGCTGATTGGCCGTCACTGCCAGTGCCAGCGCCTCCAGTTGAGGACTCGCGGCGGCCTCGGTGCGGGTGGTGCGCAGGCGCCGGTTGAGCTCGTCGGCCGCCTCCAGCGGACCGGGGGCGACGGAGCCGGTCCGGATGGTGGTGCTCACTGTTCCTCCTCCGCGTTCTCTGAGTTCTCTGCGTCCTCGTCGTCCGGGAACCACTTGTCGTACCAGTCGGATCCGATGCCCGGGTGCTCGGCGGCCACCCGCTCCCGGAGGAAGCCGAGGTCCTTGCGCTTGTACCGGCGGATCAGCTGGGACAGCGAGAGCTCCGTCGAGTCGGTCACGTCGATCCGGGCCCCCGCTGCGAGCAGCGCCCGCACCAGCGTGACGGAGCCCAGTTCGCTCACCGCGACGGCCAGCGGGGTCCGCTCCAGATGGTCCCTGGCCTCCAGGTCGAGCCCCGCCTCCAGCAGCCGGGGCAGCAGCGCCTGGTGGTCGAGCAGGGGCAGGGCATGCAGCAGCCCCCGCCGCCGGCCGTCCCGCATCCGGAGGTCCATGCCGGCGGCCAGCAGCTCCAGGACCCCTGGCGTGTCCCCGTGCTGGGCTCGCATGAACAGCTCCTGGCGCTGGGCCCGCAGGCCCTTCGGGAGCCGGCCCGTCCCCGACGTGCAGGAGTGCTCCACCGCGAAGCAGCCGGCGACGGCCCCGCCGAACGCCCGCAGGGCACTCTCCCGTTGCCGCTCCTCATCCGTGTGCGGGGAGCGCAACGCGCCTTCGCGGAAGGCGACTTCGTGCCACTCGCCACGGCACCTCACCCGCACGGGGCGTGGCACCGTCGGCTCCGGCGGGCCGAACGGCCCTTCGAGTGCGGGGAAGAGGGCACGGGCGACCAACGGGTGCAGCCGGCGCGGCTGCATCGCGCCGGCCCGCAGCAGATCGAGGTCGGGCAGGCGGCACCAGGCCGCTTCCGGCAGGCGGGGGTCGGCCTCGGCCGGTGTCCTCCGCGACTCGACGACACGGGCCCGGAGCCGGCCGCCCGTGCTGTGATCCGTGAGGTCCAGCAGGACGCACCCCCGCCAGAAGTCGGCGATCAGGAAGCGCTCCCTGCCGCTCGCGGCCGTCGCGCGCCGCACCGCCGCGTCCAGCCGGGGTATGTCGACCGCCGTCCGGCGGAGGATCTCCTCGGACTCCATGCCGCGCCACGGCCGCGCGGACTCCGGCATGGCCGGATCCCAGTCGACGCCCGCGGCGGCGAAGGCCTCGGAGACCTTGCCCTCCTGGTGGAGCAGGGTCACCCGCTCCGCCCGGGCCGCCGCGTCGTCACCGGACGCGGCGAGTTCCCCGGGCGAGAGCGGTGTGCCGTCGTCGTGGAAGAACGGAACCCGGCCGCCGGCGACCGCCGCCGCGCGTAGACCGTCCGTGCACCGCGCGTCCCACAGATACCTGACCGCCCGCCAGTCCTCCGTACGGGCGGCGAACACACCCGGGGAGGTCTCGCCCGGCAACGCACCGAAGCCCAGCGTGATCCGCTGGGGGCCGTCGACCATCGGAGGCGTACGCAGATGCAGATACGGCGCCAGGGGCAGACCGGTCCCGTCCCCGTAACCCGCCAGTACGACCGTGCGGTCGGTGTCGAGTGTCGAGCGGCCGCCGAGGACCCGGGGCAGGTGCCAGCGCACCAGGTCGGGCACCAGGTGGCGCAGGTCCGACACGAGGGCCGCGGCCACGGCCGTACCGTACGAGGCGGCCACCCCGTCGGGGTCGAAGGTCACATCGACCCCCGCCACCGCGAGAGCACCACGCCAGTCACCGGCCAGCCGCCGTTCCGCGGACCGTTCGATCATCCAGCGCGGCACGGCGTACCGTCGGACCCGCCGCAGGCTGGACACGTCCTCCGGGGAGATGAACCGCCCCCCGGCGCCGGGTCTCGTACCGGGCCTCACCGGTAGACGCTCCGTATCGCACGCAGATCGCCGTGGGCGCCGGAGTCCGGGCGCAGCCGCGCGGTGAAGGACCGCTTCACCTTGCGGGGGAGTCCGGGGCCGAGGCCGACGTACTCCAGCCGGGAGTCCGCGCCGACCGCGCCCAGCAGGTGCTTCGCGCCCCGGCCGGTCAGGCCCGTGTGGGCCAGTTCGAGGCGGCGCAGCGGGCTGCCGGGCAGGGCGGCGGCCAGGGCGTGGGCCCCGGCGTCGCCGGTCGCGTTGCCCGTCGCGCCGAGGCTGCGCTCGGACATCGGGCGGCCGAGGTCGAGCGCCTCGATCCCGCCGAGGGCGTCGGCCAGCGCGTACGCGCCCGCGGGGCCGATCCCGTTGCCGCCGAGACCGAGCCGCACCGGGCGTGCCGGGTCGGCGGCGGAGGCGAGCACGGCGGCCCCCGCGTCGCCGAGGTGGTTGGCCGGCAGATACAGCTCCCGCACCCCCGCGTCACGGATCAGCGCGGCGAGCAGCGGCGCGGACTCCGCGCGGAGCCCGTTCCCCCCGAGGAACAGCCTCTCCAACGGATGTTCCCGCGCCCGGAGTACGCCGAGCAGGGCCTCCAGACCGGTGGCGGTGACCCCGCTGTTGACCAGGTCCAGCGTCCGCAGGGCGGTGTTGCGGGCCAGCATCGGCACAAGCGCCCGGACGCCCGCGTCGCCCAGCGGATTGCGCTTCAGCCACAGGGCCCGGACCGTGCCGTCCTCACCGATCGCACCGGCGAGCGCGGCGGCGCCCTCGGCCCCGATGCGGTTGCAGCCGAGATAGACCGTCCGCAGCCCGTGCCCGCCCCGGCGCAGGGCCCCGGCGACCGAGCGCGCGCCCTCGTCCCCCAGGGAGTTGGTGCCGAGCAGGACATGCGTGGCGTGCGGCGACGCGGCGAGCGCGGGCATCACCCTGGCCGCACCGGCGGCCCCGAGCCCCTGCTTGCAGAGATCGACGCGCCCGTCACCGCGCAGGGTCCCCAGCGGGAACACCTCGTCCGCCCCCACCGGCCGCTCCACGGCGAGCCGGCTCACCAGCGGATCCAGCAGCGCCGCGTCGGCGAGCGGGATGTCCGGGTGCTCGATCGCCGGGCAGCGCACGGGCATCGGCTGCGACATCACAACTCTCCAGTCCCTTGCCGGCTCCCCCGGCCGGAGCGGACGAACGCGTCCCCCGCCCGCCCGGCACACCGACGCCATCCCTCCGAGAACAGGTGGCAAGACCGGCCGGATTCGAACCGGCGTCCTCCAGCTTGATGCGTGGGCGCGACGACCTCTGCGCTACAGCCTTGCCGTGCATGATCATAGCGGCGGCCGGACCAAAATCGCACGCCAGTACGCTGGTTGGAAGCGGCCGGAGACCGGTGACATCCGGCCGTGGAACCGGCCCTGCATGCGCCGCGGAGCGCGGGGCGGTCCTGTCATCGCTGACGCACGGTGAGGAACGACGAATGAGCGCGCCGAACGACCCGAGGGGCGACGCCCGGGGCCCCGGCGGCGGCACGCCGGCCGACGACACGATGACGCTGCGCGTCGTCCCGGCCGACGACACGATGCGGCTGCGCCTCCCGGCGGCGCGGCCCGGCCCTCTGGACGGCGGGCCAAACGGCGGACCCGTACCGGCCGACGAGGCCCCGCCCGCGCCGCCCGCCGACTCGAAGCCCTCCGGGGCTTCGGGCCTGCTCAAGTCCAGTGCCGTGATGGCCGCGGGCACCATCGTCTCCCGGATCACCGGCTTCCTCCGGACCCTGGTCATGGCCGCGGCGATCGGCGTCGGCACGCTCAACGACTCCTACCAGGTGGCCAATGTCCTGCCCACGATGATCTACGTCCTGGTGGGCGGCGGGGCGCTCAACGCCGTCTTCGTCCCCCAGCTCGTGCGGGCCATGAAGAAGGACGACGACGGCGGCGAGGCCTACGCCAACCGGCTGCTCACCCTGGTGATGGTCGCGCTGGCGGGCGTCACGGTCGTGTGCGTGCTCGCCGCCCCGCTCCTGGTCCACATGATGTCGCCGGACATCGCCGCCGACCCGGAGCGCAGGGCCGTGACGGTGGCCTTCGCCCGGTACTGCCTGCCCACGCTCTTCTTCATGGGCGCCCATGTGGTGCTCGGCCAGATCCTCAACGCCCGGGGCCGCTTCGGCGCGATGATGTGGACCCCGGTGCTCAACAACCTCGTGATCATCGCCTCGTTCGGCAGCTTCGTCTGGGCCTTCGGCGGCTTCACCGAGTCCGCCGTCACGCCCGCCACCATCACCCCCGAAGGGGTACGGCTCCTGGGCCTCGGCACCCTGCTGGGGCTCACCGTGCAGGCACTCGCGATGCTCCCGTACCTCCGCGACACCGGCTTCCGGCTGCGCCTGCGCTTCGACTTCAGGGGCCACGGCCTCGGCAAGGCCATGGGCCTCGCCAAGTGGACGCTCCTGTTCGTGCTCGTCAACCAGCTCGGCATGATCGTCGTGACCCAGCTCGCCACGAAGGCCGGCTCCCTCGCCGAACACGCCGGGCACACCGGTTCCGGGATCACCGCCTACAACTACGCCCTGCTGCTGTGGCAGATGCCGCAGGCCATCATCACCGTCTCGGTGATGACCGCCGTCCTGCCCCGCATCTCCCGCTCGGCGCAGGACGACGACAAGGAGGCGATCAGGGACGACATCTCCTACGGCCTGAGGACCTCGGCCGTCGCCATCGTGCCGTGCGCGTTCGCGTTCCTCGCCCTGGGCGTACCGATGTCCACCCTGCTCTACGCCGGCTCCGGCGCCGAGGGCGCCCGTGGCATCGGGTTCGTCCTGATGGCCTTCGGCCTCGGACTCGTCCCGTACTCCGTCCAGTACGTCGTCCTGCGCGGCTTCTACGCCTACGAGGACACCCGCACGCCCTTCTACAACACCGTGGTCGTCGCCCTGGTCAATGCCGCAGGTTCCGCCCTGTGCTTCGCCGTGCTCGACCCGCGCTGGGCCGTCGCCGGGATGGCCGCCTCGTACGGCCTGGCCTACGCGGTCGGGGTCGGCATCGCCTGGCGCCGGCTCCGCAAGCGGCTGGGCGGCGACCTGGACGGCCGCCGTGTGCTGGGCACCTACGCACGCCTGGTCGTGGCCGGCGCCCCCGCCGCCCTGGCCGGCGGCGCCGTGGCGTACGCCGTGACCAAGGCCCTCGGCAGCACCGCCTCCGGCTCGCTCGCGGCCCTGCTCGCGGGCGGCCTCGTCCTGCTCGGCGTCTTCCTGGCCGTCGCCCACCTCCTGCGCCTCCCCGAACTCAGCGCCCTGACCGGGATGGTGCGCGCCCGCCTCGGCCGCTGACCCGGCGCGTCCGGGCACGGGTTGAACATGTTCAATAATGGGGCTGGCGGGTGGCGATCAGGTGCCTCCCCATGAGCCCACCGAGAGGGCCGCGCCGATGAGCCGTACCCGCTGTTGCCGTGCCGTCCGGATCCTGGCCCTCGTGTACGTCGCCGCGATGGCGGCCGGCGGGTTCGCCGCCGGCGCCCACGGCCCCTCGCCCGTGGACTCGTTGCTGTCCGGGCTCGCCCAGCCGGGGCTGAACATCCTGTACGTCTTCGTCCTCATGCCGCTCGCCGCGGTGTCCGGCGATGCGGGGGAGGGGGCGGGCGAGGCGGTCGGCACGGCGCTCGCCTGCGGGCTGGGAGCCGCCGTGAACGTCCTGCTGGTGCGGACCGTGGTGCGCTTCGCCCGCGCGGTCGGTGCCGAGCTCCCGGCATGCCGGAAGCGCCGCACCCCGCGGCGGTGAGTCGCGGGGTACGGCGCTTCCGGGGGCGGCGTCAGCGCAGCTGCTCGTACGCCGGCAGCGTCAGGAAGTCCGCGTAGTCCTGGTCGAGCGAGACCGTGAGCAGCAGGTCGTGGGCCTGCTGCCACTTGCCGGACTCGAAGGCCTCGTCGCCGATCTCGGCGCGGACCGTGGCCAGTTCCTCGGCCGCGACCTTGCGGGCCAGGTCCGCGGTGGCGTGCTCGCCGTTCTCGAAGACCACGTCCGCGTTGATCCACTGCCAGATCTGCGAGCGCGAGATCTCGGCGGTGGCCGCGTCCTCCATCAGGTTGAAGATGGCGACCGCGCCCATGCCGCGCAGCCATGCCTCGATGTAGCGGATGCCGACCGCGACCGCGTTGCGCAGCCCGTCGTACGAGGGCTTCGCGTCCAGCGTGTCGATGGCGATCAGGTCGCCCGCCGCCACCGAGACGTCCTCGCGCAGCCGGTCCTTCTGGTTCGGCTTCTCGCCGAGGACCGCGTCGAAGGACTCCAGCGCGATCGGGACCAGGTCCGGGTGGGCCACCCAGGAGCCGTCGAAGCCGTCGTTCGCCTCGCGGTCCTTGTCCGCCTTGACCTTCTCGAAGGCCACCTTGTTGACCTCGGCGTCGCGGCGCGAGGGGATGAAGGCCGCCATGCCGCCGATGGCGTGCGCGCCGCGCTTGTGGCAGGTGCGGACCAGGAGTTCGGTGTACGCCCGCATGAACGGGGCGGTCATCGTGACCAGGTTGCGGTCCGGCAGGACGAACTTCGAGCCGCCGTCACGGAAGTTCTTGACGATGGAGAAGAGGTAGTCCCAGCGGCCCGCGTTCAGCCCGGAGGCGTGGTCGCGGAGCTCGTAGAGGATCTCCTCCATCTCGTACGCGGCGGTGATCGTCTCGATCAGGACGGTCGCGCGGACCGTGCCCTGCGGGATGCCGACGTAGTCCTGGGCGAAGACGAAGATGTCGTTCCAGAGGCGGGCCTCCAGGTGCGACTCCGTCTTCGGCAGGTAGAAGTACGGGCCCTTGCCGAGGTCGATCAGGCGCTGCGCGTTGTGGAAGAAGTAGAGGCCGAAGTCGACCAGCGCGCCGGGCACCGGGGTGCCGTCGAGCTGGAGGTGACGCTCGTCCAGGTGCCAGCCGCGCGGGCGCGTGACGACGGTGGCGAGCTCCTCGGCGGGCTTCAGGGCGTACGACTTGCCCGACTTCGGGTCGGTGAAGTCGATGTTCCGGGTGTACGCGTCGATCAGGTTGAGCTGGCCGGTGACGACGTTCTCCCACGTGGGGGCGGACGCGTCCTCGAAGTCGGCGAGCCAGACCTTGGCGCCCGAGTTCAGGGCGTTGATGGTCATCTTGCGGTCGGTCGGACCGGTGATCTCCACCCGGCGGTCGTCCAGCGCGGCCGGGGCCGGGGCGACCTTCCAGGTGTCGTCCACGCGGACGGCTTCCGTCTCCGGCAGGAAGTCCAGCGTGGAGGTGCGGGCGATCTCGGCGCGGCGCTCGCCGCGGCGGGCGAGCAGCTCGTCACGGCGCGGCGTGAACCGCCGGTGCAGCTCGGCCACGAACGCGAGGGCCGCATCGGTCAGGACCTCGTCCTGCCTCGGCAGGGGCTCGGCGTCGACGATGGCCAGCGGGGACGGCGCTGGTGCGGACATGAGCTGTCACTCCTTCAGCGGGTGGTGCGGCGGCGTCCATGGCCGCCGGGTCGCCCGGGACGGCACGGGGTGCCAGGGCTCCGAGATACGGCCATGGGCACCACCGGGGAACCGGAAGCGGAACCATGGGCTTCTGATCAGTGGATATTAGTTTCCTCATGGTGGAAGTTCAATGGTTTGTTGATATCGAGATTCTCCGGGTCGACAGACGTGCGGCCGCGGTGGCGCGGCGTGCCAGGTCCGACACGGTCCGTTCGCCCGAGGTCAGTCGAGGCGCGTCAGATCCTCCGCCGTGTCGATGTCGTACGCCTGGGCCACATCGGAACACTCCACGAGCGTGATCGCATCGCGGTGCGCCCGCAGGTAGGCCCGCGCCCCCTGGTCGCCGGTCGCGCCCGCCGAGACGTCCGCCCAGTGGTCGGCCCCGAACAGCACGGGATGGCCGCGCTCCCCGTCGTACGCGGCGGCCGCCAGGGTCGTCCGGGAGCGGTACGCCGAGCGGACCCGCGCCACCGCCTCCGCCCCGATGCCGGGCTGGTCGACCAGGAGTACGAGTGCCGCGTCCACGTCCGAACCGCTGAGGGCGCCCAGCCCCGCCCGGAGCGAGGAGCCCATGCCGTCCTCCCATGAAGGGTTCACCGTCACCGAGCAGGCCGAGAGGTCCGCGAGGGCCTCCACCTCCTCGGCCGCGGCGCCCAGCACGACCCGGACGGGACCGCACCCGCCGTTGTGCAGCGCCCGCACTGCGTGCTCGACGAGGGGGCGGCCACGGTGTTCCAGCAGCGCCTTCGGCCGCCCCCCGAGACGGCGGCCGCCACCGGCGGCGAGCAGCACTCCGGCGATCACGGGGGTCCGATGTGTGTGAGTCATGTGCCCTGGATACCACTGCGCGGTGCGTACCGGCGGAGTGGCTGTCACCCCTCGGGGGTACGCTGAATTCTTGTCCGCACAGTGGCGTCCACCACCTTTGATGGCGTTGACTTGCGGGCGGTCCCGGGTACTTGACCGCCGCCCGGGGCCAGGTCGACACACCGGCACAATGACGTGCGAGGGGGAGTGCTTTGTTGCGAAGCGTGGGGCAGGAGCGGTTGACCGGGAGCGACGAGGACCCGAGGGTGACGGAGCTGCGTACGGCTGTCTCCCGGCTCCGCCGCGAACTCGCGGGGCATCCGGCCGAGTTCCCCGACCGGGGGATCGCCGAGGAGGAGCTGGCCGCACTGGACGCCATGGCGGCCGGCGGGAGGCCCGAGATACCCCGGCTGCGCCGCTCACTGCTGCTGGTCGCGGGGGCGATCGGCTCGGTCAGCGCCCTGGGCCCGGGCCTCCGGGACGTGCGGGTCGCCGTCGACCTCTTCGGGGAGCCGCCGCGCCATTCGTGATGTCAGCGGCGGATCAGACGGCGCGCGGTCGCCGCGGCCACCGCCGATGTGCGTGAGTCGACGCCCAGCTTCGCGTAGATGTGCACCAGATGGGACTTCACTGTCGCCTGGCTCAGGAAGAGCCTCTTGCTGATCTGTTGGTTCGACAGGCCCTCGCCGACCAGCTGGAGCACCTCCAGCTCACGCTTGGTCAATGCCTGGGCCGGTGTCCGCATCCGGTCCATCAGCCGGTGCGCGACCTCGGGGGCGAGCGCCGAGCGGCCGGCCGCGGCCGTACGCACGGCGGCGGCCAGCTCCTCGGGCGGGGCGTCCTTCAGCAGATAGCCGGCCGCGCCGGCCTCCACGGCGGCCAGGATGTCGGCGTCCGAGTCGTACGTGGTGAGGATCAGCACCCGCGGTGCGTCAGGGGCCGCCGTGATCGCCGCGGTGGCCTCCGCCCCGTGCATGCCCGAGCCGAACTGCAGGTCCATCAGGACCACGTCGCACACGCCGGTCGCGGCCAGGGCGACGGCCCGCTCGGCGGTGGCGGCCTCGGCGACGACCTGGAAGTCCGGCTCGGTGTCCAGGACGGCGCGCAGCCCGGCGCGGACCACCGGGTGGTCGTCGGCGAGCAGCAGTGCGATCGGATCGGTCATGCCGCTCTGCCCCCTTGGTTCCCGGTCGCGGCCGGGAGCGGCAGGGTGACGGCGACGGCCGTCCCCTGGCCGGGGCCCGACTCCACACTCAGCGTCCCGCCCAGCGAAGCGGCCCGCGCGCGCATCGCGGGCAGTCCGAAGCCGCCGCCGGCGGTGCTCGCCGGCTCGGCGGCCGTGGCCGTCTCCACGGCCGTGCGGAAGCCCCGGCCGTCGTCCACCACGTCCAGGGACACCGACGTCTCCATGAAGCTGAGCGTGATCTCCGCCCGGCGCGCGCCCGAGTGCTGCACCGCGTTGGCCAGCGCCGACTGGGCCGTGCGCAACAGCGCCACCTCGTACGGGGTGGGCAGCTCGACCGGCCTGCCGCTGACCGCGAACTGCACCGTGAGCTCCGGCGACGAGGTGCGGGAGGAGAGACGGGACAGGGCGGCCGCCAGGGAACCCTGCTGCAGGTCCGGCGGGGTCAGCGCACGTACGAAGCGGCGGGCCTCGGCCAGGTTGTCCTGGGCGGCCTCGCGGGCGCGCCGGACGTGCGCGGCCGCGGGTGCGTCCTCGGGGAGCGTGCGCTCGGCGGCCCGCAGCAGGAGCTGGATGCTGGACAGGCCCTGGGCGAGCGTGTCGTGGATCTCCCGGGCCAGCCGCTCCCGCTCGGCCAGGGTGCCCGCGGTGCGCTCCGCGTCGGCGAGCTCCGCCCGGGTGGAGACGAGTTCGTCGATGAGCTCGCGCCGCCGCTCGCTCTCACGGAACAGCGCGTCGTAACCCAGTACGGTCGCGACGGCCACCGCCGCACCGAGCAGCGGGCCGATGAACGTGCCCGGCGTGACCTCCTGACCGTGCAGCAGGAAACTGGCGATCGCCGCCGCGGCCGTGACCGCCACGGCGGGCAGCCCCCATCGCACCGGCAGCAGATGCAGCTGGAGGAAGTAGAGGGGGAAGGCCACCCACAGGGCGTCGGGCGACAGGGCGAGCAGCGCCAGCCACACGGCGCCCAGCGCGGTGAGCCAGAGGGCGGCGGCCCGGGTGTGCGGCTGGACGGCGGGGGCGAGCGCGCCCGCCGCGTACAGCGCGGCCATCACCCCCGCCAGTACGACGACGGCGGTCGCGTGCGGTGTCCCGTCGCCGATCGCGCGCAGCGCGGCGAGCACCAGCAGCCCCACCAGCAGCGCGTGCAGGCAGAGCCGCAGTGCGGTGGTGACGGGGGTGTGCGCACGCGTATCCATGGTCGTTCCAGCGTAGACGCGCCCCGCGCCGGGGCAGTCAATCGAAAGGTTGATGTCGTCCCCCTCCGGCGCGCGATGTTTCCGCAGGTCGTGGGCCCGAGCCTGGAGGCATGTTCGTTGCATGGAGAGATCTACGGTTCGCCAGGGGCAGGTTCGCCCTCATGGGCACGGTCGTCGTGCTGATCACGCTGCTCGTGGGGCTGCTGTCCGGCCTCACGGCCGGACTGGGAAGGGAGAACACCTCGGCCGTCACCGGACTGAGTGCCGACCGCATCGCGTTCGCCGCGCCACCGGACGGGCGGTCGGTGTCCTTCTCCGACTCGTCCGTCGAGGAGAGCGCCTGGCACACCTGGGCGGAGCAGCCGGGGGTCACGTCGGCCCAGCCGCTGGGGATCCGGACGCTGAACGCGGCCGTCGACGGCGGGAAGCGCACGGCCGCGGTGTCGGCGTTCGGCGTCGAACCGGGCAGCGGGCTCGCCCCCGCCGATGTGGGTACGGGCCGGCTCGTGCTCTCCGGGCCGGCGGCCGACGAACTCGGCGTCACGGCCGGTGACACCCTCGCCCTCGGCGGCTCCCGGCTGACGGTGTCGGCGGTCAGCGGCGACGCCTCGTACAGCCACACCCCGGTGGTGTGGACCTCGCTCGCCGACTGGCAGCGCATCGGCGGCGCCGGACGGCAGGCCACCGTCGTCGCCCTGAGCGCGACAGGCGGCGCCGACCTCGCCGCGGGCGACAAGGCGGCGGGCACCAGCACGCTGGCCCTGGGGGACTCCCTCACGGCGATCGGCTCCTACCAGGCCGAGAACGGCTCGCTCCAGCTGATGCGCGGCTTCCTCTTCGCCATCTCCGCGCTCGTCATCGGCGCCTTCTTCACCGTCTGGACGATCCAGCGCAGCGGCGACGTGGCCGTGCTCAAGGCGCTGGGCGCCTCCACCCCGTACCTGCTGAAGGACGCGCTCGGGCAGGCCGTGGTGATGCTGGCCGTCGGTACGGGCCTGGGCACCGCGCTCGCCTCGGCGACCGGTGCGCTGGTCGGCGGGGACGGCGGCGCCGTGCCGTTCGTCCTGGACGCGTCGACCGTGCTCGTCCCGGCCGGCGTGATGATCGTCCTCGGTGCGCTCGGTGCCGCCCTGTCCATCCGGCGGATCACCGCCGTCGACCCCCTCACCGCACTCGGGAGCGCCCGATGACCCTCACCCTCACCGACGTCACCCTCACCTACCCCGACGGCGACGCCCGGCTCACCGCACTCGACCAGGTGTCCCTGGACGTACCGCCGGGCACGCTCACCGCGGTCGTCGGACCGTCCGGCTCGGGCAAGTCCAGCCTCCTCGCGGTGGCGGCCACGCTCGTCGCCCCGGACCGCGGACGCGTCGTCGTCGCCGGTACGGAGACGGCGGGGCTCAGCCGCGCCGACAAGGCGGCGCTGCGCCGGGACCGTATCGGCATCGTCTTCCAGCAGCCCCATCTGCTGCCCTCGCTCACGGCCGTGGAGCAGCTCCAGGTGATGGCGCATCTGTCCGGCGGCCCGGTCCGTGCGGCCCGGGGCCGGGCGCTGGACCTCCTGGACGCGGTCGGTCTGGCCGACCGGGCGGACCGCAGGCCGCACCAGCTCTCCGGCGGTCAGCGTCAGCGGATCAACATCGCCCGCGCCCTGGTGAACGAGCCGGCGGTGCTGCTCGTCGACGAGCCGACCAGCGCGCTCGACCACGAACGCGGCGCCGCGGTCCTGGACCTGCTGCTCGGCCTGACCCGGGAGCGTTCGACGGCCACGGTCATGGTCACCCACGACCGCGCGCATCTGGACCGGGTGGACGGGACGGTGAGCATGGAGGACGGATTCCTGTCGGCGCCCGCTCCGGTCTGACGGGCCGCCGGGGCGGCCCCGGCCCGGTGTCAGCCGGCCGAGCCGCCGCTGCTGGCCAGGGCCTCGGAGAGCTCCTTCGCGATCTGCTGGAGGATCGGCACGATCCGCTCGGTCGCCGTCTCCGTCACCCGGCCCGCGGGCCCGGAGATGGAGATGGCCGCCGAGGTGGGGGAGTCCGGGACCTGGACCGCGAGGCAGCGGACCCCGATCTCCTGCTCGTTGTCGTCCACCGCGTAGCCCGCGCGCCGCACCTGTTCCAGCGCGTCGAGGAAGCCGTCCGGAGTGGTGATCGTCTTCTCGGTGGCCGCCGGCATGCCCGTACGGGCCAGCAGGGCCCGCACCTCGTCCGCCGGGGTGTGCGCCAGGAGCGCCTTGCCCACACCGGTGGAGTGGGGGAGCACGCGCCGGCCGACCTCGGTGAACATCCGCATCGAGTGCTTCGACGGCACCTGGGCGACGTACACGATCTCGTCCCCGTCCAGGAGCGCCATGTTCGCCGTCTCGCCGGTCTCCTCGACCAGACGCTGGAGGTAGGGCCGCGCCCAGGTGCCCAGCAGCCGGGCCGAGGACTCGCCGAGGCGGATCAGGCGGGGGCCCAGCGCGTAACGCCGGTTGGGCTGCTGGCGCACGTAGCCGCAGACGACGAGCGTGCGCATCAGCCGGTGGATGGTCGGGAGCGGGAGCCCGCTGCTCGCGGAGAGTTCGCTGAGCCCCACCTCGCCCCCGGCATCCGCCATGCGCTCCAGCAGATCGAAGGCGCGTTCGAGGGACTGCACGCCGCCGCTGGGGCCGGCGGGCTTGGAGTCGGATGTGCTGGCGTGGGACGGCGGCACGTCAACGGTCCTTTCGAAGCGGAGGCAAGGCAGCAGCCTACCGGGCTGTTCCCGATCGGCCCACTGCTCCCGGTGCGGCGTCCTTGCCGGTCAGGACCTGTTTTGTCCTGGTGTCGGTGGTCCGGGACGCGTTCGGACCGAAGCGCGGTGGTGCCGCTCCTGGCCCATTCTACGTTCCGCCTGTCGAAAATGAACTTTTACTTCGTGGAAATCTCCAATCCGGTCTCTTCGTGGCCCACCGCTCGGCCCGCGGGGAAGGCGGGGTCTTGACGGGCGGCTTTCCCGAGTGAAGACTCCTTCAACAAATCGTTGAAGTCTGCGTGAGGAGCACAGGTGTCCGGTGAGGACGTGAAGCAGGTACTCCGCTCGACGCGCGTCGTCACTCCCGAAGGGACCCGCGCGGCGGCGGTCCTCGTCGCCGGCGGGGAGATCGAGGCGGTCCTGCCGTACGGCACCGAGGTGCCCGCCGGGGCCCGCGTCGAGGACTTCGGCGACGACGTCCTGCTGCCCGGCCTGGTCGACACCCATGTCCATGTGAACGACCCCGGCCGCACCGAGTGGGAGGGCTTCTGGACCGCCACCCGTGCCGCCGCGGCCGGCGGCATCACCACCCTCCTCGACATGCCGCTCAACTCCCTCCCGCCGACCACCACCGTCGAGCACCTGCGCGTCAAGCAGCGGGTGGCCGCCCCCAAGGCGCACATCGACACCGGCTTCTGGGGCGGCGCGATCCCCTCCAACACGAAGGACCTGCGCCCGCTGTACGAGGCCGGGGTCTTCGGCTTCAAGTGCTTCCTCTCGCCCTCCGGCGTCGAGGAGTTCCCCGAGCTGGACCAGGAGCAGCTGGCCCGCTCGATGGCCGAGATCGCGGGCTTCGGCGGGCTGCTGATCGTGCACGCCGAGGACCCCCACCACCTGGCTGCGGCCCCGCAGCGGAGCGGCGAGAAGTACGCCGACTTCCTGGCCTCCCGGCCCCGCGACGCGGAGAACACCGCGATCGAGGGCCTGATCGCCCACGCCAGGCGGCTGAACGCCCGCGTCCACGTCCTGCACCTCTCCTCCAGCGACGCCCTGCCGCTGATCGCCGCCGCCAAGCGCGAGGGCGTACGCGTCACCGTCGAGTCCTGTCCGCACTTCCTCACCCTGACCGCCGAGGAAGTCCCCGACGGAGCAACCGAGTTCAAGTGCTGCCCGCCCATCCGGGAGGCCGCCAACCAGGACGCGCTCTGGGCCGGGCTCGCCGACGGCACGATCGACTGCATCGTCTCCGACCACTCGCCCTGCACCACGGACCTCAAGACCCCCGACTTCGCCTCCGCATGGGGCGGGATCTCCTCGCTCCAGCTCGGTCTGCCCGCCATCTGGACCGAGGCGCGCCGACGCGGGCACACCCTCGACGACGTGGCCCGCTGGATGTCCGCCGCCCCCGCCGCCCTCGCCGGTCTCACCCGTAAGGGCGCCATCGAGGCCGGACGCGACGCGGACTTCGCGGTCCTCGCCCCCGACGCGACCTTCACCGTCGACCCGGCCGGGCTCTTCCACCGCAACCAGGTCACCGCCTATGCGGGCAGGACCCTGCACGGCGTCGTCAGGTCCACCTGGCTGCGCGGCACGCGGATCGCGGCCGACGGCGTACTCGCCGAACCCACCGGCCGCCTCCTCGAAAGGAACCACTGACCATGACGGCGACACCGCACTTCACCGGCGACGCGAACCCGTACGGAGGCGGCGACCCGTACGCCGACCACCGCACCGCCGACTTCCCCTTCACCCACCTCGTGGACCTCGCCGACCGGCGCCTCGGCGCCGGTGTGATCGCCGCCAACGACGAGTTCTTCGCCGAACGCGAGAACCTGCTGAAGCCGGAGCGCGCCGAGTTCGACCCCGAGCGCTTCGGGCACAAGGGCAAGATCATGGACGGCTGGGAGACCCGCCGCCGTCGCGGTACGAGCGCCGCCGAACCGCACCCCGTCGACGAGGACCACGACTGGGCCCTCGTGCGCCTCGGCGCCCCCGGTGTGGTGCGCGGGCTGATCGTCGACACCGCCCACTTCCGGGGCAACTACCCGCAGTCGGTCTCCGTCGAGGCGACCTCGCTGCCCGGCTCCCCTTCCCCCGAGGACCTCCTCGCGCCCGACGTGAAGTGGACGACCCTCGTCCCCCGTACGGCCGTCGGCGGCCACGCGGCCAACGGCTTCGCCGTCGACGCCGAGCAGCGCTTCACCCACCTCCGGGTCAACCAGCACCCCGACGGGGGCATAGCCCGCCTGCGCGTCCACGGCGAGGTCGCGCCCGACCCGGCGTGGCTGACCGCCCTCGGTACGTTCGACCTGGTGGCCCTGGAGAACGGCGGCCAGGTCGAGGACGCCTCCGACCGCTTCTACTCCCCGGCGACCAACACCATCGCGCCCGGCCGCTCCCGGAAGATGGACGACGGCTGGGAGACCCGCCGCCGGCGTGACAAGGGCAACGACTGGATCCGCTACCGGCTGGTGGAGCAGGCGGAGATCCGCGCGGTCGAGATCGACACCGCCTACCTCAAGGGCAACGCGGCGGGCTGGGCGGAGATTTCGGTCCGTGACGGCGAGGACGGAGAGCGGTCGCAGATCCTGCCCCGCACCCGGCTCCAGCCCGACACGAACCACCGCTTCGTCCTGCCCGAGCCCGTGCGTGGCACGCATGTGCGGATCGACATCTTCCCGGACGGCGGGATCTCCCGTCTCCGCCTCTTCGGCTCACTGACCGAGGAGGGGGCGGCACGGCTGGCGGTCCGTCACGAGGAGCTCGGCGGGTAGCTGCGCGGGTGTGCCGGTTCCTGTCCGGCCTGCGAGGATATGGGACCCTGGTCGGGACGCCGCCGCCCCCGACCAGGAGTCGCCATGATCTTCATCGCCGTCAAGTTCACCGTGCGCACCGCCGAGCGGGACAACTGGCTCCCGGCCGTCGAGGACTTCACCCTCGCCACCCGTCAGGAGCCGGGCAACCTCTTCTTCGACTGGTCCTACAGCGTCGAGAACCCGGACGAGTTCGTCCTGCTGGAGGCCTTCGCCTCGCAGGAGGCGGGTGTGGCCCATGTGAACTCCGAGCACTTCAAGGCGGCGATCGACACCATGTCCGACCTCGTCACCGAGGTCCCGGAGATCATCAACGTCGAGGTGCCCGGGGACGACTGGTCCCGGATGTCGGAGGTCACCCCGCGCAACCGGTGACCCCCGAGGGCGCCCGACCCGGTGCCGCCGTCAGAACTCCTCGTGCGTAACGGGGTCCCCGCCGAAACGGTGCGGCGGCCGGGCCCCGATCCGGTCCAGCTCCTGCTGGGTCAGCGTGAATCCGAACAGATCCAGATTCTCGCGCTGCCGCCCGGGATCGGCGGACTTCGGGATCGGCACCGCCCCCAGCTGGGTGTGCCACCGCAGCACGACCTGCCCCGGCGTCACCCCGTGGGCCTCGGCGGCGGCGACCACCTCGGGCGCTTCGAGCACCTGGCGCCCCCGGGCCAGCGGGCTCCAGCTCTCCGTGACGATGCCCTTCGCGGTGTGCACCGCCCGCAGCTCCTCCTGCGGGAGCAGGGGATGCATCTCGATCTGGTTCACCACGGGGAGCACGCCCGTCTCCCGCTCCAGCCGGTCCAGGTGCTCCGCCGTGAAGTTGGAGACGCCGATGGAGCGTACGAGGCCGTCCTCGCGGAGCTTGATCATCGCCTTCCAGGTGTCGACGTACTTGTCCACCCGGGGCAGCGGCCAGTGGATGAGGTACAGGTCGACGTACTCCAGCCCCAGATTGCCGCGTGACTCCTCGAAGGAGGCCAGCGTCTCCTCGTAGCCGTGGTGGCGGCCGGGCACCTTGGTCGTGACGAAGACGTCCCGCCGCGGCACCCCGGAGCGGGCGATCCCGCGGCCGGTGCCGGTCTCGTTCCCGTAGTTCAGGGCGGTGTCCACCAGCCGGTAGCCGAGCTGCAGCGCACCGGCGACGGCCTGCTCGGCCGCCTCGTCGTCGAGCGGCCAGGTGCCGAGGCCCACCGCGGGGACGGTGCTGCCGTCATGGAGGTTGCGGACCGGGGGCGGTGTCTGGCTCATGGTCTCCCATTTCGTTCGCGTAAGGGCTGTCCCGTAATCCCTGGCGGGCGCACGACGACAGCTACGGCACCTCGCCGCGTTGTCGGAACGCCCGAATACATCCAGTATGCGGACGTCCCTCCGCCTTGCGATGCACCGCATCTGACGCCGTGCGCTGATCCACCAGGGAATACGGGACAGCCCTTACCGTCCCCGCCAGCGTAGGACGGGCCGCCGTCCGCGGCGCTCTCAGCAGAGGTCGTTGTGCCACTCGCCGTCCTCCCGGACCCAGGAGGTCCGCTCGTCGTACATCGGCTCGCCGACGCCGTAGGTCACCTGCGCGCCGTCGCCCTGGACGCGGTCCAGGGACAGCCGCTGCAGGGTGTACGTCTTCCCGAGCTGCTGGGCCGTCTGCGCCGACCGGTCCGTGAGCGCCTCGAGGTCCTCCTCGGACCACTCCTCCCGGCAACGCGTGGAGAGGAGCGCGTAGGCGGCGGCCGCGTCGGGGGCGTAGTAGGCCTTCACGTAGGCACGCACGGACGTCTCCAGTGCCTCCCTGGCCGCCGGCTCGGTGGCCGGACCGGTGGAACGGGGTGTGGACGGCGCGGCTCCGGGCGTCCCTCCCGATTCCTGGGTGCAGGCGGTCAGTGCGGCCAGAGCGATGAGTACGGAGAGACCGGTACGGGTGGTGTGTGTGGTGCGCATGCACCCTATGTATCGAAGATCCGTACGAGTTGTCGGCGGTGTGCTCGATCTGTGACGTCGGGGGCCCCGGCTTACGGAGGGCCTCGCCGGGCGCACCGATGAATTCCGCCCGAAAGTGAGGTCAGAACAGGTGGAAGCAGGCGGGCTGCCGGGGCGCGAGGCCCGGGGTGGCGATCGAAGGAGCGGGAACATGGCGAAGCTGACTCTCAACACGTTCGTGACCCTCGACGGTGTGGTGCAGGCACCCGGAGGCACGACCGAGGACACCAGCGGCGGGTTCGAGTACGGCGGATGGACGGTGCCCTTCGCGGACGAGGGCATGGGGAACTTCATCACCGAGGTCTTCGACCGGTCGGGCGCCTATCTCCTCGGGCGGCGCACGTACGAGATCTTCGCGGGCTACTGGCCCAAGGTCACCGACCCGCAGGACCCGGTCGCCGCCCGTCTCAACACGCTGCCCAAGCACGTCGTCTCCACCACCCTGACCGACCCCGAGTGGGAGAACACGACCGTGATCCCCGGCGATGTGCCGGCCGAGGTCGCCCGACTGAAGGAGCGGACGGCGGAGGGCGAGCTGCAGGTCCACGGCAGCGGCACACTGGCCCGGTCCCTCATGGCGCACGACCTGATCGACGAGATCAACCTGATCGTCTTTCCGGTCTACCTGGGAAGCGGCAGACGGCTCTTCGCGGACGGCGGGCAGCCGACGGAGTTCGAGCTGATCGGTGCCCGGACCACCGGGAGCGGCATCTCGATCCAGACCTACCGGCTCGCGGGACGCGCGCGGTTCGGGGACTTCGATCCGCCGGGAGTCTGACGCCTCGGCTGAACGGCCCCGGTTTCGCGCGCGGGTGGCCGGCAGCAGGGCCGAGGGCCGACGCTCCCGCGGCGTTGCGTCGCCCCGCTCGACCGCACCGCCGTCCTTCAGTTCCAGGGCTCGGTGCCGGTGAGGATCCGTTCCGCGTACGCCCAGACGGCCGTCTGCCAGGGCCCGGCGTCAGGGCCGAGGGGCGCGTCAGGTGTGGTCTCCCTGAGATTCGACCGCATCACTCCACGCCCCCGGAACGCCCGGACGATCCGCATGTGGTCCGGGCGGGCGACGAACCCCATCAGCGACGCCTCGTCGGTCCAGACCGTGACCGATCCCGAGCGGTCGAGCCGGAGACCGGTGTCCGCCCAGAGCCGCACCGCGACGGCCCCGGGCGTCCGCGGCCAGCTCCGCCGCAGCCGCAGACCCTCGACCGCGACGGCGGGAGTGCCCCACGGGCGGTGCGTGACGAATTCGGTGACGCTGACGACGAGCCCCGAGCCGGGACCGATGCCGTGCGCGGCGGGACCGTAGGTCCAGGACGTCTTCCAGATGCCGGACGGCATGGCCGGGCCTCCGTCGAGGTGGACGGGCCGGACCCGTGTCCGGCCTCCCGCCGACCATATAACTAAACGAACGGTCGTGCAGTTACTTTCCTCCGGGGGCCGGCGGCAGCGCCGAAGGGTCGGTGGCGGCGACGCGCAGCCGCCCCAGGATGGCCCGCGCCGCCTTGGTGTAGCCGGGGTTGTTGTTGTGCAGTACGGATTCGGCGTTGGCCAGTTCCATGAACGCGATGAGCTCGAAGGCCAGCTGCGAGACGTCTGTGTCCGCGGCGAGTTCACCCCGCACCCTGGCCTCCTCGATGGTCTCCTCCACGAAGGTGACCCAGCCCGTCTGCGTGGAGGCCAGCGCGTCGTGGACCTTGCCCTCGCGCGAGTCGAACTCGGCGATGGTCGCGTAGAAGAAGCAACCGCCGCTGAACACCCGGCGCTGCGAGTAGGAGAGCCAGCTCTCGCACATCCGCCACACGCGTCCCAGGCCGGGCGCCGCCGCCCTGGTCGGAGTGAGCACATGCTCCACGAAGACGGTCACGGCCGCGCGCACGGTGGCGAGCTGCAGCTCCTCCTTGGAACCGAAGAGGGCGAACACACCGCTCTTGCTCAGCTTCAGCTCCATGGCCAGCCGGCCGAGCGACAGGCCCTCCAGTCCCTCGGTCGAGGCGACGTGGACCGCGCGCCCCAGCACCAGCTGCCTGGTCTGGTTCCCCCGCTCGACCCGTCCGTCCAGCCGCGCTCCACCCATGTGCCAACTCCGTGTGTCCGAGCGTCCCAAGACCGACATTCTAGGAGGAGACGGCGCGGCCGCAGGACCGCTTCGCCCCTGGACGACCCCTGCGAACAGGTGGCCGAACCACCCCGCGGACAGAGCTTCCCGAGAAGCCGGCCGTTTCGGTACGGTGATCGCTCCCCGTGCGAGCCGGTGAGGTCTCCACACGTTCCCGCTGTGGAGAACCAGGAGGACCCGGTGTCCGCTGCCGTCCTGCCCGCTGTCGCCCCGCCCCGCCGCGCGTGGGTCACCGACCTGCCGCTCCTGCTCGTCGCCGCCGTCTGGGGTGCCAGCTACCTCGCGGCCAAGGGCATCACCACCACGCACACCGTGATCGCGGTCCTGGTGCTCCGCTTCGCGATCGTGCTGCCCGCCCTGGCCGTCGCCGGGTGGCGCGGACTGCGGGCCCTGACCGGCGCGCAGTGGCGGGGCGCGGGCCTGCTGGGACTCGTGCTCAGCGGGATCTTCCTGCTGGAGACGTACGGCGTCGTGCACACCTCGGCGACCAACGCGGGCCTCATCATCAGCCTCACCATGGTCTTCACCCCGCTGGCCGAGGCCGCCGTGACCCGGGTCAGGCCACCGGCCGCCTTCCTGGCGGCGGCGGGCCTCTCGGTCACCGGCGTGGTGCTGCTGACCCAGGGCGGCGGCTTCACCAGCCCCTCGGCGGGCGATCTCCTGATGCTGCTCGCGGCCCTCGCCCGTACGGTCCACGTCCTGGCGATGGCCCGCATCAAGGCGGTCCAGGACGCCGACTCGCTCTCCCTGACCACCGTGCAGCTCGGCAGCGCGGTCGCGGTCTTCGCCGTGCTGGCCGCCGTTTCCGGGACGGGCACCGCGCCCTGGACGGTGGCGGCGGACTTCGGCGCCACCGAGTGGGCGGGGCTGCTCTTCCTGTCCGTCTTCTGCACGCTGTTCGCGTTCTTCGTACAGATGTGGTCCGTACGCCGCACCTCGCCGTCCCGGGTCAGCCTGCTGCTCGGCACGGAGCCGCTCTGGGCCGCCGCCGTCGGCATCGCGATCGGCGGCGAACGGCTCGGCGTGGCCGGGGCGGTGGGCGCCGTGCTCGTGCTGACCGGCACCGCGTGGGGGCGACGGCGCGCCGACGTCACGTCCTGACCGAGTCCGCCGCGACCATCACGGCCACGCCCGCGACGACCAGCACGAGGTTGACGTAGAGCCCGTGATCGTCGACGAAGTCGATCCGCGCGATGACCGCACACAGCCGGAACCAGCCCGTCCACTCGTACAGCAGCCCCACCACGCCCTGTACGAACACGAGGAAGCCGACCGTCTCCAGGAATTTCTTCATGGCCCCAGCCTGGGACGGGCCGCCGGCCGCCCGCGTCGGCCACCGGTCGGCGGGACACCGACGGAAGTATCGAGTCGTGCGACTTCGGTATCGCTCCTCGCCCGCAGGGCCCGGGGGCGCCCCAAGGCTGCGTAGGTTTGTCGACATGACCCGTTCGGAATATCCCTGGCTGCTGCCCTCGGCGCTGGCCTCGCACGAGCAGCCCGGCCGACCGGGCCGGCCGCGCCGGACCGTGCGGGACTGGATCGTCGACCTCACGCTCTTCCTCTGCGCCGCCGGGATCGGGATGGCGGTCCTGGCCGCGATCGAGGCCGACGGCACCACTCCCGACGGTGTCGTGATCGCCGACTCGCTGCTCGGGGCGGGCGCCTGCTGCGCCCTCTGGGTCCGGCGCCGCTGGCCCGTGACGGTCGCCGCGGTCCTCACCGTGCTGAGCGTGGTGGAGCCGGTCGCGTCCGGAGCGATGCTGATCGCTCTGTTCAGCCTGGCGGTGCACCGCCCCTTCAAGCCGGTGGCCGTCGTCGGCGCGGTCGCCCTGGCCGCCGCTCCCGCCCAGCCGCTGCTGCGCCCGGACCCCGCCACCTCCTTCATCGCGTCCACGGTCATCGGGGTGCTGCTGGTCCTGCTGGTGCTCAGCTGGGGCATGGTCGTACGGTCCCGGCGGCAGCTGGTCGTCACCCTGCGCGAACGCGCGCGCCGGGCGGAGGCCGAGGCCGCGCTCCGCGCCGAACAGGCCCAACGGCTGGCACGGGAGGCCATCGCCCGCGAGATGCACGACGTCCTCGCCCACCGGCTGACCCTGCTCAGCGTCCACGCGGGCGCCCTCGAATTCCGGCCCGACGCACCCCCGGCCGAGGTCGCGAGAGCTGCCGGAGTCATCCGGGACAGCGCCCACGAGGCCCTCCAGGACCTCCGCGAGATCATCGGCGTACTGCGCGGCCCCGGTGACAGCGACGAGGGCAACAGGCCCCAGCCCACCCTCGTCACCCTGGACGCCCTGATCGACGAGTCCCGCTCGGCCGGTATGGAGGTCACCCTGGCCAACGGCGTCGCCGACCCGGCCGGGGCGCCCGCGGCCACCGGACGCACGGTCTACCGCATCGCCCAGGAGGCGCTGACCAACGCCCGTAAGCACGCGCCCGGAGCGCCCGTCGACGTCACCGTGGCCGGCGGACCGGGCGAGGGCCTGACCATCGAGGTCGGCAACCCCGCCCCCGCCGGACCCTTCGAGCCGGTACCCGGATCCGGCCAGGGACTCATCGGGCTCACCGAACGCGCCGCCCTGGCCGGCGGCAGCCTGGACCACGGGCCTCGGCCCGACGGCGGTTTCACGGTCAAGGCCCGGCTACCGTGGGCCGCATGAGCACTCCCACGTCCCCGGAGGCACCACCACCGGTCCGGCTGGCCGTCGTCGACGACGACCCGCTCGTGCGGGCCGGACTCGCCCTCATGCTCGGCGGCGCCGACCGCATCGAGCTCGTGGGGGAGGGCGCCGACGGCACCGAGGCCGTCGCTCTCGTCGACCGTACGCACCCCGACGTCGTGCTCATGGACATCCGCATGCCGGGCATGGACGGACTGGCCGCGACCGAGGAGCTCCGGCGCCGGCCCGGCGCGCCCGAGGTCATCGTCCTCACCACCTTCCACGCCGATGAGCAGGTGCTGCGCGCCATCCGCGCGGGAGCGGCGGGCTTCGTCCTCAAGGACACCCCGCCCGCGCAGATCGTCGAGGCGGTCCTGCGCGTCGCGGCCGGCGAACCCGTCCTCTCGCCCGCCGTCACCCGCAGGCTCATGGCCCGCGCGGCGGGAGACCCGGTGGACGACCGCCAGGCCCGCAGGACACGGGCCAGACAGCGGTTCGCCGAACTGGGCGAGCGCGAGCAGGACGTGGCCTCGGCCGTCGGGCGGGGCAGTTCCAACGCCGAGATCGCCGCGACGCTGCACCTGAGCGTGGCCACCGTGAAGACGCACGTGTCCCGCATCCTCGCCAGGCTCGACCTCAACAACCGTGTCCAGATCGCCCTGTTGGTGCACGACGCGGGTCTCCTCCATGAGGACGAGGACGGGGCACGGGACGGCCGCCTACGCTGAACCGGTCAGACCGGAAGAGGGGGCGGCACGATGTCAGTGGTCGATCTGCGCGGGGCGGCGGACTTCAGCGCCGATCCGTATCCGTACTACGCGAAGATGCGCGCCGAGGGGCCGGTGCACCAGGTCCGCACCGACGACTTCGAGCGGATCTGGATGATCGTCGGTTACGAGGAGGCCCGCGCGGCCCTCGCCGACCAGCGGTTCAGCAAGGACTGGCGGACGACGGAGCGCTTCTCCGCGTCCAGCAACCCGATCAACGCCAACATGCTGGAGATGGACGCCCCGCACCACACCCGGCTGCGCAAGCTCGTCGCACGTGAGTTCACCGCCCGGCGGATCGAGGCGCTGCGCCCGCGCGTCGAGCGGATCACCGGGGACCTCCTGGACGCGATGGTGCCCGCCGGGAGCGCCGACCTGATCGACGCGTTCGCCTTCCCGCTGCCGATGACGGTGATCTGCGAACTCCTCGGCGTGCCCGACATCGACCGGGACGCCTTCCGGCTGCTGTCCAACGCCATCGTCACGCCCGTCTCGCCGGAGAAGGAGAACGAGGCGGTCCACACGATGGGCGCCTATCTCGACGAGCTGATCGAGGACAAGAGGTGCGCCCCGGGCGAGGACCTGATGAGTGCCCTGATCGAGGCGCGGGACGACGAGGGTGACCGGCTGTCGCCGGACGAACTGATCGGCATGGCCTTCCTGCTGCTGGTGGCCGGGCACGAGACGACCGTGAACCTGATCGCCAACGGCGTACGCGCACTGCTCGACCATCCGGAGCAGCTGGCCCTGCTCCGCGCCCGGCCGGAGCTGATCGACGGCGCGGTCGAGGAGATGCTCCGTTACGACGGCCCCGTCGAGACCGCGACCTTCCGTTTCACCCGCGAACCCGTCGAGGTGGGCCCGGCGGTCATACCGCAGGGCGAGGCGGTACTGGTCGCCCTGGGGTCGGGGGACCGGGACCCGGGCCGCTACCCGGATCCCGACACCTTCGACATCCGGCGCGAGGCGCAGGGGCACCTGGCATTCGGCCACGGCATCCACTTCTGCCTGGGCGCCCCGCTGGCCCGGATGGAGGGCCGCATCGCGATCCGCGCCCTGCTGGAGCGCTGCCCCGGACTCGTGCGCGACCCGGACGGCGGGGAGCCCGACTGGCTGCCGGGGCTCCTCCTGAGAGGGGTCCGCCGCCTCCCGGTGCGCTGGTGAGGTAGAAAGTCCGCCATGACTGAACTCTCCCCGGACGCGGCACAGCAGGTCCTCGACAGCCAGCCCTTCAGCGGCCTCATCGGCGCACGGATCACGGAGTTCGGGGACGGCAAGGCCGTCCTCGAGGTCGCCGTACGCGAGGAACTCACCCAGCAGAACGGCTTCCTGCACGGCGGAGTGCTGTCCTACGCCGCCGACAACGCCCTGACGTTCGCCGCCGGGACGACGCTCGGAGCCGCCGTCCTGACCGGCGGTTTCTCCATCCAGTACGTCCGCCCCGCGAGCGGCCGCACCCTGAGCGCCCGCGCCGAGGTGGTGCACACCGGCCGCAGGCAGGCCGTCGTGCGATGCGATCTGTACACCGTGGACGACGAGGGGGCCCAGACGCTGTGCGCGGTGGCGCAGGGAACGGTCCTCTCCGCCCGCCCCGCCTGAAGGGACCCACATTGACCACGGAAGCCC
Organism: Streptomyces sp. NPDC102451; assembly: GCF_044765485.1. Lineage (NCBI taxonomy): Bacteria > Bacillati > Actinomycetota > Actinomycetes > Kitasatosporales > Streptomycetaceae > Streptomyces > Streptomyces sp. NPDC102451. Next base: position 305,045 of record NZ_JBIWKD010000004.1, on the reverse strand, counting down.
TGTTCGACCTCGGCGCACTCGGCGACGACTTCATCCGCGACCCGTATCCCGTCTACGCGCGCTTACGCGCCCGCGGCCCGGTGCACCGGGTCCGCATCCCGGAGGGTGCGGAGGCGTGGCTCGTCGTCGGGTACGAGGCGGGGAGAGCCCTCCTCGCCGATCAGCGGCTCTCCAAGGACTGGGGTAACGCGTCGCCCTCGCTGGGGGTGCGCAAGGTGTCGGTGGGCACGTCCATGCTGGGCAGCGACGCCCCGGTCCACACCCGGCTGCGCAGGCTCGTGGCCCGGGAGTTCACCCCCGGCCGGATGGCGCGGCTCGCGCCACGCGTGCAGGAGATGACGGACGCGCTCCTCGACGCCATGACCGAGGGGCCCGCACGGAGCGCCGACCTGGTCACGGCGCTGTCGGTCCCGCTGCCGATGGCCGTCATCTGCGAACTGCTGGGGGTGCCGTCCCCGGACCGGCCGGCCTTCCGTGAATGGTCCGACGCCGCTGTCTCGTCCCTCGACGCAGAGGCGCGTGGCCGGGCCAAGGCCGCCATGACCGCGTACCTCACCGGGCTGATCGCCGAGAAGCGCACGGTGCCCGGGGACGACCTGCTGAGCGCGCTGGTCCGGACGTCGGACGACGGTGACCAGCTCTCCGCCGACGAACTCATGGGCATGGCCTGGCTGCTGCTCGTCGCCGGGCACGAGACCACGGTCAACCTGATCTCCAACGGCGTCCTGAGCCTGCTGACCCACCCCGGGCAACTCTCCTTGCTACGAGCGGACTTCGGCCTCATCGACAACGCGGTCGAGGAGACCCTCCGCTACGAGGGGCCCGTCGAGACCCCCACGTACCGCTTCACCACCGAGCCGCTCGACGTCGCGGGCACGGTGATCCCCGGCGGCGGGGAGCTCGTGCTGGTCGCGATGGCCGACTGCGACCGCGATCCCGCCCGCTACCCGGACGCCGGCCGTTTCGACATCACACGGGACGCCCGCGGGCATGTGGCATTCGGCCACGGCATCCACTACTGCCTGGGGGCGCCGCTGGCCCGCATCGAGGCCCGTACCGCCATCCGGTCGCTCCTCGAACGCTGCCCGGAGCTGCGGCTCGACACGGACCCGGCCGACCTGTCCTGGCGTACGGGCATGCTGATCCGGGGCCCGCTGAGCCTGCCGGTGGCCTGGTAGCGGGGCTCAGGCCTCGGCGATCTCCGTCATCCGTACGGGACGGCGCCGCTCGCGCGACAGCTCGCACGCCTCGGCGATGCGCAGCGCGTGCAGTGCCTCCCGGCCGTCGCACGGGTTGGCCGCCTCCCCGCGTACGACGGCGAGGAACGCGTCCAGCTCCGCCTCGTACGCCGGGGCGAACCGCTCCAGGAAGCCCGGCCAGGGCTTGGCCGGCGCGGGCGGACCCTGCGGTTCGGCGGAGGTGAGCGGCGTACGGTCGTCGAGGCCGACGGCGATCTGGTCCAGCTCGCCCGCCAGTTCCATGCGTACGTCGTAACCGGCGCCGTTGCACCGGGTGGCCGTCGCCGTGGCGAGCGTGCCGTCGTCCAGGGTCAGCAGCGCCGCCGCCGTGTCCACGTCGCCCGCCGCCCGGAACATCGCCGGGCCCGCGTCCGAGCCCGTGGCATACACCTCGGTCACCTCACGGCCCGTCACCCAGCGCAGGATGTCGAAGTCGTGCACCAGGCAGTCCCTGAACAGGCCCCCGGAGAGCGGCAGATACGCGGCCGGCGGGGGAGCGGGGTCGGACGTCGTCGCCCGTACGGTGTGCAGCCGGCCCAGGGCCCCGCCGCGCACGGCGGTGCGCGCCGCGGCGTAACCGGCGTCGAACCGGCGCATGAAACCGAGCTGGAGCACGCTGCCCGCCCGCTCGACCTCGTGCAGCGCCTCCAGGGTCCTCGCCAGGTCCAGCGCGATCGGCTTCTCGCAGAAGGCGGGCAGACCGGCCCGTGCCGCGCGGCCGATGAGATCCGCGTGGGCCGAGGTGGCCGAGGTGATCACCACCGCGTCCACCCCCGCGCCCAGGACCTCGTCGGCGGACGCGACGGCGGTGGCCCCCGTCCGCGCGGCGACCTGCGCGGCGCGGGCGGCGTCCGCGTCCGCCACCACCAGGGAGGCGACGGCGGGATGGCGTGCCAGGACGCCCGCGTGGAAGGAGCCGATCCGGCCCGTGCCGATGAGTCCGATGCGCATGAACCCAACGTGCCGCTCACCCGGCGCACTGTCAACTATATGTCCTGACAAAGAGAGGGGTACGGCGCGACGGTACGAGGTACGCTCCGTGCCGTGCCCAAACCCGCCGCCGACTCCGCCGCCCTGGGGCTGGGCGTGGACCGCACCAGTCCCGTCCCGCTCTACCACCAGCTGGCCCAGCAGCTGGAGGCGGCCGTCGAGCAGGGGCGCCTCGCGCCCGGCAGCCTCCTCGGCAACGAACTGGAGCTCGCCGCGCGGCTCGGGCTCTCCCGGCCCACCGTGCGTCAGGCCATCCAGTCGCTCGTCGACAAGGGGCTGATGGTGCGCCGGCGCGGTGTCGGCACCCAGGTCGTGCACAGCCGGATCAAGCGCCCGCTGGAGCTGAGCAGTCTCTACGACGACCTGGAGACGGCCGGCCGGAAGCCGGCGACCCGGGTGCTGCGCAACACGGTCGAACCGGCGACGCCCGCGGTCGCCGCCGCGCTCGGTGTCGAGGAGGGCAGTGACGTCCATCTCGTCGAGCGGGTGCGGTACGCCCACGACGAACCCATGGCGGTCCTGCGCAACCACCTGCCGACGGACCTGCTCGACCTCTCCACCGAGCGGCTGGAGTCGACCGGCCTGTACCGGATGATGCGCGGCTCGGGGATCACCCTGCACAGCGCCCGGCAGACCGTGGGCGCCCGCGCCGCCACCGCCGAGGAGGGCGGGCTGCTCGCGGAGCCCGCGGGGGCGCCGCTGCTGACGATGGAGCGCACCACCTTCGACGACGGCGGCCGGGCGGTCGAATTCGGCTCGCACGTCTACCGCGCCTCGCGGTACGCCTTCGAGTTCCAGCTGCTGGTGCGGTCCTGAGGCCCCGGCCCGGGAGCCGCTCGTAAGAATGTACGGACAAAAACGTTGACGCGGTCATGCTAGGTCGCTAGAACGGCGGGAGGGCGCGGCCCGCGCCCCTGCCGGACCGCTCCGGTCCGGGCTCGGGGATACTTGGCCCGCCGGGCGGCGAGTCCGCTCTCCCCGGCTTCACCAGGCAGCACAGCGAGCAGCACTAGAAGGGCACGGCGTCGTGGCAAGGGTTCGGACAGGGGTACGCGCGATGGGCGCCGTGCTGGCAGCGGTACTGGCGGCCTCCCTCGCGGGATGCAGCAGCACCGGCGGCAAGCGGGCGGAGGAGCGCGCGGCCCAGCAGGCCGCCGAGGGCCGGTCCGCGGTGAACACGCCCCGCTGGACGTTCGCCATGGTCACCCACTCGGGTGATGGCGACACCTTCTGGGACATCGTCCAGAAGGGCGCCGAGCAGGCGGCGAAGAAGGACAACATCAACTTCCTGTACTCGCACAACGACGAGGGCCAACAGCAGGCCGAGCTCGTCCAGACCGCGATCGACAAGAAGGTCGACGGACTGATCGTCTCGCTGGCCAAGCCCGACTCGATGAAGACCGTCGTGGCCAAGGCGGTCAAGGCCGGCATCCCCGTGATCACGGTGAACTCCGGCTCCGCCGAGTCCAAGGCCTTCGGCGCGCTCACCCACATCGGCCAGGACGAGTCCATCGCGGGCGAGGCCGTCGGCGACGAGCTGAACGAGCGCAAGCGCAAGAAGGTGCTCTGCGTCCTGCACGAGCAGGGCAACGTCGGCCACGAGCAGCGCTGCGCCGGGGCGAAGAAGTCCTTCGACGGGACGATGCAGAACCTCTACGTCGACGGCACCAACATGCCCGACGTCCAGGCGTCCATCGAGGCCAAGCTGGACTCGGACAAGAGCATCGACGCGGTCGTCACCCTCGGCGCCCCGTTCGCCGCCGCGGCCGTCAAGGCGAAGCAGACCGCGGGCAGCAAGGCCGAGATCGACACCTTCGACCTCAACGCGAGCGTCGCCACCGGCCTCCAGAACAAGACCCTCGGCTTCGCCGTCGACCAGCAGCCCTACCTCCAGGGCTACGAGGCCGTCGACCTGCTCTGGCTCTACCGCTACAACCGGAACGTGCTCGGCGGCGGCCTGCCCGTCCTGACCGGTCCCCAGGTCATCACCCGCGACGACGCCGACGCGCTGGCGGAGTACACGAACCGGGGGACCCGATGACAGCGACCGGGCAACCGGCGGCGCCCCCCACCGACGAACGCCTGCTGCGCACCTCCCCGCTGCGCAAGCTGCTGGGCAGGCCCGAGCTCGGCTCGGTCGTCGGCGCCGTGGCGGTCTTCCTCTTCTTCGCGCTCGTCGCGGACAGCTTCCTCCATGCCTCCAGCCTCGGCACCGTGCTGTACGCGGCCTCCACCATCGGGATCATGGCGGCGCCCGTGGCGCTCCTGATGATCGGCGGCGAGTTCGACCTCTCCGCCGGGGTGATGGTGACCAGCTCCGCGCTGATCTCCTCGATGTTCAGCTACCAGATGACCGCCAACGTCTGGGTCGGCGTCTTCGTGTCGCTGCTGGTCACCCTGGGCTTCGGCGCGTTCAACGGGTTCATGCTGACCCGCACCAAGCTCCCCAGCTTCATCATCACGCTCGGCACGTTCCTGATGCTGACCGGTCTGAACCTCGGCTTCACCAAGCTGATCAGCGGCACCGTGTCGACCAAGGCCATCGGGAACATGGAGGGCTTCGACTCCGCCCGTAAGGTCTTCGCGTCCTACCTCACCATCGGCGGCGTCGAGTTCAAGGTCACCATCCTGTGGTGGGCCGCGCTCGTCGCGATCGCCACCTGGATCCTGATCCGCACCCGCTTCGGCAACTGGATCTTCGCCGTCGGCGGGGAGTCCGACGCCGCCCGCGCGGTCGGCGTCCCGGTGATCCGTACGCGGATCGGGCTCTACCTCGGTGTCGCCTTCGCCGCCTGGGTCTCCGGGCAGCACCTGCTCTTCTCGTACGACGTGGTGCAGTCCGGCGAGGGCGTCGGGAACGAGCTGACCTACATCATCGCGGCCGTCATCGGCGGCTGTCTGATCACCGGCGGCTACGGCTCCGCGATCGGGTCCGCCATCGGCGCGATCATCTTCGGCATGACCAGCAAGGGGATCGTCTACGCGGAGTGGGACCCTGACTGGTTCAAGTTCTTCCTGGGAGCGATGCTGCTCCTGGCCACCCTGCTCAACCACTGGGTACGCAAGCGCGCGGAGGCGACCACATGACGGCCACCCAGGCTCCGGCCCCCCGGGACCAGGCCGCTCAGGCGCTCGTCGAGCTCGACGGCGTCAGCAAGTACTACGGCAACATCAAGGCCCTGGAGAACGTCTCGCTGGAGGTCCGCGCGGGGGAGATCTCCTGCGTCCTCGGCGACAACGGCGCGGGCAAGTCCACCCTCATCAAGATCATCGCGGGGCTGCACCGGCACGACGCCGGGACGTTCCTGATCGAGGGCGAGGAGACCACGCTCGCCAACCCGCGCGACGCCCTGGACCGGGGCATCGCCACCGTCTACCAGGACCTGGCCGTCGTCCCGCTGATGCCGGTCTGGCGCAACTTCTTCCTCGGCTCCGAGCCGACGAAGGGCGCCGGCCCCTTCAAGCGCCTCGACGTGCGGCGCATGCGCGAGACGACCCGCGCCGAGCTGCTGCGCATGGGCATCGACCTGCGCGACGTCGACCAGCCGATCGGCACGCTCTCCGGCGGTGAGCGCCAGTGCGTGGCCATCGCCCGCGCCGTGTACTTCGGCGCCAAGGTGCTCGTCCTCGACGAGCCGACCGCCGCGCTCGGCGTCAAGCAGTCGGGGGTCGTGCTCAAGTACGTCGCGGCCGCCAGGGACGCCGGTCTCGGCGTGGTCCTCATCACGCACAACCCGCACCACGCCTATCTCGTGGGTGACCGTTTCGTGCTGCTGAAGCGCGGCGCGATGTCCGGCAGCCACACCAAGGACAGCGTCACGCTGGACGAACTGACGCGTCAGATGGCAGGTGGGAGCGAGCTCGACGAGCTCAGCCACGAGCTGGAGCGGGCCCCGTCACCCGGCGACCCCGGCGGCCGGCCGGACGCTGACGACACCCCGTAAACACTGTTCCGCACCACCCGCCCCCGGACCGGAGACCCGTTCCGGGGGCGCGGGAATGGCAGAATCGTGTCCGGCGGGCGCCGTCCGCCGCCGGACTGATCACCGCCCGGCCCCCCGACCTGCGCAGGGACGATGAGCACGTACCGCGACTTCACACACCGCGGCTCCGCCCGCGCCACCGTCCTGCGGACCGTCGGCACCAAGGAGCGGCGCTCGCACCTCACGGCGCCCAGAGTCCCCACGGTCGGCATCGACATCGGCGGGACGAAGGTGATGGCCGGGGTCGTCGACGCCGACGGCAACATCCTGGAGACCCTGCGCACCGAGACCCCGGACAAGTCCAAGAGCCCCAAGGTCGTCGAGGACACCATCGTCGAGCTGGTCCTGGACCTCTCCGACCGGCACGACGTGCACGCCGTCGGGATCGGCGCGGCGGGCTGGGTCGACGCGGACCGCTCCAAGGTGCTGTTCGCCCCGCACCTGGCCTGGCGCGACGAACCCCTCCGCGACGCCATCGCCTCCCGGCTGGTGGTTCCCGTGATGGTGGACAACGACGCCAACACGGCGGCCTGGGCCGAGTGGCGCTTCGGCGCCGGCCGCGGCGAGGACCATCTGGTCATGATCACGCTGGGCACCGGCATCGGCGGCGCGATCCTGGAGGACGGGCACGTCAAGCGCGGCAAGTACGGCGTCGCGGGTGAGTTCGGCCATATGCAGGTCGTGCCCGGCGGGCACCGCTGCCCGTGCGGCAACCGGGGCTGCTGGGAGCAGTACAGCTCGGGCAACGCCCTCGTGCGCGAGGCCAGGGAGCTGGCCGCGGCGGACTCCCCGGTAGCCCACGGCATCATCGAGCGGGTCAAGGGCAACATCCCCGACATCACCGGGCCGCTCATCACCGAGCTGGCCCGCGAGGGCGACGCGATGTGCGTCGAGCTCCTCCAGGACATCGGCCAGTGGCTCGGCGTCGGCATCGCCAATCTCGCCGCCGCCCTGGACCCCTCCTGCTTCGTCATCGGCGGGGGCGTCAGCGCCGCCGACGACCTGCTGATCGGCCCGGCCAGGGACGCCTTCAAACGCCACCTCACCGGCCGTGGCTACCGCCCGGAGGCCCGGATCGCGAAGGCCCAGCTCGGCCCCGAGGCGGGCATGGTCGGCGCCGCGGACCTGGCCCGCCTGGTCGCCCGGCGGTTCCGGCGGACCAACCGCCGCCGGGTCGAGCGCTACGAGCGGTACGCGCAGTTCTACGACCAGGCCGCGAGCACCATCCGGAACACGCGCAGCACCCGCCCCGCGGAGTGATGCGCGCGCCGCTCGCCGCGGCCCCGGCCACCCGCACTCCGCTCCGTACCGCAGCTTCGAGGGATCACCGAACATGACCGCAGCCGAGCACCACATCGTGGCGCGCCAGCCCCCCACGCCCGGTTCCTCCGGCTCCTCAGGGGCGTCCGGGTCGTCCGGTTCCTCGGGCTCCTCGGGCTCCTCCGGTCCTTCCGGCTCCTCCGGGGACGGCGACGGCACGCCTCCGCAGGACCGGCGCAAGGTGATCAGACGCCGCCTGATCACCCTGACCATCATCGTGCTGCTCATCGGCATCCCGGCCGGCTACCTGGTGATCTCCGCCGGGCAGAGCCGCCGCTCCGGCAAGGACAAGGAGGCCGAGGCCGCCGCCCAGGGGCTGCGTGAGGACTGGCCGTCCGGCATGCAGCGCCGGATCTTCGAACTGCCCATCCCGGGCAACGCGATCGGCGTCCAGTACTACGAGACGAACAACTGGAAGGCCAGCCGGATGTACGTGAAGTTCCGTACGACCTCCGCCGGTCTCGACCGCTTCCTGAGCGGGGTCGGCACCGGCCGGGCCGCACTGGAGACCGGCAAGGTCACCATCGCCGAACGGGACGTCAAGATCACCGGCTGGTACTTCGGACCCGGTGTCGACTGGGCGGGCACGGTCCACAAGAACAAGTCCCCGCGCCCCACCCAGAACATCACCGTCAACATGACCGACCCGGCGGCTCCGGTCGTCTACGTGGTCTCCGCGGCGACCCCCTGACGGGGAGCGGACGGGCCGCTCATTACCCTGGAGCGAGTGAGTGAAGTGAGCGAGACGACCCCCCAGCCCGCCCGGCCCCTGCGGACGGCCCATCCCGAGCCCCTGCAGGGCGAGGTGGTCCGGCAGGTGCCCCAGGCCCCCCAGCCCGTGCCCGGGCAGGCGTACGCGCAGGCCCCGGGGGAGGCGGCCGTCCAGCCGCAGCAGGTGTCGGCCCCGCCCACGCAGCCGGCTCCCGTGCCGCCGCAGCAGCAGGCGCCCGGCCCGCAGTGCGCCCAGCCGCACCCCGGGCAGCCGGTACCGGCCCAGCCGCACACTGGTCAGCCGGTGCCGGCCCAGCCCCAGGCGCAGCAGATCCCGGGCCCGCAGTACGTACAGCCGCAGGCCCCGCAGCACACTCAGCCGCAGGTCCCGCAGCAGCCCCAGGGCCCCGGCGGTTTCCGGCCCGGCGGTCCGGCGGCGCAAGGACCGCAGACCGGCCCCGGGCCGCAGGCGGCGCAGGAGCCGGGGCCCGGCCGGCTGCTCCAGTACCGCTTCGACGGCCCGGAGGACGCCCCCGTCCTGGTCATCGGGCCCTCGCTCGGGACCACCTGGCACATGTGGGACCGCCAGATACCCGAGCTCTCCCAGCACTGGCGGATCTTCCGCTACGACCTGCCGGGACACGGCGGAGCCCCCGCGTATCCCGCCGCCGCGGTCACCGACCTCGCCGACCGGCTCCTCGCCACCCTGGACAGCGTCGGCGTCCAGCGCTTCGGCTACGCGGGCTGCTCCATCGGCGGCGCCGTCGGCGCGGACCTCGCGCTGCGCCACCCGCACCGGGTCGCCGCCCTGGTGCTCGTCGCCGCTTCGCCCCGCTTCGGCACTGCCGACGAGTTCCGGCAGCGCGGGGTGATCGTCCGCAGCAACGGCCTGGAGCCGATCGCCCGGACCTCCCCGGAGCGCTGGTTCACCCCCGGGTTCGCCGCCGCACAGCCCGCGATCGTCGAGTGGGCCGTCCAGATGGTCCGCACCACCGACCCCGGCTGCTACATCGCCTCCTGCGAGGCCCTGGCCGCCTTCGACATCCGTACGGAACTCCCCCGCATCGGTGTCCCGACCCTCGTCCTGGTCGGTGCCGAGGACAAGGTCACCGGCCCCGCCGAGGCCCGGACCCTCGTCGCGGGCATCCCGGACGCCCGGCTCGCCCTCGTCCCCGGCGCCTCGCACCTGGCCCCGGTCGAGCAGCCGGCCGCCGTCACCGACCTGCTGCTGATGCACTTCTCGACCGCCTGGCAGGACACCCTGGCGTCGATCCCCGTGCCGCCGAACCCGGGCTTCGCCGCCCCGTTCGCCCCCGTCGTCCCCGTCGCGGAGATCACCGCCTCGGTCGACCTGCCGGACGCTTCCCCCACCGGACGCACCGACCGGTACGAGCGGGGGATGAAGGTCCGGCGCGAGGTGCTGGGCGATGCCCACGTGGACGCGGCGACGGCCGCGTCCGACGGCTTCACCGATGACTTCCAGGACCTCCTCACCCGCTACGCCTGGGGCGAGATCTGGAGCCGGGAGGGCCTCGACCGGAGGTCCCGCAGCTGTGTCTCCCTCACCGCGGTCGTCGCGTCCGGGCATCTGGGCGGGCTCGCGCAGCACGTCAGGGCGGCCCTGCGCAACGGGCTCACCCCCGTCGAGATCAAGGAGGTGCTGCTCCAGACCGCCGTCTACTGCGGCATGCCGGCGGCCGGCGCGGCGTTCGAGATCGCGCAGTCCGTGATCCAGGAGGAAACGACCCCGCCCGCGTAGCAGGATGGGGGCATGAACGCTTCGTCTCTCACCCTTACCAAGAAGACCCACTCCTGCGTCCGCCTGGAGCGGAACGGGCAGACGCTCGTCATCGACCCCGGCGGATTCTCCGAGGACGACGCCGCGGTCGGTGCCGACGCGATCCTGGTGACGCACGAACACCCGGACCACTTCAACGAGGCACGGCTGCGGGCGGCATTGGAGTCCAACCCCGCCGCGCGGGTGTGGACGCTGCGCAGCGTGGCCGAGCAGCTCTCCGCCGCGTTCCCGGGGCGCGTGCACACGGTCGGCCACGGCGACACGTTCACCGCCGCGGGGCTCGACGTACAGGTGCACGGGGAACTGCACGCGGTGATCCACCCGGACATCCCGAGGATCACCAACATCGGTTTCCTCGTGGACGGTTCGGTCTTCCACCCGGGCGACGCCCTCACGGTGCCCGACCACCCGGTGGACACGCTGCTGCTGCCCGTCATGGCCCCCTGGAGCAAGATCTCCGAGGTCATCGACTACGTCCGCGAGGTGAAGCCGCGCCGTGCGATCGACGTCCACGACGCCCTGCTCACGGACCTCGCCCGCCCGATCTACGACACGCAGATCGGCTCCCTGGGCGGAACGGACCACGGCCGGCTGACCCCGGGTGACGCGACCCGTCTCTGACCCGGCTGTCAGTGGGAGCGGTTAGGTTTACTGCATGCGCATCGCCACGTGGAACGTCAATTCGATCACCGCCCGGCTCCCGAGGCTGCTGGGCTGGCTGGAGAGCAGCGGCACCGATGTGCTGTGCCTCCAGGAGACCAAGTGCACGCTGGAGCAGTTCCCCGCCGAAGCCTTGCGCGAGGCGGGTTACGAATCCGCGGTCAACGCCACGGGCCGGTGGAACGGCGTCGCGCTGCTCTCCCGCGTCGGCCTCACGGACGTCGTGACGGGCCTGCCCGACGGCCCGGAGTACGAGGGGGTGCAGGAGCCGAGGGCCGTCTCGGCGACCTGCGGCCCCGCCCGCGTCTGGTCCGTGTACGTCCCCAACGGCCGCGAGGTCGCCCACGACCACTACGCCTACAAGCTGCGCTGGCTCGAGGCCCTGCGGAAGGCCGCCGCCGCGGACGCGGCGGGGGCGCTGCCGTTCGCGGTCCTCGGTGACTTCAACATCGCACCGACCGACGAGGACGTCTGGGACCCGGCGCTCTTCGAGGGCGCCACCCACGTCACCCCCGCCGAGCGGGCCGCGCTCGCCGCACTGCGCGAGGAAGGGCTCTCCGACGTGGTGCCGCGCCCCCTCAAGTACGACCACCCGTACACCTACTGGGACTACCGCCAGCTCAGCTTCCCGAAGAACAAGGGCATGCGCATCGACCTCGTCTACGGCAACGCCCCCTTCGCGGCGGCGGTCAAGGACAGTTACGTCGACCGGGAGGAGCGCAAGGGCAAGGGGGCCTCCGACCACGCCCCGGTGGTCGTGGACCTCGACGTCTGACGGCGCCGCCGGCTTCCTTCGGCCACGACTGTCAACTTCGGGTTGACGCCCCTGGGGTGTCAACCTAGGGTTGCCTCATGACGAAGCCGCTGCACGCCGATCCGCCCATCCGTCTCGACGACCTGATCGACGCGATCAAGCACACCCACACCGACGCGCTGGAGCAGCTCTCCGGAGCCGTGGTCGCGGCGGACCACCTGGGTGAGATCGCCGACCACCTCATCGGCCACTTCGTGGACCAGGCGCGCCGGTCGGGCGCGTCATGGACGGACATCGGCCGGAGCATGGGAGTCACCCGGCAGGCCGCCCAGAAGAGGTTCGTGCCCAAGAAGCCCGGAGAGTCCTCCGACCTGGACCCGAGCCAGGGCTTCGGCCGGTTCGACGAACAGGCCAGGAACGTCGTCGTGGGCGCGCACAACGAGGCCCACGCCGCCCGCAACGACGAGATCGGGGCGGGACACCTGATCCTGGGCCTCCTGGCCGAGCCGGACTCCCTCGGCGCCCAGGTGATCGCCGGGCAGGGGGTCCCGCCGGAGGCGGTCCGGGAAGCGGTGGCACTCGCCCTGCCCGCCGCGGCCGACGAGGTCCCCGAGCTCATCCCGTACGACGCGGCGGCCCGCAAGGTCCTGGAGCTCACCTTCCGGGAGGCGCTGCGCCTCGGCCACGACTTCATCGGCACCGGGCACATCGTGCTGGCCCTGCTGGAGTTCGAGGGCGGCGCGGGCGTGCTCACCGGGCTGGGCGTCGACAAGGACGTGGCGTCGTCCGACGTCGCCGCTGCGGTCGCCGCCGCGGTCGTCGCCGCGTCGGAGGAGACGGCCCCGGACACCGAAGGCTGAGGCCGCCCCCGGCAACCGCCCCCGGACGTGCGGGCCTCAGTGCACCGAGAACCCGCCGTCGACGAACAGCGACTGCCCGGTCACGTAGGAGGAGGCGGCGCTCGCCAGGAACACCGCGGCGCCCGCGAAGTCCTCGGCCAGCCCGTTGCGCCCGACCATCGTGCGCGCGGCCAGCGCCGCCACCCGCTCCGGGTCGGACGAGAGGCGCTGGTTGAGCGGCGTCATCACGAAGCCGGGCACCAGCGTGTTGCAGGTGACTCCGTACGGCGACCAGGCCTCCGCCTGCGAGCGGGCCAGTGACTCCAGCGCGCCCTTGGAGACGCCGTACGCACCGCTCTGCACGAACGCCCGGTGCGCCTGCTGCGACGTGATGTGGATGATCCGGCCGAAGCCGCGTTCGGCCATGCCGGGTCCGAACCGGCGGCCCAGCAGATAGGGGGCCTTGAGGTTCACCGTCATCGTGGTGTCCCAGACGTCCTCGTCGAGTTCGTTCATCGGCGGCCGCAGGTTGACGCCCGCGCAGTTGACGAGGATGTCGGGCTCACCGAACGCGGCCGCCGCCTCGTCGCCCGCCGTACGCACGCCGTCGGCGGTCGCGAGGTCGGCGCTCACCCAGGCGGCCCGGCAGCCCTCGGCGTCGAGTTCGCCCACCGTCCGCACCAGTTCCGCCTCCCTGCGCGCCACGACCACCACACTCGCACCGGCGTGTGCGAGCGCACCGGCGATGCCCCGGCCGATCCCGGAGCTGCCGCCGGTCACCACGGCGACCCGGCCTTCCAGGGAGAAGAGTTCGGAGAGATAGTTCTGCGACGTCATCCCCGTACCCTAGAGAAGTGGCCGGATCATGTACGGGGCGGGTCCCGGAACCGGCACAGTCGCGCGCCCTGCGGTGCGGAACGCGTCAGGGGTGGGATCCTGGTGGCATGAACATCCCCTTTCTGGACAACTGGCGTAAGCGTCAGGGCGGTACGCGGGCGGCGGGACTCGCGGCCGCGGTCGAGACCGATCCGGACGGCGTGGCCGAGCTGTTCGCGGAATGCGAGTTGCTGCGCTCCCGGGCGGCGCAGTGCGGTCTCGAACTCGACGACAGTCCCGCCTCGTTGTCCGCGCTCGACCAACTGCCGCCCATCTGGCGGGACGACCCGGAGGAACTGCCCTGGGTGGGCAACGACGCCGGCCTCTACCTCGGCACCGTGCTGGTGCGCACCGTCCCCGGCGCCGTCTGGGACATCCTGGCGGGCGGAGGGCCGGTGGTGCGACTGAGTTCCGGGCGCGAGATCGATGTGGTCGCCGCCGGTCTGGACTGGGCGATGTCGGGCAGCCCCGAGCTCTCCGAGATGTACGCGGAGTCGGCGGAGAGCGGGCCCGAGGCCAAAACGCGATAAACAGCCTTATGCGCCGCCGGTGCGTGTCGGCCCCGAAGCGCGTGCGCACCCCGGATAGTTTGCGCTGACCTCGACACAAGCGATAAGTGGGTAGGGCAGCGTATGGCCGTCGATCCGTTGATCGAGCTGCGGGACGTCAACAAGTACTTCGGGAAGTTGCACGTACTGCAGAACATCAATCTCACCGTCGGCCGCGGGGAGGTGGTGGTGGTCATCGGCCCCTCCGGATCGGGCAAATCAACGCTCTGCCGGACCATCAACCGGCTCGAGACGATCGAGTCGGGCCACATCCTGATCGACGGTAAGCCGCTCCCCGAAGAGGGGAAGGGACTCGCGGGGCTCCGGGCCGAAGTGGGCATGGTCTTCCAGTCGTTCAACCTGTTCGCCCACAAGACCGTGCTCGCGAACGTCTCGCTCGCCCAGCTCAAGGTCCGTAGGCGCAGGAAGGACGAGGCCGACCAGCGTTCCCGGGAACTTCTGGAGCGGGTCGGGCTCGCCTCGCAGGCGGACAAGTTCCCCGCCCAGCTCTCCGGCGGCCAGCAGCAGCGCGTCGCCATCGCACGCGCCCTCGCCATGGACCCCAAGGCGCTCCTCTTCGACGAGCCCACCTCCGCGCTGGACCCGGAGATGATCAACGAGGTCCTCGAGGTCATGCAGCAACTGGCCCGCGAGGGGATGACCATGGTCGTCGTCACCCACGAGATGGGCTTCGCCCGCTCGGCCGCCAACCGCGTGGTCTTCATGTCCGAGGGCTGCATCATCGAGGACCGCACCCCGGAGGACTTCTTCACCTCGCCGGAGAGCGACCGCGCCAAGGACTTCCTGTCCAAGATCCTCAAGCACTGACAGGGGGCACCGTGTTGCGTACGAGGAACATCACGGCCGTGCTGATCTGCCTCCTGGTCGCCGCGCTCTGTGCCGGCTGCGGCAGGGAGGGCAGTCCGCCGGTCAAGGGGCCGAAGGCCGAGGCGCTGCCGAAGTACAAGGTCGACACCGGATTCCGGCTGCCGGAGTCGAAGACCTGGAAGAAGGCCAAGAAGCGTGGCTATCTCGTCGTCGGCGCCAAGGAGGACCAGCCCTACCTCGGCGAGAAGGACCCGGCCACCGGGATCTACTCCGGCTTCGACATCGAGATCGCCCGCATGATGGCGGCCTCGCTCGGCTTCCAGCCGGACACGATCCGCTTCCGGACCATCGCCTCCGCCAACCGCGAGACGGCACTCCAGAACGGGCAGATCGACTACTACGTCGGCACCTACACGATCAACGACATGCGCAAGAAGCTCGTCGGCTTCGCCGGGCCCTACTACATGGCAGGCCAGGGGCTGCTGGTGCGCACCGACGAGAACGACATCCACGGCCCGCAGGACCTGGCGGGCAAGACCGTCTGCTCCGCCGCCGGGTCCACGCCGTACCAGCGCATCGCCGCCGACTTCCCCGAGGCGGATCTCGTCGCGTACGACACGTACTCGATCTGCGTCGACAACCTGCTCACCTTCCAGGTCGACGCCGTCACCACGGACGACGCCATCCTGCTGGGCTTCGCGGCCAAGGCGCCGGACGAGATGAAGGTGGTCGGCAAGCCCTTCTCCGAGGAGCCGTACGGCATCGGCGTCCCGCGCGGCGACAACGCGCTGCGGGCCGCGCTCAACGACGCACTGGAGGCCAACGAGAAGAACGGCAACTGGAAGAAGGCGTTCGAGGCGACCCTGGGCCTGTCCGGGGTGCCCGCGCCGAAACCGCCGCCCATCGACCGCTACCCGACGAACTGAGGGGCGGGCCACCGTCATGGACGTACTGACAGAAAACTGGTCGCTCTACGGCAAGGGCTTCCTCGGCACCGTCGAACTCACCGTGTACGCCTCGATCCTGGCGCTCGTGCTCGGCTTCGTCATGGCGTCGTTCCGGGTCGCGCCCGTCGCCGCGCTCCGGGCGATCGGCACCGTCTGGGTCGCGGTGCTCCGCAACACCCCGCTGACGCTGCTGTTCTTCGCCGTACTGCTCGGTCTGCCGCGCTTCGGCCTGGTGCTGCCCTTCCAGGTCTTCGCGGTCCTCGCCCTCGGCTGCTACACCTCGGCCTTCATCTGCGAGGCCCTGCGCTCCGGCATCAACACCGTGCCCACGGGGCAGGGCGAAGCGGCCCGGAGCCTCGGGATGTCCTTCGGGCAGACGCTGGGCAACGTGGTGCTGCCCCAGGCCTTCAGGTCGGTGATCCCACCCGTCGGATCGACGCTCATCGCCCTCGCCAAGAACTCCGCGATCGCCGGGGCCTTCAGCGTCACCGAGCTGCTGGGCACCTACAAGACCCTCAACGAACTCGGCTACAGCATCATCTGGTCCTTCATCTGGATCGCCGTCGGATACCTGATCATCACCCTCGCCATCAGCGCGGTCTTCAACGTGTTGGAGAAGCGCTGGGGAGTCGCCCGATGACCCACTCCTCCACCCCCACCGCCACCGCGCTCTACGACCTCCCGGGGCCCGCCACCCGCAAGCGGCACTTCCTCTACGGGGTCCTGGCCACGGCCCTGATCCTCGGGCTGTTCGGCTGGATCCTCTATCTGCTCTTCGACACGGACCAGTTCACCAGCGAGAAGTGGACGCCCTTCACGTACAAGGGCATCCAGGAGCTGCTGCTGCGCGGGCTCGGCAACACCCTCAAGGCCTTCGCCTACGCGGCTGTACTCTCCCTGGCACTCGGGGCGGTCCTCGCCGTCGGGCGGCTCTCCGACCACAGACCGGTGCGCTGGATCGCGACACTGCTGGTCGAGTTCTTCCGGGCCATGCCCGTGCTGGTGATGATCTTCTTCATCTTCGTCGCGCTCAAGGTCCAGCCCCTGCCGGCACTGGTGGCAGGACTGACCCTCTACAACGGGTCCGTGCTCGCGGAGGTGTTCCGTACCGGGATCAACTCCGTGGAGCGGGGGCAGCGGGAGGCGGCGTACGCGCTGGGCATGCGCAAGACCCAGGTCACCACCCACGTCCTGGCCCCGCAGGCCGTCCGGGCGATGCTGCCCACCATCATCAGCCAGCTGGTGGTGGCGCTCAAGGACACCTCGCTCGGCTATCTGATCACCTACGAGGAGTTCCTCCACGCGGGCAAGCTGATCGCGTCCAACCTCGACTACGACCTGCCCTTCATCCCCGTGGTCATGGTCATCTCGCCCATCTACATCGGCATGTGCATGTTGCTCTCCTGGTTCGCCACCTGGGTGGCCAGACGGCAGCGGCGCAACCCGAAGACGGAGGGGACCGGCGTCGCCGCCGCCGAACCGGGAACGGTGCTGCCGGGCCGCCTGCAGTAGTCATCGGCGAGCCCGCCCGGCAGCAGCCGGTGATCACTCCTCGCACCGCGGGACCGGGACGAGATCCGTACCCGTGCCCGGTGGGGGAGAAGGTCAGCTGCGTGCCGGCCGGGTCGCCGCCGATGCGACGAGGCCCGGCGACGGTCACCGGGTGAGAGGTGACCGGCCTGGACACCGTGGGCGTGGGGCCCGGCTCCACGCCCACGGGGGAACGGCCATCCCGGTGGCGGTTGACCGGAGTTCACTCGTGTCCGGGCGGTCACCGTGCGGGCCGGCGTGTGCGTGAGCTCGGTGTCGGCGACTTTCCTGTGAAGATTGCGTAGATCACGAGACGGTTACTAGAGTCATGCCTCGAACCTTCGCGCGAATGATCATCCATCCGGGGTGGCAGCGAAGGAACCGCCGATTCCGTCATGTGCACGGAGCCGGGGATCCGTTCGCGTCCCCCCGCAGCCCGGTAGGCGGCTCGAGGAAGAGGAGCTCGCCTTCATGGCGTCCCACCGTCGTCCCAAACAGCCGAGCCGCACCCGCGTGACCGTGCTCACCGCGACCGCCGCAGCGGCCGTCGCCCTGACCTCCCAGGCGGCCCACGCCGACCCCAAGCCGACCAAGAGCGAGGTCAAGGCCAAGGTCGACAAGCTCTACCACGAGGCCGAGGTCGCCACGGAGAAGTACAACGGCGCCAAGGAGCAGCAGGACAAGCTCAAGAAGCAGGCCGACGCGCTCCAGGACAAGGTCGCCCGTGGCCAGGACGAGCTCAACACCCTTCGTGGCGAGCTCGGTTCGCTCGCCACCGCGCAGTACCGCTCCGGCGGACTGGACCCCTCGATCCAGCTGCTGCTCTCCTCGGACCCGGACAGCTTCCTCGACCAGGCCTCCGCGCTCGACCAGCTGACGGCCAAGCAGGCCGAGTCGCTGCAGAAGATCCAGGCGAAGCAGCGCACCCTCGCGCAGCAGCGCCAGGAGGCCCAGGGCAAGCTCACCGACCTCGCCGAGGTCCGCGAGACGCTCGGCAAGAGCAAGACGAAGTTCCAGGACAAGCTGGCCGAGGCCCAGAAGCTGCTCAACACGCTCACCGCGGCCGAGCGCGCCAAGATGGCCGCGGACGACGAGCGCGCCAGCCGGGCGGCCGGGGAGCGGGTCACCCTCGGTAACGGCGGGACGGGCGCGGGCGCACAGGCCGACCTCGGCAACGAGGCCCCCGCGTCCGCACTCGGCGCCGCCGCCCTCCAGGCCGCGAGCACGCGGGTGGGCAAGCCGTACGTCCGTGCCGCCACCGGCCCCGACTCCTTCGACTGCTCGGGCCTGACCCAGTGGGCCTACGCCCAGGCCGGTGCCCAGATCACCCGCACCACGTACACCCAGATCAACCAGGGCACTCGCATCGCGCGCAGCCAGTTGAAGCCGGGCGACCTGGTCTTCTTCAGCAACACCTCGCACGTGGGCCTCTACGCGGGCAACAACACCGTGCTGCACGCCCCTTACCCGGGCACGAACGTCCGTTACGAATCGATGAACACCATCGGCAGCTTCGAGGCCGCGGTGCGCATCTGACCGAGGCCGGGCACTCGGACGCCCCCGCCCGGCCGATGCGGCGGTCCTGACGGTACGGGTGATGCGGCGTTACCCTGCGCGGACGATCCTTCACAGGAGGTACGGATGCGTCATTCCGTCGGCCGGAATGTGTCGTTGCCCATCGTGATCGCCGTCATCGGCTCGCTCGGCGCCGCGGCGCCCGCGGCCTCGGCGCCACCTGTACCGCCGCCCAAGTCGCCGGTGGCGGTGGGGTACGGGGGAGCGGTGTCGAGCGTCGACGCGGATGCCTCGGCGGCCGGCATCGAGGTACTCCGCAAGGGAGGCAACGCCGTTGACGCGGCCGTCGCCACCGCCGCCGCGCTGGGTGTCACCGAGCCCTACTCGGCGGGCATCGGAGGCGGCGGCTACTTCGTCCACTACGACGCCAGGACGGGCCGGGTCCAGACGGTCGACGGCCGCGAGACCGCCCCCCGCAGCGCGGACTCCTCCCTCTTCCTGGAGAACGGGAAGCCGGTCCCCTTCGAGGAAGCCGTCACCAGCGGACTCGGGGTGGGTACCCCCGGCACGCCCGCCACCTGGGAGAAGGTGCTGGACGCCTGGGGGACCAAGCCGCTCGGGCGGCTGCTCGAACCGGCCGAGCGGCTGGCCCGCGAAGGCTTCGTCGTGGACGACACCTTCCGCTCCCAGACCGCCGCCAACCAGGCGCGGTTCGCCGACTTCCCCGCGACCGCCGAACTCTTCCTGCCCGGCGGGAAGCCTCCGGCGACCGGCTCGGTGTTCAAGAACCCCG
Source organism: Streptomyces sp. NPDC102451 (assembly GCF_044765485.1). NCBI lineage: Bacteria > Bacillati > Actinomycetota > Actinomycetes > Kitasatosporales > Streptomycetaceae > Streptomyces > Streptomyces sp. NPDC102451. The sequence continues at coordinate 285,715 of NZ_JBIWKD010000004.1, read as the reverse complement.
ACCTCGCCCGTACGTACAGGACGCTGGGGCGCGAGGGCGTCGACGAGCTGTACCGGGGCGACCTGGCCCGGGACATCGTGTCGACCGTACGGAAGCCGCCCGTGGACCCGGAGGCAACGCGCACGGTGCGCCCGGGAGATCTGACGACCGCCGACCTGAAGGCGTACCGCGCGCTGCGCCAGGACCCGACGAGGACCGGCTACCGGGGCCTCGACGTGTACGGCATCGCGCCGTCCTCGTCGGGGGGTACGAGCGTGGGTGAGGCCCTCAACATCCTGGAGTCGACGGACCTTTCGAAGGCGAGCGAGACGCAGTATCTGCACCGTCTCATCGAGGCGAGCAGGATCGCGTTCGCCGACCGGGGCCGCTGGGTCGGCGATCCCGCGTTCGAGGACGTTCCCACGCGTGGGCTGCTCAGCCAGCGCTTCGCCGACTCGCGCGAGTGCCTGATCAAGGACGACGCGGTCCTCACCAGCCCGCTCGCACCGGGCGACCCGCGCCACCCCACCCGCTGCGCCACCGGGGGCAAGGCGGCCCCGACGACGTACGAGGGTGAGAACACGACGCACCTGACGACCGCCGACAAGTGGGGCAACGTCGTCGCGTACACCCTGACGATCGAGTCGACGGGCGGCAGCGGGATCACCGTGCCCGGGCGGGGCTTCCTGCTCAACAACGAGCTCACCGACTTCTCGTTCGCCCCGGCGAACCCGGCGGTGCACGACCCGAACCTGCCCGGTCCGGCCAAGCGTCCGCGCTCGTCGATCTCGCCGACCATCGTGCTGGAGCACGGAAAGCCCGTACTTGCCCTGGGGTCGCCGGGCGGTGCCACGATCATCACCACCGTCCTGCAGTCGCTGACCGGCCACCTGGACCGGGGGCTTCCGCTGGTCGACGCGATCGCCGAGCCGCGCGCCAGCCAGCGGAACGCGGCCACGACCGAGATCGAGCCAGGACTGTGGGACAGCCCGGTGCGCGGGGAGCTGGAGGCGCTCGGACACGTGTTCAAGGCGAATCCGGAGATCGGGGCGGCCACCGGCGTCCAGCGGCTCCCGGACGGGCGCTGGCTCGCGGCCGCGGAAAAGGTGCGGCGGGGCGGCGGTTCGGCCATGGTGGTGCAGCCGAGCGGTCGTTCATGACCGGCCGGCAGTAGCTGTGGGCCTCGGGGCCGGCGGGCGCGCTCAGCCGCGCCGTGCCGGCCCCGAGGCCGTGAACGGGCGGCGAGATGTCCCCGGCCGCCCGGGCCAGGGAGGATCCGGCCGGGTCCTTCGCGTCCAGTGAAAGGCGTCCCCCACGGTGCGTACGCGATTGCACGCCCTCTCCGCCGTCTCCGGTGCCGCCCTGCTCGCCGCCACGGCCTTTCCCGCGGCGGCCTCTCCCGCCACGGCCGACGGCGGCGGCGAGGGATCCGGACAGGACTCGGTGAGCGCCGCCGAGCTGCTGGCCCGGGTGAAGACCTGCACCCGGATCTCCGCCGGGAAGTACCGGACGGACCAAGGCGGTCCGGCGAAGGTGCCCGTGTGCGGGACGGAGGAAGCCGTGTTCTGGGAGGCGGACATGGACATCGACTGCGACGGCAGGGTCACCAAGGCCTGCAACAGCACGACCGACCCCTCCTTCCAGCCGCAGACGGCGTTCCAGACGTCGACGGGCAAGCCGCTGGACGCCGCCCGGCTGCCGTACGTGGTGGTGCCGGGCCCCGGGCCGCTCTGGAACTACAGGACGTCCGGGATCAGCGGCGGCGGTGTGGCCGCCCTCGTCCACGACGGCAAGGTCCGGTACGCCGTCGTCGGGGACACCGGCCCCGCCGGGATCATCGGTGAGGCCTCGTACGCAGCCGCGGCGGCGCTCGGCATCGATCCCGACCCGAGGACCGGCGGGACCGCGTCCGGCGTCACGTACATCCTGTTCCGGAACTCCTCGGTGTCGCCGATCGAGAGCGCCGGGGCCGCCGCCACCGAAGGCGAGGCACTGGCGCGGAAGTTCGTCGGCCGAGGCTGAGCCGCTCCTCCGGGAGCCCGGCGCGGCACGCGGTCAGAGCGCGGTCAGGATCCGGGGGCCGCTGTCCGTGATGGCCACGGTGTGTTCGGCGTGGGCCGCCCGGCTGCCGTCGTTCGTACGGAGGGTCCAGCCGTCCCGGTCCGGGTGGAAGAAATCGCCGCCGCCCGCGATCAGCATCGGCTCGATGGCCAGCACCAGTCCGTGCCGCAGCGGCATGCCACGGCCCGGCCGCCCCTCGTTGGGGACCCCCGGGTCCTCGTGCATCTGCCTGCCGATGCCGTGGCCGCCGAACCCCTCCGGGATGCCGTATCCGGCGCCCCGGCACACCGTGCCGATGGCGTGGGCGATGTCACCGATCCGGTTGCCCACGACGGCGGCCGCGATGCCCGCGTCCAGGGCGGCGTACGCCGTGTCGATCAGCCGGGTGTCGGCGGGGCGGGCCCGGCCGACGGTGAAGCTGATCGCCGAGTCACCGGCCCAGCCGTCCAGGATCGCGCCCGCGTCGATGCTCACCAGGTCGCCGTCGCGGAGCCGGTAGCCGGTCGGGATGCCGTGCACGATCGCGTCGTTGACGGACGCGCAGATCACCGCGGGGAACGGGGTGGGAGCGAAGTGCGGCCGGTAGTTGAGGAAGGGCGATCCGGCCCCCGCGTCGCGCAGGACCCCACGCGCCACCTCGTCGAGCTCCAGGAGTGACACGCCGACCGCGGCGGCCTCCCTCACGGCGGTGAGCAGCTGGGCCACGACCCGCCCCGTCTCGCGCATCGCCTCGATGGATGAATCTGTCTTGAGTTGCACCATGCCAATTACTATACCGGTTGAACCGGTATTAGAATGACGGCATGGTACGGAATCCACTGACCCCCGAAGAGCGCCGCCGAGGCGAGCGGCTCGGCGAACTGCTGCGTGAGGCGCGCGGCGGACGCAGCATGGTCGCGGTCGCCGCGAGCGCCGGAATCTCGGCCGAGACGCTCCGTAAGATCGAGACGGGCCGGGCCCCCACCCCCGCCTTCTTCACGGTCGCGGCGCTGGCGGGAGCCCTCGGGCTGTCGATGGACGAGCTGCTCACGCACTGCGCACCGGCGCCCGTCCCGGTCCCCGGGTCACTGCCGGAACGGGGGGCACTGCCCCTCACGGCGTAGGCCGAGTAGGGTCACGGCCGTGACTCTCCAGGACTTCGCCCGCAGTGAATACGTCAGCCTGACCACGTACCGGAAGGACGGCACACCCGTCGCCACGCCCGTCTGGGCCGCGGCGGACGACGGTGTGCTGTACGTCTGGACCCGGTCCGACTCCTGGAAGGTCAAGAGGCTGCGCAACGACAGCCGAGTGCGCGTCACCGTCTGCGACGTCCGGGGCCGGATCACCGAGGGCGCGCCGAGCGCGGAGGGCAGCGCGCGGCTGCTCGACGCGGACGGGACCGCGGCGGTGCGCAAGGTGCTGGCCCGCAAATACACCTGGAAGTTCTGGCTGCTGGACTGGCCCGCCATGGTCGTACGGCTAGGCAAGCGCCCCCACACGGGGATCGCCGTCACCCTCTGACGGGGCGCTCGGGCCGGCACCGCGCTCCGGACGCACCGTGCCGGAAAAACGCGCGTAGTCCACCCGTAACACGCCTGCGGTCGAATGCCCGGCGGACTGGAATGTTCCAGCCCGGGCGACCGGTGAGGGCGACGATGACAGTGCATCAGCATGCGGTGGAAGTAAGGACGTTCGCACAGTATCTGCGAGAACTGGCCGACCTGCTCGATCCCGGGCAGGGCTGGTACGGGGTCTTCCGCGCCCGCGATCCCGAGGGCATGCGCGCCTGCTTCGACGGTGCCGAGGTCCCGCCCTGGGACGTGGTCGAGTCGATGCTCCAGGACCTCGCCGCGGTGCGCGGCACCGCGGTCGCCGCGCGGGAATCCGTACGGGCCGCCGCACTGTGCGCCGCGTCGGCCGCCGCGTACGACAGGCGCCCGGGTGGCCGGCAGGCCCTCGTCGACCGGCTCGGCGTGATGCTCCGGGAACAGGCTTACGCGGCCCGGAGGATGCGGGCGGCCGGTGCGGAGGGGGCGCGTGCGCAGGACGGGGAGGCCGAGGCGCAGGCCTGGGCGCGGGACGACCACGCCCGCGCCACGGCGCGCTGCGCCGAACTCCGCAACCGGCTGGCGGCCGTGGAGAGGACGGTGCCGGACAGCTGGTTCCGGGGGCCGGACGACGCGACCGCACCGGACCCGGGCGGCGCGCCCACGGTGCCGGGGCCCGGGGCCCACGGCACGCACCCCGGCCCGCCCAGAGAGGAGGCGGCGCCCGCCCCCGCGAAGAGGCGCGGCAAGCCGCGCGGGGCGCGCTTCGCCGGCCTGGAGATCGAGGACGGCGCGGAGGCCGGGCCGGTACCGGTTCCGGTCCCGTCGGAGGTTCCCTCGCTGCCCGTCGCCCCGCAGGCCGCATCCGCCCCGTGCGGGGCCCGTTTCAGCGGCGCTCCCGCCGAGGCGGGAACAGGCCCGGCGCGGGGCGCGGAACCCGATCCCGCCGCGCGCCGGGCCGCCGAGGACGCCGTCGCCCTGCTCGTACGGCTGCGCGCGGAGGGCCGCAGCGGTGAGGCGCACGCCGTGCTCTGCGAGGCTGCGGCATGGCCCGCCGGACACCTGCCGGTCCTTGCCGTCACCCTGCACGGGGCGGGCCTGGACGCCGACTGGGCGACCCTGCTGTGGGAGGTGGCCTCCCTGCCGCCCGCCGGACTCGCCGCCGCCGCGGGCGCGCTGGCCGCCGCCGGGCACGCCGACGACTGCGGGCTGCTGCTCCGGCAGGGAGTGGCCCGGCCCGCCGGCGAGATCGCCGACGCCGTGGTCGCCCTGGACCGGGCCGGCCTGGAGCCGGAGGCCCGTGCCCTGCTGGGCGCGTTCGTCCGCGTACGCACCCCGCAGGACACGGCACGCGTCGCCGAGGGCGGGGCGCGCCATCTCGTCCCCCGGCTGCTCGCCGCGGCACGTGAGGTCTCGGCGGCGCGGGAGTGGGACGTGGTCCACGCGCTGCGGGTGGCGGGCATCGCGACGCCGTGACGCCGGCCGGGGTGAGTGGTCCCCAACGTGTCCAGCCGCTCCACGGCCCTGTGGTCCATGCACGTCACCGGCCTGCGCGGGCTCGGAGAGATAAATCCCCTTCGACCCTTTATCGTCGGTCGAGGCATCATCACATAAGTGGTGCATGTCACCCCAGTGATGTGGAGGCACCATGCTTACCCAGGAGATCACTCTCACCGCGACCCCGGCCCAGACCACCACGCTGAGCGCCCTCATGGCGGAGCCCGAGGCGGTCATCAGTGACGCCCCGCTCTACACCCCCGAGGCCGCGGGCTTCCTGCTCGCACTCCTCCTCCTGTCCCCGAAGGAGCCGAAGGAGCCCCGGGGCAAGTGAGTTCCCACTCCGCATTCGCCGAGGCGGCCGACGCCCTGGCAGGCAGTGTCCTCGGTGCCCTCGACGGCACCGGGGACGCTGTGCAGCTGGCGCGGTACGCCGACGACGCCCCCGACACCCTCGCGGCCCTGGCGGCCGTCCGGGTCCTGGGGGCCGACGTCTTCAGCCCTCATCTCCTCGCGGGCCACCCCTTCCCGGCGCAGGACGCCGTCGTCGTGGCCAAGGCCTTCGACGCCTTCCCCACGTCCGACGCCCCGGAGGAGGCGGCGGTCGCCCTGCGCGACCACGCCACCGCGGTCCTGCTCGCCCGGATCTCCGGGGACGACACGCTGCGAGCGGTCGCACCCGCCCCGGCGGACGAGGCCGCGCCCGCTCCCACCGCGGACTGGAGCGCCTGGTCCGTCCGGATGGCCCAACTCGCCCCGCTGGCCACGCTCGGCCTCGACGGCCCGGTCCATGAGGCCGCCCGCCGGGGGGCCCTGTCGCTGAGCCGCGGAGTCAGCCGCTCCATCCTGCGCCGCGACTTCCCCACCGCCGTACGCCTCGTCCGCTGGCTGGCCTGGCTGCGGTACGACGGCACGGAACTGCTCCTGGACCCGGACGTCGCCGCCGAGCACGTATGGCTGGTGGGCGGGGCCGGCCCGCGCGCCGCGCTGGACCTGGCGATCGCCCGCCACTTCCTCGAACTGCCGCCCGGTACGGCCCCCAAGGAGGCGGCACAGCCATGACGACCATCCCCGAGCCGGTCACCCGCGCGGCCCGCAGCATGGCGGACCGGGCGCTGTCATGGCTGCACGCCAACCGGAACCTCGGCGGCCTGCCGGAGGGCACGACCGAGACCATGGCCGACCCCGACAGTGTCTACAAGCCCCTGGGGGAGACCACCCTGGCGGCCTCCCTGATCCTGCGTGACGGTGTCGCGGGCCCCGGCCGACTGGCCGCCGCCCAGAGCCTGATGGACTTCACCTGGGAGCAGTTCAGGCGCGGCGACATGATCTACGAACGCCAGCTCCGCCACACCCTGATGACCGATCCGCTGGAGATGTACGCCCCCTTCGTCCGCTGCGGCTACCGCCACGAGGCGCTGGACCGTCTCCTCGCCCACCGGTCCCGCATGCGGTCGGTGAGCAGCGTCGAGGTCCTGCCGAACCGGCGGCTCGCCGTCGCCAACGCGGCCCGGGTCGTGGGCCTGGACCAGGCGGAGGACCTGAACGCGCTGGCCCGAGCCACCTGGCTCGGCGCGCGGCCGGAGCCGTGGGCCATCAACTGGATCACGGCCTACGCGGTGACCCACACCGTCTTCCACCTCACCGACTGGGGCGGCAACCCGGGCGGACTGCCGCCCGAACTCGCCGACTACGTACGCACCTGGCTCCCCGTCTGGATCGACATCTGGCGCGAGGTCGGACAGTGGGACCTGGTCACCGAGCTGCTCGTCGTGGGCGCCTCGATCGAGGACCCCTACTGCCGGGCGGAGGACTGGGAGGCCGTCGCCGCCCTCCAGCACGAGGACGGGCTCGTGCCCCGGGACAGCGACCCGGTGGACGACGACCCGCAGCGGCGCTTCACCGACCACCAGCACACGGTCGTCGTCGCGGCCGTCGCCGGATCCGTCGCGCTCGCCCGGGCGGCGGGGCAGCGGTGAGGATGTGACCCGCCCACCTCGCCGCCCCGGTGGGGACGTGACCCGCCCACCCCGCCGCCCCGGTGAGGATGTGGACCGACCGCCGCTGACCGCTTCGCTCCAGCCCCTTCTGGCGTCGGCCCCGGGGCGGGCGGCGGCGGTCGCGGCGGTGCGGGGCGGCGAGCGTACGGTGCTCTGCCGCGGCCCTGCGGGGGAGGGCACCCGGTTCGAGACGGGCTCGCTGACGAAGACCTTCACCGCCCTGCTGCTCGCCGAGCTGGCCGCCCGGGGCGAGGTCCGCTACGGCGACCGCGCGGACCGCTATCTGCCCTTCCGGCTGCCCGGGCCCCCGCTCACCCTCCTCCACCTCGCCACCCACACCTCCGGCCTGCCCCGGCTGCCCCCGGGACTGCTCGGCCGGGCCGTGCGCGGCGGATGGTTCAGCAACCCGTACGCCGGCTTCTCGGAGGACGACCTGCTGGCCTCGCTGCGCCGCACCCGGCTGCGCAACCGGCCCGGCACCCGGGTCCTGTACTCCAACTTCGGCGGGGGCCTGCTGGGTCACGTGCTCGCCAGGGCCGCCGGCGGCACCGGCAGCGACTACCCCGCGCTGCTGGCCGAGCGCGTCACCGGCCCGCTCGGCCTCACCGACACGGACTGCGACCCCAACCGCCCCCAGGCCACCGGGCATTGGCACGGGCTTCCGCGCCCCGCCCTGCTGATGCCCGGACTGACAGCCGCCGGCGCCGTACGGTCCAGCGCCCGGGACCTGCTGCGCGTCCTGACCGCGCTCCTGGACCCGGACGCCACCCCGGACCCCGCGCTGCGCACCGCGCTGACCGAGGTGCAGCGGCCCCGGCTGAGCGTGCCGCGCACCGGCTCCCGGCTCTGCCTCATCTGGAACCTCCGCCCCCGCCCGGGCGGCGCGCTGCTCCATCACTCCGGCGGGACCCGCGGCTTCACCGCCTTCGCGGGCTTCCTCCCCGGCTCGGGAACCGGTCTCGTGGCCCTGACGAACTCGGCCCCCACGCCGCTCGCGCCCTTCGTCCAGGCCGCGTACGGGGCGCTGCGCGGACTGGACGCCACGCCCTCCGGGACGGTGTGGACCGCTCGGGTATGAAACATGATCGACTCCGCCGGTTCACGGCGATGGTCTTGCCCCGTTGTGTGACGGGGCTTACGTTCTCCTCCTATGCACCGTGTCTACGGGCGTAGAGAACGTAGAGGCTCTCTGACGCCGCGTCGAAGGAGCAGCTCATGTCCCACGTCGTACGCGCCGCACTCGTCCAGGCGACCTGGACCGGCGACACCGAATCCATGATCGCCAAGCACGAGGAACACGCGCGCGAGGCCGCCCGGCAGGGCGCGCAGATCATCGGCTTCCAGGAGGTGTTCAACGCCCCCTACTTCTGCCAGGTCCAGGAGCCCGAGCACTACCGCTGGGCCGAACCCGTCCCGGACGGGCCGACGGTCCGGCGCATGCGTGACCTGGCCCGGGAGACGGGCATGGTGATCGTCGTGCCGGTCTTCGAGGTCGAGCAGTCCGGCTTCTACTACAACACCGCGGCGGTGATCGACGCCGACGGCTCCTACCTCGGCAAGTACCGCAAGCACCACATCCCGCAGGTCAAGGGCTTCTGGGAGAAGTACTACTTCAAGCCCGGCAACGTCGGCTGGCCGGTCTTCGACACCGCCGTCGGCAAGGTCGGCGTCTACATCTGCTACGACCGGCACTTCCCCGAGGGCTGGCGCCAACTCGGGCTCAACGGCGCTCAGTTGGTGTACAACCCGTCTGCCACCTCCCGGGGCCTCTCCGGCTACCTGTGGCAGCTGGAGCAGCCCGCGTCCGCCGTCGCCAACGAGTACTTCATCGCCGCGATCAACCGCGTCGGCCAGGAGGAGTACGGCGACAACGACTTCTACGGCACGAGCTACTTCGTCGACCCGCGCGGCCAGTTCGTCGGTGATGTGGCGAGCGACAAGGAGGAGGAACTCGTCGTACGCGACCTGGACTTCGGGCTGATCGAACAGGTCCGCCAGCAGTGGGCCTTCTACCGGGACCGCAGGCCCGACGCGTACGACGGGCTGGTGGAGCCGTGACCGGACTGCACGAGCGGCACCTCGCCGTCAGCCCCGACTGGCTGGCGCTCTACTACCGGAACCCCCTGGAGCTCACCCACGGCGAGGGCCGTCATGTCTGGGACGCGGACGGCAACCGCTACCTCGACTTCTTCGGCGGCATCCTCACGACCATGACGGCGCACGCGCTGCCCGAGGTGACCAAGGCCGTCTCCGAACAGGCCAGCCGGATCATCCACTCCTCGACCCTCTACCTCAACCGCCCGATGGTCGAGCTCGCCGAACGGATCGCCACGCTCTCCGGCATCCCCGACGCCCGGGTCTTCTTCACCACCTCGGGCACCGAGGCCAACGACACCGCCCTGCTGCTCGCCACCGCCTACCGCGGGTCCAACCAGATCCTGGCGATGCGCAACAGCTACCACGGCAGGTCGTTCTCGGCCGTGTCCATCACGGGCAACAGGTCCTGGTCGACGACGAGTCTGTCGCCGCTCCAGACGCTGTACGTCCATGGCGGGGTCCGCGGCCGGGGACCGTACGCGGAGCTGAGCGACGAACGGTTCATCAAGGCCTGCGTGGCCGACCTGGAGGACCTGCTCGGACACACCCGGAACCCCGCGGCACTGATCGCCGAACCCGTGCAGGGGGTCGGCGGGTTCACCGCACCCCCCGACGGGTTGTACGCCGCCTTCCGGGAAGTCCTCGACCGGCACGGCATCCTGTGGATCTCCGACGAGGTGCAGACCGGCTGGGGACGCACCGGCGACCACTTCTGGGGCTGGCAGGCGCACGCTTCGAGCGGGCCGCCGGACATCCTCACCTTCGCCAAGGGCATCGGCAACGGCATGTCCATCGGCGGTGTCGTCGCCCGGGCCGACGTCATGAACTGCCTGGACGCCAACTCCATCTCGACGTTCGGCGGATCCCCGGTCACCATGGCGGCCGGACTCGCCAACCTCTCGTACCTGCTGGAGCACGACCTCCAGGGCAATGCCCGGCGGGTCGGCGGCCTGCTCATCGAACGGCTCCGCGCGGTCGGGGCGAGCTCCCCGGCCGTACGGGAGGTGCGCGGCAGAGGGCTCATGATCGGCATCGAACTGGTGAAGCCCGGCACCGACGAGGCCGCCCCGGAGGCAGCCGCAGCCGTGCTCGAAGCGGCGCGGGAGGGCGGGCTGCTCATCGGGAAGGGCGGCGGCCACGACACCAGCGTCCTGCGGATCGCGCCGCCCCTCTCGCTCACCGTCGCCGAGGCCGAGCAGGGCGCGGAGATCCTGGGCGAGGCGCTGCACGCGGCCACCTGAGAGCCGGGGCCCGCGGCGGCGTCCCCGCCGCGGGGCCGGCCCCCGTCCCGTACGCCATCACGCACCAGGAGGGGTACATGAGCCGCACCCTCACTCCTTCTGGGCGAGGCCGTCCTGACACGCAGTGGTGTCGCGGCCCCGTGCACGCGATTCCTCGATCCGAAGTGAATGGAGCTGAGCTGTGGCACGCACCCTGATCACCGGTGGTCTGGTCATCACCGCGTCCGACGAACTCCACGTGGACGTGCTCGTCGAAGAGAGCCGGGTCGTCGCTCTGGCCACTCCCGACAGTCACGGATGGACGGCTGACCGAGTCATCGACGCACGGGGGAAGTACGTCATCCCGGGCGGGGTGGACGGCCACACTCATATGGAGATGCCGTTCGGCGGCACCACGGCCTCCGACACCTTCGAAACCGGAACCCGGGCGGCCGCCTGGGGAGGCACCACCACGATCGTCGACTTCGCCATCCAGTCGAAGGGGGGTTCGCTGCGGGAAGGGCTCGACACGTGGCACGAGAAGGCCGACGGGAACTGCGCGGTCGACTACGGATTTCACATGATCATGTCCGATGTGAATGACTCGTCCCTCAAACAGATGGACAAGCTGATCGAGGCAGGCGTGACCTCGTTCAAGCTCTTCACCGCGTATCCCGGAGTGTTCTACTCGGATGACGGGCAGATCCTCAGGGCCATGCAGCAAGCGGGCACGAACGGCGGTCTGGTCATGATGCACGCCGAGAACGGCATCGCCATCGATGTCCTGGTGGAGCAGGCCCTCGCGCGAGGGGAACGCGACCCGCGATACCACGGAGAGGTGCGCAGGGCTCTTCTGGAAGCCGAAGCGACACACCGTGTCATCCGCCTGAGCCAGGTCGCCGGTTCCCCGGTCTACGTCGTTCACGTCTCGGCCCAGGAGGCCCTGGCGGAATTGACTCGCGCCCGCGACGAGGGACTGCCCGTGTTCGGCGAGACGTGCCCGCAGTACCTGTTCCTGTCCACCGACAACCTTGCCGAGCCGGACTTCGAGGGCGCCAAATACGTCTGTTCGACGCCGCTCCGGCCGAAGGAGCACCAAGCGGCACTGTGGCGCGGGCTGCGGACCAACGATCTGCAGGTCGTCTCCACCGACCACTGCCCATTCTGCTTCAAGGGCCAGAAGGACATGGGTCTCGGCGACTTCTCGAAGATCCCCAACGGCATGCCGGGCGTGGAACACCGGATGGACCTGCTGCACCAGGCGGTGGTGGACGGGCACATCTCCCGCCGCCGCTGGATCGAGATCGCCTGCGCCGCACCGGCTCAGATGTTCGGCCTCTACCCGAGGAAGGGGACGATCGCGCCGGGCGCGGACGCGGACATCGTGCTGTACGACCCGGAGGCCGAGCAGGTGCTGTCGGCCGAGACACACCACATGAACGTGGACTATTCGGCGTACGAGGGCAAGCGGATCACCGGGCGGGTCGAGACGGTCCTGTCGCGCGGTGTCCCGGTCATCGAGGGGGGCAGGTACGTCGGGCATCCTGGGCACGGGGTGTACGTGCCTCGGGGCCTGTGCCAGTACCTGTGAGCGGGCGGAGTGCTTGGTCCGCCTCCGGCGGTTGCCGGTGAGGGCGACGGGAGAATCGCCCGTCGAACATTGCGTGTTGCGGTCACGCCGGCCGGCCGGATTCCCGGCGCCCGGCGAACCAGGGGTGGCAGGACCAGGGCATGAGCGCCGATCAGTTGCTGGTCCGTGCGCGTGGCCTGTGGGAGACGTTGGCCGCTGGACCCGTCTCGCTCGCGCCGTCCGGCGGTGTGACGGTGGTCGTGTCGCCCGAGTCAGGGCTTGCCGAACTGCTCGGCCCCGCCACCCTGGGATATGTGTCCTCGGACGGCTTCCGCCCCGCAGGGGCCGACGCAGCCATCGAGGACTTGGCTCCCGGACACCAAGAGTAGTCGTGCGCGGCCACCGATGGGTGACGGCGCGAGGGGCAGCGCACGGGACAGCCGTGTCGTGCAGTCGTCGGCCTGCCGGGCCCGCCCGCCGAGCCGGATGGGACCGCCTATCGGCCGGCAAGGCGGGTGGTGAGGTCCTCATCCGTGATGTCGCGGACCACGCGGCAGGGAGTTCCGATCGCGACGGTCATCGGGGGAATGTCGCGGCTGACGACGCTGCCGGCGCCGATGACTGATCCGTATCCGATACGGACGCCCGGCAGGACCACCACGTTGCTGCCGATCCACACCTTGTCCTCGATCACGATCGGTTCGGAGAACCGCCCGAAGTCGGCTCTGCGCGAGGGATGCACCGGGTGCCCCGTCGTGGTCAGTGTCACGCTGGGAGCGATCATGACGCCGTCGCCCATCCGGATGTCCACGTCATCGACACACGTCAGGTTCACGTTCCCGAAGAAGTCGTCGCCGACGTGGGTGTTGCTGCCGAACGCCGCGTGGAACGGTGGCAGCAGCACCGTGCGCTCACCGACGGAGCCGAAGATCTCGACGAGCAGGGACCGACGCCTCTCCTCCTCACCCGGAGGTGTGTGGTTGTACTCGAAGATCTGCTCCGTGCGGCGTCCGGAGGCGTGCGTGGCCGCTTCCGACTCGGTGTAGACGAGCCCTTGGGCGATCCGGGCGAGCACTTCTTCGTCATGCGCATCCGCCACCGGGGACCGCTCCCTTCATTCACGTCTTCGGGCACAGGATCGGTGCTCCTGGTCGCCAGGTAACCCAGAGCCTAGGCGCAGTGCACAGCCGCCGGTGCGGGTCTGCGGGAGAAAGGCCGACAGCACGCACCGGGTCGACCGCCCAGGTCCGATCCGGCGCCCCGCTGTGTGTACTCCCGGGCGATCGCTTCAGCCGCCCTCGGGCGGCGTCCCCTGGGGTGCACGGTGAAGGGATGGCAACTATAAAAGGCAAATCGCATCATTCATCCCCTAGGAGGCGAAATGCCGTACGGTTCGATCGTGGGGCCCGGGAGCACGCTGGCAGCCACGGGCCTGGCCACCGGTCAGGTTTGGCTGGTGGTCGCGAGCGTGAGCGCCGTGCTGCTGGGCGCGGTGACGGTCAGGATGTCGTTCAGGCGAGGCAAGGGACCGGTCGAGGAGTGACGCCGTCCGTCGGGACGCTCGACCGCGCGCAGCCCTCCGGGCCATGGACCCGGCGCGCTTCCTCGGCCGGTGTGATGGTGCTGGGGGCGATCCCCTTGGCGGGGTTCCTGGTCTGGGGCGTCACCCGCCTCTGCGGCACCGTCGTCGAGGCGCGCCGCGAGCGACAGCCTGCCGCGCCCGAGGTGCCGTCAGCCAGGGCCGTACCGAAGCGGTGGCCAGGAGTCGCCTCCCTCCCGCGGGCCTGGCATGTCTCCTCGGCCGGTGTGATGGTGCTGGGGGCGATCCCCTTGGCGGCGTTCCTGGCTTGGGGAGTCGCCCACATCTACAGCACGGTCGTCGCACTCGTGGGCGGGAGCGAGGGCATCGTGATGCCGTGGCTGGTGTCGTTCCTGCTGCTCTGGTGGGTTCCGCTGTCCTGGCTGGAGCGCCCCCGGACCGCGCCCCCCGAGTCGCGGGCGCGACTCGACGCGCTGAAGGTCACCGTGCAGATCCCCGTCTACAACGAGGACCCCGACGCGCTGCGCGCCTGTCTGCACTCAACTCTGGTCCAGTCGCGGCCCGTCGACCGGATCCGGGTCGTCGACGACGGCTCGGCGTACCCGGACGGCAGTCCCATGACGTACGACGACATCCGCGCCGAACTCTTCGAACGGGCCGCCGCGCGGAGAGTCGAGGTGACCTGGGACCGCACCCCCAACCGGGGCAAGCGCTACGCCCAGATGCACGTCCTCGCGGACGACGACGCCGATGTCTTCGTCACTCTCGACAGCGACTCCGTCCTCGACTCCGAGGCCGTGGCCGAAGGCCTCAAGCCGTTCGCCGACCCGAAGATCACCTCTGTCGCGGGACAGGTTCTGGTCCTCAACCACGCCGCGAACCTCCTGGCCCGGATGACCAACCTGCTCTATCTGCCCTTCACCCGTGGCCTGCGCTCCGCCCAGTCCGTCCTGGGCCGGGTCACCATCAACTCCGGCACCCTCGCCTTCTACCGGGCGCGCATCGTCCGCGAGGCGGCCGGCGTCTACGAGCGCGAGATGTTCCGGGGCCGGCCGATGCAGATGAACGACGACTCCATGCTCACCTTCTACGGGCTGCTCGCCGGTGACACCGTCCACCAGCCCTCGTCGCTCGTCTTCACCCTCGTCCCCGAGCGTCCCTCGCACTACTTGCGCCAGCAGATGCGCTGGATGCGCGGCACGACGGTCCGTCACCTGTGGTGGCTGCGCTACATGCCGCTGCACGGCGTCGTGTTCTGGAGCACCGTCGCCGAGTACGTCCACATCGCCCTCGGCATCGCCATCCCGGCCGTGATCCTCGCCGACCCCGGCCTGCGCGGCCACGTCGGTACTCTCGCGCTGGCAGGCGTCGTCATCGGCACCGCGATGAGCTATCTGATGGCTCTGCGCTTGTTCACCGTCCACCGTACCGACATGCGGTTCCACCAGACCCTCCTGCTCTTCGCCCTCGCCCCCGTGGCCTCGGTGTGGCGGGCCCTGGTCCTGCGGCCGATGTACTTCTACGCGATGGCCACCTGTCATCACGTCAACCGCTGGGGCACCCGTGCCGGCATCGAAGTCACCCGTGGCGGTCATGAGAATGTGGCGGGGAAGGGAATTCCCGTCCCGTCCTGAACCTGAAGGAATCGGGCCGAAGAGCGGCCAGGGCCGCTGACAGGGAAGCCTGAACCGCTGACTCATGGCGGGGTCTTCCGAGTGGCACCGGGCGGCTCACGCGGGTGTCCCGTGCCTCTCGTCGTTCTCCTCGGACGTGATCTGGTAGGACAGCAACTGCTCGAAAAGACCCGGCTGCTGAGCGAGCTGTGCGTAGGTTCCCTCCTGGACGATCCTGCCTTCGTCGAGGACCACGATCCGGTCGGCGACGGCGACATTGGTGATGCGGTGGGTCACCAGGAGCACCACGCGATCCCGGGCGAGCCCCCGTAGCCGCTGGAAGATGGAGTGCTCGGCGCGTGGGTCGAGGTTCGCGGTCGGCTCGTCGAGGACCAGCAGCCCGGCCTGGCGGTAGAACGACCGCGCGAGGGCGATGCGCTGCCACTGACCGCCGCTGAGTTCCTCCCCGTTGAGCCACTCCCGGGCCAGGAGGGTGTCCAGGCCGGCGCCGAGCCTGTCCACGACCTCGTCGGCACCGGACGCCTCGCACGCCTCCCGTACCGCGGCGTCGCCGCCGGCCACGGGTTGTCCCTGGGTCACGTTCTCGCGGACCGTCAGGGGCCAGTGCGCGTAGTCCTGGGGCACCAGGGCCACCTGCTGCCACAGCGCCTGCGGGTCGGCGTCGCAGGTCGGGACGCCGTCCCACAGCACCTGCCCGTCCGTCGGCAGATAGAGGCCGCTGACCAGCTTCGACAGCGTCGACTTGCCCGAACCGTTGAAGCCCACCAGGGCGGTGACCTCCCCGCGGCGCAAGGTGAGCGAGACATCGGACAGCGCGTCGCGGTCCTTGCCGGCGTACCGGTGGGAGACCGACGTGATCTCGATCGTCTTCGGCGGACCGGGACGGCGGGGGCCCCGACGCATCCGGAAGCCGCCGGCCTTGTCGAGGAAGCCGGTCCAGTCGTCCATGTACAGCCCCGTGCGCACGGCGCGCGCGCCGACGGACACCAGACCGCGGACCGACATACCGACCGTCTGCAGAGCGAACACGGCCGTCCCGGCACGACCCACGGTGATGCTGCCGGTCGCGAGCAGCCACACGACCGCCGCCCACACCACCGCCGATCCCAGCCCTCCGCACACCGCTCCGAACAGGGACATCCGGGCGCCCTTGTCGGCCGCGGCCCTGTCCTCACGGTTGATCCGGGAGACCGTCTGCCGGTACCGGCCGGACAGGAAGCCCGCCATGGTGCCCGCGCGGATCTGGTCGGCGGCGTCCTTCGTGTAGATGTGCCAGCGCAGCACCGACAGCATCCGCTGATCGCCGTTGCTCCGCAGATTCGCCAGGTAGCGCACACGGGCGGCACTGACCTGGGCCAGGGCCTGCGGGAGGCTGGCTGCCACCAGGAGCGGGAGGAGGACCCAGTGCACGCCGGCCAGCACGATCGCCCCGGCGAGGAAACTGGCGCCCGACGCGATGAGGTCCTGGCCCTCGTCGATCAGGTCACCGGTGACCTGCGCCCCGCGGTCGGCGGCCTCGCGGTCGCGGTTGAAGCCGGGGTCGTCGTACGCACACAACTCCACCTCGGCGCAGCCGGTGAGCAGCATCTGCTCGGCCTCGCGGGACATCAGCGGGCCGAGGCGGGAGGACAGCCAGTTGACGATGATCCCCAGGAGCGCGCGTGCCCCGGAGGCTCCGGCCAGAAGCGCTACGGACGGCCAGGCGTCGAGGAGCCGGTGGTAGATGTCTCCGCCGGTGAGGAGCGCGGTGAGGGTGCCGCTGATGGCGACCAGGCCCAGGGCCTGCATCACGCCTGCGGTGGCTTGGCACAGCAGGAGACCGGTGGTCGCTCTCCGGTCGACCCGCCAGGCGAGACCCAGGGAGCGGCGCACCAGCTGCGGAAGGCGCCGGGCCATGTCACGCATGCGGATCGAGCGGCCGGCCGCTTCGCGACTGCCGGTCAGGTCGACGTACCGCATCTGCGGCCCCGGATCGCTCGTCGCGTCGGACGCGGGCTGCTGGGCGCCGGAAGGAGCACCGGGTGTGTCGTGCGAGTCGCCGGGAAGTGTCGCGGCGGGCGGCGGGGTGACGCGCGGCCCCGGGACACCGTCGGGTGAGACATCGGTGGGCTCGCTCATGCCGCCCGCCCCGCAGCCGGTCGTGCCGGGCCGATGACGTCGTCAACGCCGCGCGGCGTGGAGAAGGGCCGCCGTTCGAATCCAGGGGGCTGATCGGTGCGCGTGGGAGCAAGGTGCATGGCGTCCTCCATCTGGGCCGCGAGGTGGCACTGGTGCTCCAAAAACGCGCCGGATCCGGTCCCGTAACGGCCCGATGGCGGGCATTTCGTGAACGCGTGTTCTCATGACGGGGATTGGCGGGGCAGGCTCCGGTGGCCGGGATCCAAACTCGTTCGATCAGGTGGCGTCACTCCTTCGGGGCATTGCCTCGGTGATGCGGGTGGGGGCGGCGTCCGGCCGAGGCCGGTACGCCGCCCAGCACAGTCGCCCGATGACCGCAGAGGTCACATCGCGGGGGCGCCGAACCAACGGCCGGCGGCCCGCTCGAAGGCCGCACGGTCGGGTTCGCGGTCGCCCGCCCAGGCGACGACGCCGTCGGGGCGGACGAGAACGGCACCGCAGCCGAGGTCGTTCCTTGCCGACCCGGCCACGTACCGTATCCGCCTCTCGTGGCCCGTCGCCGAACCGAGCAGGCGTCGGTCCGCGCTGAAATCGAGCGCGACGCCCCGCCCGTCCTGCGTCAGGTCGCCGAGACGGGTGCCGTCCTGGAGGCGGAAGTCCGGGGCGTCGCGGCCGACCAGCGGGTGTTCGCTGCCGAGGTCGTAGCGGTTCGACGAGCCCGATGTCCGCCTGTACACGTACGTCGTTCCGTCACGCGTCCCGAGCACCTCGCGCACCAGTGCCTGGATCGCCTGGGCCTGTGGGTCCGGCTTCATCACGGCCGCCTGGGCGCGTGTCCAGTCGAGTACCTGCGCGCCGATCGGATGGCGCTCGCGGGTGTAGGTGTCGAGAAGCCCGTCCGGTGCGTGACCGTGCACGGTCGCCGCGAGCTTCCACCCCAGGTTGACTGCGTCGCCGATGCCGGTGTTCAGTCCCTGCGCTCCGAGGGGGGAGTGGATGTGTGCGGCGTCGCCCGCGAGCAGGACGCGGCCCCGACGGTAGGTCGTCGTCTGCATCGCCCGGTCGGTGAAGGACGAGGCGAGACGGACGTCGTCGAGCGTCACGTCCGTGCCGGACACGCGGCGCAGGACGGCCTGGAGGTGGTCGCGTGTCGGCGGCTGCGACCGGTCGAACGCACCGCCGTCGAAGTCCAGCATGCCGACGTGCCCTTGTGTGGGCATCCGGAGGTACATGCCCGTCGGCGTCAGGGTGAAGCCAGGGCTCAGTTTCTCGGGGTCGGCGATGGTGGCGAGCATGGTGTAGCCGGTGAACTGCGGCTCCGTACCGACGAAGTCGAAGCCCGCGAGCTTGCGCACCGCGCTGCGTCCGCCGTCGCAGCCGACCAACAGGCGTGCGGTGTAGGTCTGTTCGCCGGCCCGCGCGTTGACCGTCTCCCCGTCCTGGGTGACCTCGGAGACCTCGGCACCCCGCACGATCCGTACACCGAGTTCCGCCGCGCGTTCGGACAGCACCGTCCCCACCGCTTCGAGCGTCGTCATCACGCCCTCCGTCGCCGGGCCGGGAAGCCGGAACGGCAGGGCGGTGACGTCGATGTCGGCCGGGTCGAGCATCATGCCGGCGAAGTGGCTCACGCCCCGGGGCGGAGGCGCCTTCTCCGGGTCGGGGTCCGTGCCGGGATCGTCGCGTACGCCCGACGCCGCCAGCAGCGGGTGCAGCATCCCGCGGCGGTGGAACGCCTCGACCGAGGCGGCGGACAGGCCCCGCATCCCGAGCGGGTGCGCCGTCCACGGGGAGCGGAGCTCCGGCTCCCGTTCGAGCACCAGGACGGAACAGCCCGCGAGGCCGAGTTCGCAGGCGAGGAACAGGCCGACCGGGCCGGCTCCCACGATCGTCACGTCGTACATCAGAGATCTCCTTCTGTGTGGGTCGTCGAGCGGACCGGGGGCCCCGAGGAATGCGGGCGCCTCACCGGAACAGCGAGAGGTCGACGGAGTCCGCCAGGGCCAGGTAGCCCGCGTCGGTGCCGTGCAGGTGGTCGTCCGCGTGGAACCCGTCCCTGATCCGGGCGGGGCGGGCCGGGTCGCGCCAGACGGCGTCGAAGTCCAGCACCCCGTCGAAGGCGCCACCGGTGCGGATCCAGCCGTTGACCTCCTGGCGGGCCTTCTCGCCGTCCGCCGAGAACATGTCGGCGCCCTCCCAGGGCGTGAGCGTGGCGGCGTAGATCGTGACCCCGTGTCCGTGGGCCCGGGCGATCAGCCGGCGGTAGCCCGCGATGACGTCGTCCGTCGTCACCGGTGCGCCAGGGAAGAGCGCGACGAACCCGGCGAGGGCCCCGTCGTCGCGCGGGGCGAAGGAGACGGCGATGTCGTTCATGCCCTCGGACACCACCACATGACTGAGGCCCGGAGTCGCCAGTACGTCGCGGTCGAAGCGGGCCAGCGCCGAGTCGCCGAAGCCGTCGTTCAGCAGCCGGTTGCCGCCGATGCCCTGGTTGGAGAGCGAGATGGCGGGCGCGCCGCGTTCGGCGAGGCGCTCGGCCAGACGGTCCGTCCAGCGGCGGTCGGTGCCCGGGGTCGAGCCCACGCCGTCGGTGAGGGAGTCGCCGATCACGACGACGGTCCTGGCCGGGCCGTCGGGAAGCACCTCCACCGCCGAGACGAAGGCCAGCAGAGGCAGGGACGTGGCCATGTCGGGGTCGGTCGGGTCGGCCACGGCGTTGCCCGGGATCACCCAGCAGGTCTGCACCCCCATGGCGTGGCAGGTGCAGGTCTCCACCCGCTCCGGCAGGTAGAGGCCGATGGACAGCTCCGAGAGGGCGGGCAGGGGCAGGTCCACCGGATCGCTGAGGATCGGGGCGCCCGCCGGGACGGTCGCGGTCGGACTGCCGGCGAAGGTCAGCACACGGTCGCCGCCCGGCCGGACCCCGTCGGGCGCCACCACGCCCACCCGCGCCGCGCCGATGGTGAGGGGCGCGGTCCCGTACTCGTTGGTGAAGCGGACGCGCACCTGGCGCCCGCCTCCGCTGATGCGCACCACATGACGCACGGTGGTGTCGGAGAAGGACGGAACGGGCCCGAGTGCCTCCAGTGGTGCGTGCGGGGCTGCACCCCATGTCCGTACCCAGCCGTCGTCCGTGGCGTGGGAGCCGGTGGGGACCGTCTCAGTCATCAGTCTCTTCCTCCGTCGTCGGTGGTGGTTCCTTCTGCTGCAGCGAAGACTGGCGCGGGCCGCTCACACGGGGCGCACACGGCGCTGACACGGCGGCACACAGGGAGCCGCCGCCCCGCGTCCGCGATTTGGCCACGCGAGCGCGCCCGGGCGAAGATCGGGTCATGGACGGGGACGCGCGGCTTCGCCTCACACTGCTCGGCGCCTTTCAGGCGTCTCGTGGTGACACCGTCCTGCCCGTCCCCGGAGCCCGGTTGCGGAGCCTCGTCGTACGGCTGGCGCTCGCCGGCGGGCGCGCGGTCGAGCAGAGCGCCCTGGTCGACGCGATCTGGACCGAGGATCCGCCGGCCGGTCCCGCCCATGCCTTGCAGGCACTCGTCTCGCGGCTGCGCCGGGCCCTCGGTTCGGCCGGTGACGTGACCCGGCTCGGGGGCGGTTACCGGCTGGACGTGGACACGGCCGATGTGGACGCGCTGCTGTTCGAGCAGCGTGCCGCCGCAGGCCGCGACCGGTTGCGCTCCGGCGACCCGGACGCCGCGGCAGCCCTGCTAGGCGAGGCCGTGGACCTGTGGGGCGACCGTCCCGGCGCCGAGCCCGCCGTCATCGCCCCGGTGGCGCCCGCCGCCGCGACCCGGCTGGCCCATGTCTCGGTCGAGGCCGTCGCCGACCTCGCCGACGCCGAGCTGTCTCTGGGCCGTGCCGACGCCGCCGCCTCCCGTCTGACCGCCCTGCTGGCCGAGCACCGCGTCCACGAACGGGCCGCCGCCCTGCTCATGGACGCGCTCGCCGCCCTGGGACGCCAGGCCGAGGCCCTCGCACGGTACGAGCGGTTCCGCGAGACCCTGGCCGACACCCTCGGCGCCGACCCGGGCGCCGCCCTGCGCGAGCGCCACCTGCGCCTGCTGCGGGCCGAGCGGCCCGCGCCCGCCGCCGACGCCGTCGAGCGGGAGGAGCGGGGCAACCTGCCCGCGCCGCTGACCAGCTTCGTCGGCCGGGAGGACGACCTCGCCCGCATCGACACGCTGCTCGCCACCGGGCGCCTGGTCACCGTCCTCGGTCCCGGCGGTGCGGGCAAGACGCGCCTCGCCGTCGAGGCCGCGCGCCGCCACCGCCAGGCGTACCGCGACGGCGCCTGGCTGATCGACCTCGCCCAGGTCACCGACCCGGCCAAGGTCGGCGGGGCGCTGCTGGTCGCCATCGGGCTGCGCGGCTCGGCCCTGTTCGAGGCCTCGGCGAAGCTGCGCAGCGACCCGGTCGGCGAGCTGGACGTGCTGGCCGACCAGTTGAACGGCCGGGAGAGTCTGCTCGTGGTGGACAACTGCGAGCACCTCATCGACGCCGTCGCGCATCTGGTCCCGGCGCTGCTGTCACGCTGCGCCGGGCTGCGGGTGCTGGCCACCAGCCGGGAACCACTGGCGGTCGACGGCGAGGCCCTGGTCCCGCTCGGCCCGCTCCCGCTGCCCGAGCCGGACGCGGAGCTCCAACAGGCGTGCCGTACGCCGTCAGTGCGTCTGTTCACCGAGCGGGCGGCCGCCGTACGGCCCGGGTTCGGCGTCGACGAGCACAACCTCGGCGAGGTGCTGCGCATCGTCCGCAGCCTGGACGGCCTGCCGCTCGCCCTGGAGCTGGCCGCGGCGCGCCTGCGTACGCTCTCGCTCGCCGACCTGGCCGTCGGGCTGTCCGACCGGTTCCGGCTGCTCACCACCGGCAGCCGGACGGCCTTTCCCCGGCACCGCACCCTGCGGGCCGTCATCGCCTGGAGCTGGGACCTGCTCCACGAGGACGCCCGTACGGTCGCGGAGCGCATCGCGGTCCTGCCCGGCGGTGTCACGCCTGCCTCGGCCACCGCGGTCCGTACGGACACCGGGGTGCCGGCCGACAAGGTCCCGGAGCTGCTCGCGGACCTGGTCGACCGGTCACTGCTCCAGCTCGCACCGGACACCGGCCGGTACCGGATGCTGGAGACGATCCGCGAATACGGGCTGGAGAGCCTGGCCCGGCAGGACGCCCTCACCGGCGTACGGGACCTGGCCGCCCGGCACTTCGCCGGGCTGGTCGCCCACCACGATCCCCAGCTCCGCGGCCCGGGGCAGCTCCACGCACTACGTGCCCTGCGCGCGGAGCACGACAACGTCCTTGCCGCACTGCGCCACCTCTGCGACACCGGCGACGCCGACGGCGCGACCGGACTCGCGGTGAACCTGACCTGGTACTGGCAGATGCTCGGCCGGAACGACGACGCGACGTACTGGCTGGGGGAGGCCGTCGCGGTGCCGACCGGGCGGCCCGGCGTGGAGCACACGATCGCGGAGGGGATGCTGCTGCTGAACACCCTCGCCCCGCAGAGCGCGCTGTTCAGCGACTCGGTCAAGGACGGGGGCGAGCAACTGCGGGCCTTCACCGGCCGGCTGCCGGGCCGCCCCGGGCTTCCCGGTTTCGGCGGCGCGCTGACCACCGTCAGGCTGGCCGCCCTGGAGGAGACCGGGACGTCCGCCGAGACCATCCGGCGCCTGGCCGACGGACCGGACGTATGGCTGGCCGGATTCGCCCGCATCTCCCGGGCCCATCTCGCCGAGAACGAGGGCCGGCTCGACCAGGCCCGCAGCGACGTGACCACAGCCCTGGAATGCTTCTCCCGGGCGGGCGACCACTGGGCCCTGGCCACGGCGCTGCCACTGCGCGCGCTGCTCCGGCAGTACGACGGCGACCTCGACGGCGCACTGGCCGACCTGGCCGAGGCCAAGCGGCTGGCCGGCGAGTTCGGGGCCCTCGGCGTCAGCGACGAGATCTTCATCGACCTGCGCGCGATCGGTCTGCGCATGCGGCTCGGCGAGACCGCGCGGGCGGTCGGGATGATCGCCGCGACCCGGGAACGCGTGCTGCGCTCGGCGTCGCCGGAGATGGCGATCCTGCTCGACGCGTGCGAGGCCGAGCTGTGGGTGCAGGCCGGTGACCTGGAACGCGCCCGCGGACTGGTCGGGTCGGCCGAGGCCGGGCTGTCCGCGCAGCGCCCGCTCGGCGGTGACCACGGGCAGGCGCTGATCGCCGCGGTGCGGGGCTCGCTCTGTCTCGAACTCGGCGACGGGCCGGGGGCCGAGGAGGCGATGCTCCGGGCGTACGCGGCGGCGGTCGGAAGCAAGGACCTCCCGGTCGTCGCGACGGTCGCGGTGGCCGCGGCCGGGCTCGCCGCACTGTACGGGCGCCACCGCGACGCGGCAGCCGTACTCGGCGCGGCCGCCCGGCTGCGGGGCGCGCACGACCGTACCGATCCGCAGATCCGCGCCCTGAGCCGCCGTGCCAGGTCCGCGCTCGGCGACGAGGAATTCGCCGAGGCGTACAGGACCGGCCGGCGGCTGGACGTACCGGAGGCCCTGAGGCGGACCGATCCGGCGCTGCTGCGCCGGGGGGCGTCACCCGCGGCGGACGGCGCCCCCTGAGTCCCTACTCGTTCACGAACGCCAGGAGGTCGGGATTGAGGACCTCCGGGTGCGTCGAGAGCATGCCGTGCGGGTAGCCCTCGTAGCTCTTCAGCCTGCCGTTCGGCAGAAGCTCCGCCGACAGGGGGCCCGCGTCCTCGTAGGGCACGACCTGGTCGTCGGTGCCGTGGGCGACCAGGACCGGTACCTCGATCTTCTTGAGGTCCTCGGTGAAGTCGGTCTCCGAGAAGGCCTTGATGCACTCGTAGTGGGCGTTGGCCGCACCCCGCATGCCCTGCCTCCACCAGTTGTCGATCAGCCCCTGCGACACCTCGGCGCCGGGGCGGTTGAAGCCGTAGAACGGCCCCGCCGCCACGTCGATGTAGAACTGCGCGCGATTGGCCGCGAGGGAGGCGCGGAACCCGTCGAAGACCTCGATCGGCAGGCCGCCCGGATTCGACGCGGACTTCAGCATGACCGGCGGCACCGCACTGACGAGCACGGCCTTCGCCACCCGCCCGGGCTCCGATCTGGCGACGTACCGGGCGACCTCGCCGCCACCGGTGGAATGGCCGATGTGCACCGCTCCCCGCAGGTCGAGCGCCTCGGCCAGCGCCCACACGTCGGCGGCGTAGGTGTCCATGTCGTGCCCGTCGGCGCTCTGGCTGGAGCGCCCGTGACCCCGCCGGTCGTGGGCGATCACGCGGAAGCCGTGGCCGAGGAAGAAGAGCATCTGGCTGTCCCAGTCGTCCGCGCTGAGCGGCCAGCCGTGATGGAACACGATCGGCCGGGCGTCGCGCGGACCCCAGTCCTTGTAGTAGATGTCCGTGCCGTCGATCGTGGTGATCGTGCCCATGGCCGTTCCTTCCGCTGGAATCGCTCGTGCGGTGAGACGTGCGGGAACCCGTGTGCCTCCCAGGGGCGGGAAACGCCATCACCGAGGAGGCCGAGACCGTAACCAAACGCTACAAACGATACCTTCAAGCGCAAAAAGCATCATTTCGTGAAATAACGCGTGAATCGTTCACCCGCCCGGACCGTCTGACGGTGCCAGGCGTTCCTCACGGCGGCAGTGTCATCAGCATTCGGCCCCCTCCTCCTCGAAAGAGTGGTCATGACGCAGCCAAGGCCCGCACGTATGCGACGCGTTCTCCCCCTCGCCCTGCTCCTCCCCGCGGCGGCGCTGATATCCGCCGGCCCCTCGGCGGCATCCGAAGGCTCCGGCCGCGGGGAGTCGCACGAAAGCGCCAAGCCGACCGTCGTGCTGGTGCACGGCGCCTGGGCGGACGCCTCGGGGTGGAGTGAGGTGACCGAGAGCCTCCAGGCCAAGGGGTATCCGGTGGTCGCCACCGCCAATCCGCTGCGCAGCCTGTCGGGCGACTCCGCCTACCTCGCGGCCCGGCTGAAGTCGATCAAGGGTCCGATCGTCCTGGTCGGCCACTCCTACGGCGGCGCCGTCATCAGCAACGCGGCCACCGGCAACCCGAACGTCAAGTCCCTCGTCTACATCGCCGCGTTCGCCCCGGACCGGGGCGAAGCCACCCTCCAGCTGGCGGCCAAGTACCCCGGCAGCCGGCTCACGGACGACCCCGCGGCGCCGATTCCCACCGCGCTCGACGCCGTATCGCTCGGCGGCGGGCCCACCGACGTCGACCTGTACATCAAGCCCGACAAGTTCAGCGACGTGTTCCTGAGCAACCGGCTGGACGCGAGCAGGGCGGACGTCCTGGCGTCGGCCCAGCGCCCCGCGACCGCGGTGACCGGCGCGGAGAAGTCCGGGACGCCTGCCTGGAAGACGATCCCGTCCTGGTACCTGGTCGCCACCGACGACCGCACCATCGGCACCGAGAACCTGCGGTTCATGGCCGAGCGGGCCGGCTCCACCACCGTCGAGGTGGACGCCCCGCACGCGGTCATGGAGACCGACCCCGGCGATGTCACCGACCTGATCCTCCAGGCCGCCCACGCCGCCCGTCCGGGTCTCGCCCGTACCGGTGCCTCCACGGAGACGCCGGCCCTCGCCGGTGCCGCACTGCTCGCTCTCACCGGCGGTACCGCCCTTCTCCTGGGCGGCCGTCGCTCCCGCGCCTGAGCGCACGGCGGGCCCGCCCCCGACGGCGGTGCGGGCCCGCCGGTACCGGTGGTGAACTGCCGCGCGCGGGACGGGAGATGTCAGCCTCGGGAATCGGTTCCGGCCTCGTCCCAGGGGATCTCCGCCGACGCGAGGTAGCCGATCCCGCGCTGCCGCCAGAGGCGCGCGTGGCGGGCGACCCGGGCGCGGTGGTCGTCCCAGCGGGGTGCGCGGCCGGTCCACGCGGCCGCCGCGACGGACGGCAGGCGGGGCAGCAGCAGGAAGGTCACATCGTCGAGGCCCTCGACCGACTCGCCGAAGACCGTGGCCTCGACGCCCGCGACGCGGTCGTCGGGGACGGCGTGGGAGGCGGGGTCCCAGACGGCGGTGTGCCGGACGCCGAGCGGCCGGTACGCGGGAAAACCGAGGCGTGCGGCGGCCGGCGCCTGGGCGGGCGGGACGACCTCGGGGGCGTAAGCGCGGTCCAGGTAGAGGTGGGACTGCGGTGACAGGAGTACGCGCCCGCCGCCTTCGAGGACGCGGCCGAGGTCGTCGTCGCTGGGGGCGAAGAACCTCTTGAGCGCCGCGATCAGTTCGGGGGTGTGGCCCGCCGCGAGCAGTTCGGGGCGGTCGGCGAGCTCCTCGGGGGTGTCCGGCAGGTCCATCATCGGCACGTCCACCCAGTACTGGGCGATGTCGTCCGGGCCGACACCGGCACGTGAGGACTCCTGCCAGCCCAGCGGGCGCTTCCCCGACTCCCGCACCAGCGAACGGAGTTCCCGGATCGCGTGCGCGAAGCTGTCCGCGGTCGCCCCGACGGCCTCGTCCCCGCCGATGTGCACGAACGGGCCCTCGGTCATGCCGCACACGCCGGCGAGGACCGAGGCCACGGTCTTCCGGGTGCCCGGGTCCGTGAGGTCGAGGGGCGGGACGTACGGGAAGCGGCCCTTCAGGCCCTCGGGCGCCGGTGCGTCCGGGAGCCCCGGCAGCGCCTCACGCAGGGTGGCGCAGTGGCCGGGCAGGTCGATCTCGGGGACGACCGTCACGAAGCGCTCGGCGGCGTACCGCTGGAGGGCGCGGTACTCCTCGGCGGTGTAGAAGTCGCGCGGGACGCCGTCCGGACCGCTCTCCGTGAGCTCGGGGATGCCGGGGATCTCGAGGCGCCAGCCCTCGTTGTCCGTCAGGTGCAGGTGCAGGACGTTGAGCTTGTAGAGCGCCGCCAGGTCGATGATCCGGCGCACCTCGCCGGGCGTGAGGTGGTGGCGCGCCGGGTCGATCAGGAGGCCGCGCCAGGCGTAGCGGGGGGCGTCGCGCAGTTCCTGGCGGGGGAGAGGCCCGGAGGACGTGGCGATCAGCTGGAGCGCCGTGGCCGCCGCCCGGAACACCCCGGTGGGGGTGGCCGCCCGGCAGGTGATGCCGGAGCCGGTGACCGTGAGGCGGTACGACTCGTCGACGGGCGCGGCGGCCCCGCACGGGGCGACGCCCACCGTCCCGTCGTGCGGCGGGAGCGTCCCGTCGAGGCCGAGCGTGAGGGTGGCGGGCGCGGCCGGGTCGTGCGCACCGGAGCCGAGATGGGGTTCGAGCAGGGCCCGGACGGTCCCGGCCATCGCGGTGAGGCGGTCGTCCTCCACATGGATCCGCCAGGGCCCGTCGGGGTGCGGACCCGGGCCGGGGGCGGTCGTGTCCTGCCGCTCGGGCTGGGGAATGACGGCGTTCATGCTCTCCTCCACCGGCTGCTCTCTGCGGATGGGTGAACCGGGCGCCTGCGGTGGGGTGCCGAGGTCGTTGCCTCTTCCTGCAGGCCAGGTGCGCCTGTACGCTAACACGAAAACCGATCAATGAACGCTTTTCACGGAGTGGGGGCGCAGGCCTCTGCGGGCCCTGCTCCGATGCGGAAGGAGCTCCCCTATGACGCCCCCGACCGGGCCAGGACTCGCACTCCCGGAAGGCTTCCTGATGGGCGCCTCCA
Source organism: Streptomyces sp. NPDC102451 (assembly GCF_044765485.1). Classification (NCBI taxonomy): domain Bacteria; kingdom Bacillati; phylum Actinomycetota; class Actinomycetes; order Kitasatosporales; family Streptomycetaceae; genus Streptomyces; species Streptomyces sp. NPDC102451. The sequence continues at coordinate 257,846 of NZ_JBIWKD010000004.1, read as the reverse complement.
CCTCCGCCCACCAGGTCGAGGGGAACAACGTCTCCAGCGACTGGTGGGCCATCGAGAACCGGCCCGGCACCTTCGTGGCGGAGCGCAGCGGAGACGCGGCCGACAGCTTCCACCGCTGGCCCGAGGACATGGACCTGCTCGCCCGACTCGGCTTCAACGCCTACCGGTTCAGCATCGAGTGGGCCCGTGTCGAACCCGAGCGCGGCCAGGTGTCGCGGGCCGCCGTCGCGCACTACCGCGCCATGGTGCGCGGGGCCCTGGAGCGCGGGCTGACCCCGGTGGTGACGCTGCACCACTTCACCTCCCCGCGGTGGTTCAGCGCCCTCGGCGGCTGGGCCTCGCCCGACTCGGCGGAGCTGTTCGCCTCGTACGCGCGCGTCGCCACGGAGATCCTGCTGCCGGGCGTCCGTCATGTGGCCACCATCAACGAGCCGAACATGATCGCGCTGATGCACACCCTGATCCGGCGGACCGGCCTCGCGGCGGACGACGCCTCCGGGCGGCCGGAGGGCGGCGAGCGGACCGGCGTCACCCTCGACCCCGGTTCCGCCGAGCCGGACGCCGCCGTCGCACAGGCACTGATCCGCGCCCACCGGGCCGCCACCGCCGTCCTCAAGGTGGCCGACCCCGCACTCCAGGTGGGGTGGACGGTCGCCAACCAGGCCTACCAGGCCGAACCCGGCGCGGCGGAGGCCATGGCGGCGTACGCCCGGTCACGTGAGGACATCTATCTGGAGGCCGCGCGGGAGGACGACTGGATCGGCGTCCAGGCGTACACGCGCCACCGGATCGGGACGGACGGCCCGCTGCCCGTCCCGCAGGGCGTGCCCACCACGCTGACCGGCTGGGAGGTCTACCCCGAGGCACTGGGGGAGGCCGTACGGCACACCGCCGAGGTCGTCGGCCCGGGCGTTCCGGTCCTCGTCACGGAGAACGGCATCGCCACCGCCGACGACGAGCAGCGCATCGCGTACACCACGGCGGCGCTGGCGAGCCTCGCCTCGGCCATGGGGGACGGGATCGACGTACGCGGCTATCTGCACTGGAGCGCCCTGGACAACTACGAATGGGGCTCCTACCGGCCGACGTTCGGACTGATCGCGGTCGACCCGGAGACGTTCGCCCGGACGCCCAAGCCGTCCGCCGCATGGCTCGGCTCGCTCGCCCGGTCCGGTCGCATCCCCGACGTACGCGGTCCAGGTGACCCGGACGGACGCCCGGCGGCCGGATCCGCCCGTGTCCGCGCCGCCCGTTAGGCTGCTGGGCATGGCGAAACGGGGCCCGTACGAAAAGGGCGAGGCGAAGCGCACCGAGATCCTCCAGGCGGCCCTGGAGATCTTCGCCACCGAGGGGTACCGCGGCACGTCCCTGCGGAAGGTGGCCGCCAAGTGCAGCCTCAGCCTGCCCGGCCTGATGCACTACTTCAGCTCCAAGGAGGACCTGCTCACCCAGGTCCTCCGGATGCGCGACGAGACCGCCCGGGCGCGGCAGGACGAGCGCACCAGTCCCGAGAGCTACCGCGAGATCATCCGGGAGGGCGCGAAGACCCCGGGTCTGGTCGAGCTGTTCGTCTCCATGGCGGCGGCGGCCGGCGACCCCGAGCACCCGGCGCACGCGCACTTCGCGGAGCGCTATCCGGTGCTGCGTGAGCGCGTCGCCGGCTTCGTGCAGGCGCGGATGGACGAGGGGCGGATGACCACGGAGATCCCCGCCGAGCGGCTCGCGGTGCTGCTGCTCGCGGTGGCCGACGGCATCCAGCTCCAGTGGCTCATCGACCGTACGACGGACATGGAGCAGCCGATCGACGACATCATGCGGCTGCTCACCCTCGACGCGGAGGGCTGAGGCGGAGCGCGGGCACGGGCGGGACGTTCCGCCGGTATCCGCGCCCCACCGCCGGGAACGCCTCTGCCCGTGTCAGGCGACGGCCGGGATCCCCGCCGCTTCCCGGACGGCCGCCGTCCACGGCACCCAGCGCGGATCAGGGCCGGCCGACGGGTCCCAGGACATCGCCGTGCAGACGTAACCGACCGCGAGTCCGCTCTCCGGGTGGGCCGTGCCGAGGCGCCCGCCCGCGCCGGCGTGCCCGAAGGAGCCGTCGCCCAGCAGGGGCTCCCCGGGGCGGGGCAGCTCGAAGCCGAGCCCGAAGCGCGCGCGGTCGGGGCCGTCCAACCGGTGCAGCGGGGCGGGCTGCGGCAGATGGTCGGTGTGCGGAGTGCGCGCCAGGTCCACGGTCCGGGACGACAGCAGCCGTACGCCGTCCACGGGGCCGATGAGCGCGGCGTACAGCCGTGCGAGCGAGCGGGCGTTCCCGATGGCACCCGCGCCGGGTATCTCGGCGGCCCGCCCCTCCCTCCGGTCCAACGCGCGGGTGACCCTGGCCAGTTCGGCGGACGAGGCCCGCAGCGAGGTGGCGAGCGGATGGTCCGGCCCCAGGCCGAGGCCACTGACGGCCGCCGCGATCCGCTCGGCCGTGGGCGGCGGGCCGGCGGACTGCGGTACGAACCGGTGCTCCTCCCGCCGCGGCAGGCCGATCCACAGGTCCAGCCCCAGCGGCCCGGCCACCTGGTCAGCGAAGAACCGGCCGACGCTCCGCCCCGACACCCGGCGGACGACCTCACCGACCAGATGCCCGTAGGTCAACGCGTGGTAGAGGAACGCCGAACCCGGCTGCCAGACCGGCTGCATCTCCGCGAGCGCCCGCACCCGCGCGCCGCCGTCGAGCAGGGCCGGCAGGGGAGCGCCCCCGGGATCCGCGGTGAACGCGGGGAGGCCCGCCCGGTGGGCGAGCAGGTCCGCGACCGTGGTGTCCGCCTTTCCCGCAGCGGCGAACTCCGGCCAGTAGCGGGCGACCGGCGCGTCCAGGTCCAGGGCGCCGCGCTCGGCCAGGAGGTGCGCGCAGACGGCGACCAGGGCCTTCGAGACCGACATCAGGACGCCGACGGAGTCCGGGCCGAACGGCCGGGGGCCCGGGACCCCTGTACCCGGGCCCCCGGAGCCGGTGGCCCCCATTCCTCCGCTGCCCGTGGCCGCCGGGCCCGCGGTCCACAGGTCCACGACCCGACGGCCGTGGTGGTGCACGGCCAGCTGGGCATGACCGTGGTCCCGCGCCTGCCCCTGTCCGAAGGCGTCCCGCACGGCCTCCCAGCCGGGCCGCACGGTTCCCTCCACCCTCGGGCGCCCTGTCATCTCACGCGTTCCGAGGGGACGTTCCGGCGGCGGCCAGCGCCGTCAGTTCCACCACGCCCTCCGGCCCCACGGGACTCTGCGGGAACTCGGCGATCACATCCAGGGGCATCCCGGCCAGGAACCGTGCCATCGCCGGGTCCTCCATGGCACCGGCGGCCGCCCCCGCCTCGGCGCGGGCGGCCATGAACCGCTCCATCAGCAGCGGGCCCCCCACCGGATGGTTCAGCCACTCCGCGATGGTGCTGCGGCCGTTCAGCGCGAGGCCCGAGGGGTCGCCCGACACGCTGACGGCGGCCGACTGCCGGATGTCCCGGGAGGACGAGCCGGCCTCGAAGCCGTACTCCCCGCCCTCGACCCGCCAGGTTCCCTCGCGTGCGCTGTAGTAGGCGAGTTCACCGCGTGCCACCTCCACGGCCACCTCGGTGCTCCCACCGGGGGCCAGGGTCACGGACGCGAAGCCGCGCAGCTCCCTCGGAGGGCGGGCGACCGCGGAGCCGGCCGGGCCGCTGCTGTAGATCTGGACGACCTCGCGTCCTGCGCGGCGGCCGGTGTTGGTGACGGTGACGGTCACGGTGAACGCGTCACCGGCCGGTGCGACGCGCAGGCCGGAGTACGCGAAGGACGTGTACGACAGGCCGTGGCCGAAGGGGAAGGCGACCTCACGGGCCGCGGCGTCGTAACCCCGGTACCCGACGAAGACGCCCTCGCCGTAGCGGACATGCCCCTCCTCCCCGGGGAAGGAGAGATGGCTCGGTGAGTCCTCCAGGCGCAGCGGCACGGTCTCCGCCAGCTTGCCCGACGGGTTGACGGCGCCGAAGAGCACCCGGGCCAGCGCGCCGCCGCCCGCCTGGCCGAGCAGCCAGCCCTCGACAAGTGCGGGCACGGTGTCGTGCCAGGGCGCGGTGCGCACCACGCCGCCGTTGGACAGCACGACCGCGACCCGCGGGTTCACCGCCACCAGGCGTGCCAGAAGCCGCAGTTGGTCGTCGGGCAGGTCGATGTGGTCGCGGTCGAAGCCCTCCGACTCGTCGGCTGCCGACAGGCCCAGGAAGACGACCACGGTGTCGCTGTCCGCCGCCAGACGCACGGCTTCGTCGCCGAGGGCCTCGGCCGTCCCGCCTGCCGTGGCGCCGGGGTGCGGGTAGCCGGGGGCGAACTCCACGCGGGCGCCGTCGGCCAGTTCGCGCAGCTGGTCCAGAGGTGTGTCGAGCCGGGTCGGGGTGACCTGGGAGCTGCCCGCCCCCTGGTAGCGCGGGGTGCGGGCCAGCTCGCCGATGACGGCCACGCTGCCGCTCGACGGGTCGAGCGGCAGGAGGTCACCTTCGTTCTTCAGGAGTACGACGCACCGGTCGGCGGCCTCCCCGGCGAGGTGGTGGTGCTCGTCGGCCGGCATCCACGGGCCGGTCCGTACGCCCTCGTCCGCCCGCCGGGCGAAGCGGGCCAGCCGCTCGACGGAGGTGTCCAGCACCGACTCGTCGAGCTCTCCCGACGTCACCGCGGCGACGACCTCCGCGTCGGTACGCCCGTGGGTGCCCGGCATCTGGAGGTCGAGCCCGGCGCGCAGGGCGGCGACCCGGTCGCGTACGGCGCCCCAGTCGGACATCACGACGCCGTCGAAGCCCCACTCGGTACGCAGGATGCCTGTGAGCAGCCGCGGGTTCTGGGACAGCAGGGTGCCGTTGACCGCGTTGTAGGAGCACATGACGGACCAGGGGCGGTCGCGGCGGACGATGCGTTCGAAGGCCCGCAGATAGATCTCGCGCAGCGGGCGTTCGTCTATGTCGGCGCTGACGCGCATGCGGTCGGTCTCCTGGTTGTTCGCCGCGAAGTGCTTGAGTGCCGCGCCGACGCCCCCCTCCTGGAGCCCCCGCACCATGGCGCCGCCCAGCTCGGCGGTGAGCAGCGGGTCCTCGGAGAAGTACTCGAAGTTCCGTCCGCACAGCGGGGACCGCTTGATGTTGATGCCGGGGCCGAGCAGGACACGGATCCCGTGCGAGGCCGCCTCGTCGGCGAGCGCACCCGCCACCCGACGGGCGAGCTCCGGGTCCCAGCTGCTGCCGAGCGCCACGGCGGGCGGGTAGCAGGTGGCGGGGGCGGCGCTGTGCAGATCCACCTGACCGCCGTCGCCGCTCTCCTTCGGGAGCCGCAGTCCGTGCGGGCCGTCGGACATGGTGACGGCCGGGATGCCCGCCTCGGGTGCGGACACCGTGACGAAGTCACCTGCGCCGCTGGTCAGGGAGGCCTTCTCGGCGAGGGAGAGCCGCTGAACGGCCGGTTCCACGGCCGGGGGAGGCGGGGTCTGCTGGGTCATGCGGCACCTAACGGGTCGGGGCGGGTGAAGGGGCGGGTGAGGCGGCGGGGCGGCGGGCGGGGCTGCCGGGCGGGGCGGTCCCGGTGACCGCGCCGATCCGAAAACCGTAAATTGATCGGTTTTAGACGTCAAGAGGTGCCGAGGAAGGGCGTTCGCGCGTCATCCGTACGGCGCAGAGGCGGTGTGCCGACCTCTGTGCGACCCCTTGACGATCAGAAACCGTTCAACGTACGGTTTTCGCGCTCGAGCCGCGCCGCTCCGGGACCGTGCAGTGCACCGCGTCCTGAGGCCGCGCCTCCTTTCCCTGAACGAAACGAGGAACGGTCATGCCCCCTGCCAGTCAGCCGACTTCACCTGCCGCCCGCCCCGGCCGCACCCGCCGGGCCGCGCGCGTCGCGCTCGCCGCTGCCACCGTCATGGCGGCGCTGGCCGCCTCCGCGGGAGCCGCCGCCGCCGGCCCCGCGGAACGACCGGGCGGGCGGGGCCAGGAAGCCGTGCGGTACGTCGCGCTCGGCGACTCCTTCAGCTCCGGACCGGGCATACCCGAGCAGACCGACGCGACCTGTGGCCGCTCGGCCAGGAACTACCCGTCCCTGATCGCGGCCGAGCTCGGCGCGGCCTCGTTCACCGACGCCACCTGCGCCGGGGCCGACACCACCCACATGACGAACCCGCAGGCGACGGCGCCCCCGCAGCTCGACGCGCTGCGCCCCGACACGACCCTGGTCACCCTCGGCATCGGCGGCAACGACCTCGACCTGGTCGGCATCCTCACCCGCTGCGTCATCCTCGCCCAGCTCGCCCCGAACGGCGCCCCCTGCAAGAGCAGTTACACCCTGCTCGGCACCGACGCCATCGGCGCCCGCATCGCCTCCACGGCCCCGAAGATCGCGGCGGTGCTCGCGGAGATCCACGGCAGATCGCCCGAGGCCCGGGTGCTGGTCGTGGGATACCCCGCGATCTTCCCCGACGACGGCACGGCCTGCCGTCCCACCGTGCCCCTCGCGACCGGCGACTTCCCCTGGATCCGGGACAAGGAGAAGCAGCTCAACTCGATGCTCGCGCAGCAGGCGGGGGCGCAGCGGGACGTCTACGTCGACGCGTACGCACCCTCCGTCGGGCACGACGCGTGCAAGCCGGCGGGTGTCCGCTGGATCGAGCCCGAGGACACGGCGGAGGCGGCGGGGTTCCACCCCAACGCCGCCGGGCACAGAAGCACGGCCGATGCCGCACTCGCGACGCTCACGCGCTGACGGAGCCCCTCGCCGCGCCGTCGTCGGTGGCGAGCCCGAGCCGGGCCAGGAAGGTGCGCACCAGTGCCTCCATCGGCACGGCCTCGGGCTCCAGCAGCCACTGGGTCTGGAGGCCGTCCATCAGTGCGAGCAACTGGACGGCCACCACGGCGGGTTCCACGTCGGCGGGGGTGTCCGCCTCGGCCTGCAGGTCCCCGACGAGTCCGGTCAGCTCCGCCCTGACGACGCGGTAGCGCTCCCGGAAGTAGTGGTGCGCGGGATGGCCGGGGTCGGTCGCCTCGGCGGACAGCTTCGTGTAGAGCGCGACCATTCCGTGCGTACGGCTGTTGCGCACCACCAGGTCGATCAGGCCGCGCAGGCGGTCGGACGCCTGGGCCGGGGTGCCCGGCCGGACGATGTCGGGGAAGACGGTCTGGGCGTCCGTACGGTCCCGCTGCGCCAGCACTTCGAGGAGCATCGCCTCCTTGCCCGGGAAGTGGTGGAGCAGCCCGGCGTGGGTCATCCCGGCGTGCGCGGCGATGTCGCGCAGCGAGACGGCGTTGAAGCCGGTACGGGAGAAGAGCTCCGTCGCCGAGTCGAGGATGCGGGCGCGCGTGCGCTCGCCCTTCGACAGGCGCTGCGGGGCGTCCTCGGATCGGTCGCTCAACTCGGCGGCCTCCTGTCGTCGTGGGGCAGCCGTCCGCCCAGCCGCTCGCGGGGCCGGCCTCGCGAGCGGTCCGCTGTGTCCGTCCTGACCTGCGGGTTCGCCATGTTGCCCCGGAATTTACCAGGCGGCCGAACTCGCACCGTAAAAACCTACCAACTGGTTAATTCCGTGTGTAGGCTCACCGCCACTCTCACCCGGGACGTCCTTCCCCGGCCCTCCAGACGGAGCGAATCTCATGAGCAGAACCACTCGGAGCGCGGCTCTCGCCGCCGCCCTGGCGATCTCCCTCGCCCTCGCGGGATGCGCGGGCTCGGGCACCAAGAGCTCCGGCAGCTCTCAGCTGGACATCGCGACCCTGACCTTCCCGCAGAGCCTGGACCCCGCGCACGCCGTCGGCAGCGCGCTGCCGTTCTTCCAGGCCACGTACGACACCCTGCTCAAGCGGGAGCCGAACGGTGAGTTCAGCCCGATGCTCGCCACCAGGTGGACGTACGACGACGACGCCACCGAGCTCGCCCTCACCCTGCGCGACGACGTGAAGTTCGCCGACGGCACCGCCTTCGACGCGGCGGCGGTCAAGGCCAACATGGAGCACTTCAAGAAGGGCGGCGGCGCCGACGCGAAGTGGCTGAACGACCTGGAAGCGGTCGAGGTCGTGGACCCCACCCATGTGACCCTCGAACTCAAGCAGGCCAACCCGGCCATGCTGTTCTACCTGAGTGACGCGGCCGGCCTGATGGCGAACCCGGCGAAGTTCGCGAAGGCCGACAGCCTCAAGACCACCCCCGACGGCACGGGCCCCTACCGCCTCGTCAAGGCGAGGACGACCATCGGGACCAAGTGGGTCTACGAGCGCAACAAGGACTACTGGGGCGAGGAGCTGCCCTACGAGGACCTCACGATCAGCTTCTTCGACAACGAGACGGCGATCGTCAACGGCCTCAGGACCGGCCAGGTGAACGCGGCCCTCCTGCAGAGCGCCGACCAGCAGATCAGCATCGAGTCCGACTCCCGGATGAAGACGACGAAGCAGGAGTTCGACTTCCAGGGGCTGCTGCTGTTCGACCGGGCGGGCGCGCTGACCCCCGCGCTCAAGGACCCCCGGGTCCGTCAGGCACTCAACCTCGCCATCGACCGCGACACGATGCTCTCCACCATCCGGCAGAAGCGGGGCAAGGTCACCGACCAGGTCTTCGGCCCCGACACCCAGGGCTACGACCCGGCGCTGGACACCCACTACGCCCACGACCCGGCCGAGGCCAAGGGCCTGCTGAAGGAAGCCGGGTACGCCAAGGGCTTCACGCTGAAGCTCCCCCGGATCTCCGCGATCGTCAACGACGCCCTGGCCGCGTCCCTCGTCACCGACTTCAAGGCCATCGGCATCAAGCTGGTCTGGGACGACCTGGACGGCAGCTCGGCCATCCAGAAGGTCTTCACCGACCGCGCCTACTCCGGCATGGTCATGAACATCGGGCAGTCCTCGTCCGACTGGGTCGTCGTCAACGAGCTGGTGACCCCCGGCGCGTTCAACATGTTCGGCACGACCGACGCCACCGTGCAGAAGCTCGTCCCGCGGATCCAGACCGGCACGGGAGCGGAGGCTGAGCAGGCGGCGAAGCAGCTCAACGAACACCTCGTCGAGGACGGCTGGTTCGTGCCCTTCTACCGGATGACCTACCTGCACGTCTCGGACGGCACGGTGAAGATCACACCGCAGTCCGGCATGGCCGTTCCGTCGATCTACAACTACGCCCCCGCCTCATGAGGCCCCGCCGGGGGCGGCCCGTGAGGCCGGGCCGCCCCCGGCGTCCGGCCCCGAACCGCAGAGTGCCGAACAGATACCGAGTGCCATGCTGAACTTCATCGCCCGAAGGATCGCGGCGGGGGCCGTGCTCCTGGTCGTCATCTCCCTCCTCTCCTACCTGCTGCTGTCGGTCTCCGACGCCGACGTCGGCAGGCAACTCCTCGGCCAGGGCGCCGACCAGGCGGCCGTCGACGCCAAGAACGCCTCGCTCGGCCTGGACCGGCCCGTCCTCGCGCAGTACGCCGACTGGCTGGCGCACGCCGTCCGCGGCGACCTCGGCACCTCCTGGTTCACCAGTGAGGACGTCGGGACCGCGGTCGCGAGCCGGCTGCCGGTCACCGCGAGCCTCACGCTGGGCGTCACGCTCGTCACCACCGTCGTGTCGTTCCTGCTCGGCGTCTGGGCCGGCGTCCGGCGCGGGGCGGCCGACCGCTTCGTACAGATCCTCGGGGTGATCGGATACGCCCTGCCGGGGTTCCTCGTCACCCTGGTGATCGTGCTGGTCTTCGCCGTCAACCTGAACTGGTTCCCGGCGATCGGCTACACCCCCTTCACCGAGTCGGCCGGCGGCTGGCTCTCCACCATCACGCTGCCGGTCCTCTCCCTCGCGGTCGCCTCCGTCGCCGGCGTCTCGCAGCAGGTCCGGGGCGCGGTCGTCGACGTACTGCGCCAGGACTACGTCCGCACCCTGCGCGCCCGCGGACTGCCCACCTCCCGGATCGTGTTCCGGCACGTCCTGCGCAACGCGTCCGCGCCCGCGCTCTCGGTCCTCGGCATGCAGTTCGTCGGCCTGCTCGGCGGCGCGGTCCTCGTGGAGCAGATCTTCGGTCTCCCCGGGATCGGCAGCATGACCGTCACCTACACCACCCGCGGCGACATCCCCGTGATCATGGCGCTGGTCATGTTCACGGTGATCGGTGTCGTCCTGATCAACCTCCTGGTCGACACCATGATCGGCTGGCTCAACCCGAAGGCGAGGGCCGCATGAGCGGGAACCTCCCGGCCGGCGGCGGCCTGCGCAGGCTCCTGCGCAACCCGCTCGGCGCACTCTCCGCGGGGGTGCTGCTCCTGCTCGTCGCCGGCGTCGTCCTCGCGCCGCTGCTCGCCCCGCAGGCCCCGGACGTCTCCTCGCTCGGCGACGCGTTCGCCACGCCCGACGCCGCGCACCCCATGGGCATGGACTCCGCGGGACGGGACATCCTCTCGCGCATCCTGTACGGCGGACGCAACACCCTGGGCGGGGCGGTGATCGCCCTGGCGATCGCACTCGCGCTCGGCGTGCCGTCCGGACTGTACGCGGGCTACTACGGCGGCCGGTTCGACTCCGTGGCGAACTGGGCCGTCAACCTCGTCATGGCACTGCCCGCAATGGTGGTGCTCCTCGCCTCCCGCGCCATCCTCGGCCCGAACGTCTGGGTACTGATGATCGTGCTCGGGGTGCTCGTGGCCCCCAGCTTCTTCCGGCTGGTCCGCGGCATCGTCGCCAACGTCCGCAAGGAGCTGTACGTCGACGCCGCGAAGGTGTCCGGACTGTCCGACACCCGGATCGTCGCCCGGCACATCCTGATCGTCGTCCGCGGCCCCCTCATCATCCAGGTGGCCCTCGTCGCCGGAATCGCCATCGGCCTCCAGGCCGGTCTGGAGTTCCTCGGCGTCGGCAGCGGCTCGGCCGCGACCTGGGGCGCGATGCTCAACGAGGCGTTCCAGAACATCCAGCGCGCGCCCCTCCTCATCCTGTGGCCCGGACTCGCCCTCGGCCTCACCAACGGGTGTCTCGTCCTGCTCGCCGGGGCCCTCCGCGACGTACTGGAGGACCGCGGCGGCGAGCCGGCCGGGCGGCGGCGCGGAGGGAAGCCGGGCACCCAGGCGTCCCCCGCCGTCGTGGACAGGCCGTCGGAACCGTCCGCGCTCCTGTCGGTCCGCGGCCTCACCGTCGCCTACGCCCGCCCCGACGGCACGGCCGACGAGGTCGTGCACGGCATCGGCCTCGATGTGCGCCCCGGCGAGATCGTGGGCCTGGTGGGGGAGTCGGGGTCCGGAAAGACCCAGACGGCCTTCTCGGTGCTCGGGATTCTCCCCGAGGGCGGCCGGGTCTCCTCCGGCAGCATCATGATCAAGGGACAGGAGGTCGTCGGTCTGCCCGAACGCGCCCACCGCGCGCTGAGGGGAGGGACCGTGGCGTACGTCCCGCAGGAACCCATGAGCAATCTCGACCCGGCCTTCACCATCGGCAGCCAGCTCATGGAACCCATGCGCCACGTCCTCGGCCTCTCGCGCAAGGAGGCCGCCGGCCGGGCTCTCGACCTGCTGCGCCTGGTGGAGATCCCCGACCCCGGGCGGACGATGCGGCTGTACCCGCACGAGATCTCCGGAGGCATGGCCCAGCGCGTCCTCATCGCGGGCGCCATGTCCTGCGACCCGGAGCTCCTCATAGCCGACGAGCCCACCACCGCACTGGACGTCCGCGTCCAGGCCGAGATACTCGGTCTGCTGCGCAGGCTCCAGCAGGACCGCGGCCTCGGCGTCCTCCTGGTGACCCACAACCTCGGCGTCGTCGCGGACCTCTGCGACCGCGTCGCCGTGATGAGCGGCGGCCGGATCGTCGAGACCGGGACCACCGAGCAGGTCCTCGGCTCCCCTCGGGACCCCTACACCCGGACCCTGCTCGGCGCGGTACTCGACGAGGCCCCGGCCCGGGCGCCCTGGCAGCCCCGAGAGGCGAGGAAGACCACCGCATGACCAGCACCGGCACCACCGAATCCGCGTTCCCCGACGCCCTGCTGCGGGTCAGGGACCTCCGGGTCTCCTACCCCGGCAAGGGCTGGCGCGCCCCGCACACCGAGATCCTCAAGGGGGTCTCCCTCGAAATCCGGCCGGGCGAGACCCTCGGACTGGTCGGGGAGTCGGGCTCGGGCAAGACGACGATCGGGCGCGCGGTCCTCGGACTCGTCCCGGCCCGCTCCGGCAGCATCACGTTCGCCGGCGAGCGCATCGATACGGCGGGCGCCTCACGCCGCCGTGCGCTGAGCCGCGACCTCCAGGTCGTCTTCCAGGACCCGTACACCTCGCTGAACCCCTCACGCACCGTCGGGGACACGCTCAGCGAGCCCCTCCTGGGGCACGGGACGACCGCCAGGGAGGCACGCGGCCGGGTGGGCGACCTCCTCGCGCGGGTCCACCTCCCGGCGGACGCGGCGAGCCGTCTGCCGCGGGAGTTCTCCGGCGGTCAGCGCCAACGGGTCGCCATCGCCCGCGCGTTGGCGCTGCGTCCACGGCTGGTGATCTGCGACGAGCCGGTGTCCGCGCTCGACCTGACCACCCAGCGGACGGTCCTCGAACTGCTGCTGGAGATCCAGGAGGAGACGGGCGTCGCCTATCTCTTCGTCACCCATGACCTCTCGGTCGTACGGTTCATGAGCCACCGGGTGGCGGTGATCGAGGGAGGGGTGCTCGTGGAGACGGGCGACGCCGACACCGTCACCACCGACCCCCGGCACCCCTACACCCGCGCCCTCATGCTCTCCGCCCCCGTGGCCGACGTCGCGGAGCAGCGCCGCCGCAGGGAGTCCGCCGCCGCGCTCGGGGGGAAGGCCTCCGCGGCGGCCGACGGCGGCTGACGCCGACGGGGCGGTGCGGGACCGGTCCGTCGGGGGAGTGCCCGACGGGCCGGCCCGGCACCGCCCCGTCGGGGCGCTGAACGGGCTCCGGGGGGAGCCCGTTCAGCGTGTCCTGTCCCCTCCGCCGAGCTGGGCGACCCCGGGGACCAGGAGGCACAGCAGGCTGGAGGCCGCCACGAGGACACCGCCGCCGAGCAGGGTGGCGGTGCTGCCGAACGTGCCGACGACCGGGCCGACGAGCGCGTAGCCGAACGGGAGCAGCGCGTACGCACTGAGCTGGTCCAGGGCGAACACCTTGCCCAGGACGTCGCTGGGGAACGCCCTTTGCAGCGCGCTCGCCCAGTACACGAAGTACAGCTCCACGACGAAGCCGCCGAGAGCGAAGCAGACCACGACCCCCGCGAGCGGGAACGGGGCCGCCAGCGAGACGGGGACCAGCGCGTACACGGTGAGGATCAGCATGGCCACCGTGCCCGGCGACTTGGGCCGCCAGCGGCCCGCCACCACGATCGCAGGGAGCGCCCCGACCGCCATCGAGGCCAGGACCACGCCGTAGGCGACATCACCGCCGAAGTGGTCCCGGGAGATCACCGGCAGCAGCGTCAGCGCGGTCGCCGTCCCGGCGAACAGGTGCAGGCACACGGTGAACATGACGGCCATCGCCCACGGCCGGCGGCGTACCGCCCGTAGCCCGTGGGCGGCGTCCGCCAGCACCGGCCGGCGCTGTCCCGGCATACCGGGGGCGTTCTCCGGCACGTTGAGGACCGTCAGCGCGCCCAGCGCGAAGACCACACCGGCCAGGGCCAGCGCCCACCGCGTCCCGATCAGGGCCACCAGCGAGACGCCGAGCAGGGCGCCCAGCACGGCGGAACTGCGGTGTGCGGCGGCGACCAGGGCGTTGCCGCGCTCCAGCAGCCGGTCGGGCAGCAGCGTGGGGATGAGGGAGCGTGCGGCCGGGCGGGACATCGCCTCGCCCGCGCCCATCAGCATGGTCAGCAGGGGCACCGCTGCGAGCGGCAGCCAGGGCAGCACGACGGCCGCCGACAGGATCAGTACGGCGCGGAACAGATCGGCGCCGAAGAGGATGCGCGTACGTTTCAGCCGGTCGGCCAGCACACCGCCCACCAGCAGACACAGCACCAGGGACACGGCGCGGCCGCCGAGCACCAGGCCGACCTGGGCGACACCGCCGCCCGCGTGCAGCACGTACAGGCTCAGGGCCACCGGCAGCAGCTGGTCGCCGACCGCGCCACTGGCCTGGCCCAGCCACACCCGTACGAAGCGGGGGTGCGCCCGCAGGGTGCCGGCGACGTCCGGGCCGGTCCTCTTCTCGGTGAGGTCGGTGCTCATGCGGCGGTCTCCTCGTCACGGTCGGCCGGGCCCGCGGGGCTGACGAGCCCGATGCCGACCAGGGCCTCGGAGACCTCGGTGGCGTCGTTGACGCCGAGCGCGTCGACCAGGGCGCCGAAGTCCAGCGCGGGGCCGCGCCGCAGGGATTCGAGCGCGGGGGCGACCGCCGCCGGAAGGCGCGCGGAGTGCGAGTGCGTCGACAGCAGCGCGCTGCCGTCGTCCTCCTCCGTCACCCGGAACACGGCGCCGTCGCGCAGCCGGTAGGGCCCGCCCGCACCGGATCCGGGGAGCACGGAGACGGGTTCCGGGACCACGGACCTGAAGGCGGCCTTGCGTACGGCCCACAGGACGTCGGCCGGATCGGCGGTCTTCGCTGACGCGGCCAGGCGTTCCGCCGCTTCCAGGAGGACGGAACGGGCCAGCTCCCCGTCGTTCTCCAGGTCGTCGAGCGAGACGGTGGCCCGGAGCCAGTCGTCCTCGCCCACGGCCTGGGTGACCAGCTCGGTGAGCAGGTCGTGGCGGGTGACCGGAGGTATGGCGATGGTCAGGTGCATGGACAGGTCCTCCCGGGTGCGCGGCGAGTGGAAGGTCCCTCGCGGGAAATAGAGCGAATCGCCTTCGTTCAGAACCAGTTCGGCCAGCGGCTCGCTCCCGGAGCGCAGCTCGTCCCGGCGGCGGTCCGTCGAGTGGAACCAGGCGTGGCGCGGCAGCGGGTCGGTGAACGGCTGGGTGCGGAGCTCCCAGCTCTTGCTGCCCGCTATCTGCAGAACCAGGACGTCCTCGACGTCGTAGTGGAGGTCGACGCCCTGCGAGTGCGGCGGGGTGATGAAGGCGTTGATGCGTACGGGGTGGCCGAGTTCGGCCGACAGCCGGTGCGCGAAGCGGCGCAGCGGAGGGTGGACGCGCTGGAGCGAACGGATGATGAGCGTGTGCCCCGAGGCGAGCGCCGCGCGTACGGTGTCCGTCGCCACGAACGGCGGGCTCCCCGGGCCGTCGCCCTCCTCGGCGACGGTGCCCCTGGTGACGGGGGCCTCGACGTTGTCGCGGAGCAGCCGGATCGAGGAGGTGCGCAGGCCTGCGGCGAGCACGTCGTCGAGCGCTTCGGGGGAGAAGAGATCGGTGAAGCCCCCGGGCAGTTCGGCCGCCGTGCTGTGCAGGTGCCGGCGGCCGAAGATCCGGTCGCGGAAGACGTCGGGGGATGTGGAGACGCAGCGTTCCAGGGCCATGGTCCGCTCCCTTCGGGGGCTCGGTCAGGTGGTCTGCCGCGCGCCGGCGTGGTCCTCGCCGGGCGGTGCGGCGGTACGGGACGGGTGTGGGGGTGCGCGCGGGTCAGCCGCTGAGGCGCAGGGCGCCGCGCACCAGGAGCTGGCTCAGTGCGCCGCCGGCCACGGCGTGCGGGTCGTCCGGGTCGAAGTCGCCCGCGTGGACCGCCTCCCCGTCGGCGAGCCGTTGCAGGACCGGGCGTGCCGCCGCCGGGAACTGGGCGCGGAAACGCCCGAAGTCGGCCGCGACCGTGCCGTTCTCCCCGTCGTGCAGCGAGATCGCGCCGGTCGCCGCGTAGCGGGCGCCGGGGGCGGCCAGGGCGTCGAGGCCGAGCAGCACGCCGGCCAGGCCGGTGCCCTCCTCTTCGGCGCCGCCGGAGGTGGTGGGCGCGGACGCCAGCAGGCCGAGCGCGCGGGTGGCGCGTTCGCGCACGAGGGCGCCGGTCTCCTCGGCGGGGGCGAGGCTGTCCAGATCGCTGTCCGGCGCGGCTTCGCGCAGCGCGGCCAGGACGGTGTCCGCGGTGAGCGTGCCCAGGGTGGGGCGCCGGGCGGCGAGGGAGAGGTGCAGCGAGTGGCCGCCCGTGGACACGGCGTGGTGCGGGGTCCCCCGCGGTACGTACATCACGTCGCCGGGGCTCAGCAGCGGTGTGAGGGCAACCGGGCCGAGCGCGGACGGGGACAGTACGCCCGGGGTGAGCGGGACCGGGCGCAGCTGCTCGTGCACGGTCCACTGCTTGGTGCCGGAGAGCTGGAGGACGAAGACGTCCTCGTCGTCGATGTGCGGGGACAGCCCCTTGCGGTCGGGCGGGGTGAGGAAGGCCACCGCGTCCACCGGGCAGGCCAGGGCCTCGGCGAGCCGCTCGCAGAGCGCCCGTACGGACGGCACGAGCAGCTCCACGGCGTCCAGGACGAGCGTGGCACCGAGGCTGAAGTGGCTGAGCACCTTCTCCGGGACGATCGCGTCGGTCACGGTGCCGTGCCCGATGGGGCGCACCCCCGTGTACTGGCCCTCGGCCACCTGCTGCCCGTCCCGCACGAGACGTACGTGCGGCAGGCGCAGCGCCCGGGTGGTGAGGAGGTCGGAGACACCGGCCAGCGTCAGCAGCCCGGCGAAGGCGTCGGCCGAGGCGGCGCGCCGCAGCAGCGGGGTGCTCGTCCAGTGCTCCCGCAGGAACGTTTCGGGGTCGCCCACCAGCCGCGCGAGCTCACCGTCGGCAGCGGGGACGGAAGCCGGGGCGGCCGCTGTGGCCTCGCTCAGGGTCGTACTCATCAGCGCACCTCCGACGGCGGCGGGAAGGCGAAATCGGTGGGGACCAGCGGTCCGGGACGCTCCGGTACGCCCGCCGAGAGCAGGTACACGGCGAACTCCTCGTCGGGGTCGACACCGAGGAACCGTTCCACCTCGCTGTCGGCGAAGGCGACCGTCTGGAAGGGGCCCAGTCCCAGCGCGGTTGCGGCCAGGGCGAAGGTCTGGCCGTAGTGGCCGGCGTCGTACATCCACAGCCGGTAGGCGCGCGGATGGCGGTACTTCCACGCCAGCCGGTTGGCGACAGCGGTCGTGAAGACCGTGAACGCGCCCTCGTACGACGGTTCCTGGTGGTACGTCAGCTCAGCTACCCGCTCGCGCGGCGCGTCCGCGTCGAGCAGCTCCAGGGCGTGGCGGGCGGCCGAGTAGTGGTAGAGGCCCGGCTGGACCCCCTCGACGTCGTAGGCGACGACGTACGCCTCGACCTCGTGGCGGCCGCCGGCCGAGGAGCTGACCCTGCACTGCTGGGCGCCGAACGGGCCGCCGTGGATGAAGCGGTGCGGGGCGAAGCTGTGGAAGAGCAGGGTGCCGAGCTGGTCCAGCGAGACCGGGGCGCCGCTGAACCTGCGGTGGGTGCGCCGGGTGGCGAAGACCTCCTCGACCCGTTCGTCCAGGCGCAGCGGCCGGCGCGGCAGCATCACCACGGGCTTGTCGGGGTACTCCTTGAAGATGTCCGGGGAGCCGCCCTCGCCGACGATGTCCTCCACGAGCTCGACACGGGCGGGGGAGTGCACCAGGTAGTTGGCGTTGCGGGCCTCGTCGTGGAAGCGCTCGGCGACGGCGCCCCAGCGCTCCCACAGCGGGGGCAGCGGCGGGGCGCCCTCGTGGGGCACCAGCACGCCCAGTTCGGTGAGGGTCCCCACGGCGGTGCGCACGCGGTCGCGCTCCTCGACGGGGAACTGCTCGGCGAGCTCGTCGGTGTCGGCCCCCTCGCCGGCCTTCGACAGGAGGTCGAGCAGATCGGGGGTCACCTCGATCCAGCGGCGGTGTCCGGGAATCCCCATGCGCAACCCGTCCTGATGCCAGCTGCAGACCAGGTGATCCCTGCGGCGGACCTTCATGGTCGAATCTCCTCGTCTGTTTCCTGGACGTGCTGCGGGGCATTACGGTGGAAGGTGCGCAGTCATGTGGCGGGGCACGCCCGGCTGCGAGACACAGCCCGTCTCGCAGCCGGAACGTTCATTGCCCTGGCCCCTCGTCACACGTGCGGGGGCCTTTTCCCTCAGAGGCCCTGGTGATGTGCGAGGGCCTCGCTGTCCTCGATGATGACGATGTCCATTTCCTTACCTCCCCTCGGAATTCTCGGAACGGAATTCTGGAAGGCGGATGCCGGACGAGTCGGCCGCGACCCCCGCGGTGCGGGGGCCAGGGCGGCCGGTGCTCCCGTCTCAGAGGCTCGGGTGGTGGGCGACAACCTCGCGGTCCTCGATGATGACGATGTCCATCTTCTTTTCCTCCCCTCGAATTCTCGAATCAACGCGGAGGGTTCTCCGCGTTGATTTAATGACACCATCGCGCGGGTGCCGAGTACATAGTTTTCGGGGGAGCTTCTGCGTGCCATCGGAATTCCTGAAGCCTTATCAGGAATTCCGAATCCTAAGCTGCCTTGGTCTTGCGCGAAACGAAGGCGAAAGCGAGCACGGCGGCCAGTGCGGACACGCCGGCCACGACCCACAGACCGGTGTGGATACCGACGTTGAACGACGCGGCGACCGCTTCGGTGACCTCGGGCGTGGAACGGCCGGCACTGTTGCCGCCCTCCCGCGCCACGGCCACCACCTGGGTGGCGACCTCCGGAGGCACGTGTGCCGTGTCCAGCCGGTCCGGCAGCGCGCCGACGAACCGAACGGCGAGTACCGCGCCGAGGATGGCGGTGGCGAGCACCGAGCCGACCTGGCGGAAGGCCGTCACCGCGTTGGAGGCCGCACCCATCTGGGCCGGCTCCGCCACGGCGAACGCCGCCGCGGTCGACGGGGCGACGACGAGACCACTGCCCAGGCCCAGCAGAGCCAGGCCGACGGCCGTGATCCCGTACGCGCTGTCGGGCTGCTGCCCGACCAGGACGACGGCGGCCGCGGCCGTGACCAGGGAGCCCACGGCGAGCAGTCGGCCGGGGCCGACCTTGGTCGCGATCCGCTGCGCCACCAGGGTGGACAGGACGAACGCGACCATCGCGGGCAGCAGCTTCAGGCCGGTGTCCATGGGAGCGGCGCCCTGGACCCGCTGGAGGAACAGCACTTCGAGGAAGACGACGCCGACGAAGGTGAAGAGCGCGCTCGCCGCCACCACCAGCGTGGCGGACAGCGGGACCGAGGCCATCATCCGTACGTCGAGCATCGGCACCGGAGCCCGCCGCTCGACCAGGACCAGCGCGGTCAGGGCCACCACCGCGACCACCAGCGTGGTCACCACCACCGGGTCGCCGTACCCCTCGCGGCCGCCGACGGCGATGCCGTACACCAGCGTGCCGAGACCGACGATGGACAGGAACTGGCCCGGCAGGTCGAGAGCCCGGTCGGGGACCTTCGTCTCCTTGACCGCGTACAGGGTGACGGCCACCGTCACCACCGCGAGCGGGGCGTTCACCAGATACACCGCGGGCCAGTCGAACCGGTCCAGCAGCGCGCCGCCGAGCAGCGGACCCACGGCGAGGCCGACACCCGACATGGAGACCCAGATGGTGATGTAGCGCAGCATGCGCGGCAGATCGACGAAGAAGGTCGTGGTGATGATGGCGAGCGACGTGGGCAGCACCAGCGCGCCGCCGACCCCGCTGACCGCCCGGCCGACGAGCACCTGCGGGAAGCCGCTCGCGGTCGCCACGACGAGCGAGCCCACGGCGAGCGCCACCACGCCGATGACGAACACACGCCGCCGGCCGAAGCGTTCGCCCAGCGCGCCACCGGAGAGCACACAGGCCGCCACGACCAGGGTGTACGTACTCGACACCCAGCTCAGGTCGGCGGGGGCGACGTGCATGTCGACCTGCAGGGCACGCAGGGTCGAGATCGCCGCCGTGACCTCGATGAAGGACATGAACAGCCCGAGGCAGGCGGCGGTCAGCACCAGCGCGCCGCGCGGGATCACCGGCTTCGGGGGAGTGTCCGTGGTGGCCTGCCCCGTGACGGCGCTCATCGGCCCGCCTCCTTCTCGGTCAGCCGCCGCACCGCGTCGTCCCAGCCCGCGGGCAGCTGTTCGCGGCCGGTGGGGTAGAAGACGAACACCGAACGGGCCATCACCTTGCGGAGGCGGCCGGCGATCCCGGCGTGCGGCTCCGAGCGCGAGAACGTGTCCAGGGCTTCCTGGGAGCTCCACGCCGACAGGGTCCAGAAGGTCTTCTTCAGCGGCTCGGCGCGCAGCGAGGCGCCGATGACGCCGGGTGCGGACCTGACCTGCTTCCAGACCACCAGCGACAGGAGGAAGAAGCGGGGGACCTGGAGCAACGAGGTGACATGGAACTTGGAAGCCATGACCACGGCTTGGCCGGAGTCGGCGGTCGCTTCGTCGGCGGCTGCCCCTGGCATCCAGGGAATGGTGGGCATGGAAGCCCCTCCTCTACTACTACTGCTACGGCATGACACTGGGCATCGGGGCAGGGGTACCTGCCTCCTACAAGAGCCCACCCTGACCGTGATCCGGACAGTCGCGGAGGATGAACTTCGGATCGTGTGCGGAGTTGGCCGAATAACAGTCACGAGCGCAGAGACGTTCGAATCCGGACACCGGTTTTTCAGTCGATCGGGTATTCCGATGGGCGGCCGGGCATCCCCGATGCGGTGATTGACCCCCGCGCGGCGGCCGACCTACGTTTCTGGCCATGCCGGCCCCGCCGCCGGCACACCGTTCACCCCACCGTCGTCACACCCCACCGTCGTCACACCCCGCCGTCGCAGCGACGCCGTCGTCACACCGGCCGTCGCCACCCGTCGGGGGGCACACGCGAACTCCCCGCCCCAGAGGTCTCACCCCTCTGCGCCCCAGCCGTCGTCGCGCCGCGCGACCGGTTCCACGAGTACCGCTCACGCCGAAGGGCTGCCTGCCATGACCACCCGTGTCGCTGTCGTCGGTGCCGGCATATCCGGACTGTCCGCCGCACACCACCTGCCGGACGACGTCGAAGTCACCGTGTACGAGAAGGACGACCGGCCCGGAGGCCACGCGCTGACCGTCGAGGTCGAGGAGGAGGACGGCCGGACGATCGGGATCGACACCGCCTTCGTCGTCTTCAACTCCCGTACCTACCCGCAGATCACCGCGTTCTTCGAGGAGATCGGCGCCCCCGCCCTGGACCACACCGGCGGGTTCGACTTCTTCGACCTCGACCGTGGCCTCGACTACGGCACGACCGAGTTCGAACTCACCGAGGAGGAGATAGCCAAGCGCTATCCGGCCGACTTCCTCACCCTGTGGCGGGACGCCGAGCGCTTCCACCGCGAGGCGCCGCGCGACTTCCTGCGCAAGCGCACCGACATGGCGCTCGGCGAGTACCTCCGGCGCGGCGGCTACTCCGACGCCTTCAAGTACGGCTACGTCGTGCTGCTCGCCACCGCCGTCTGGTCGGTCCCCGCCGAGCTCATCTGGGAGATGCCCGCCACGACCGTCATCGCCTTCTTCATGTCCCACGACCCCGGCGGCCTCGGCGGCCGCACGGTCAACTGGAAGACCGTGGCCGGCGGCAGCATCGAGTACGTACGCAGGGTCGTCGCCGGCATCCACGGCAAGGTCCGTACCTCCAGCCCCGTCACCCGGGTCCGCGAGGAGGCCGACGGGGTGGTCATCGGCACGGCCGACGGCGAGGAGCGCTACGACTACGCGGTGCTGGCCTCGCACGCGGACCAGACGCTCGCGATGCTCGAACAGCCCACCGCGCTCCAGGCCGACATCCTCGGCAAGGTCCGCTACAGCTCCACCAGCGCCGTCCTGCACACCGACCCGGCCGCCATGCCGCCCAACCGCGAGCGCTGGCAGAGCTGGAACTACGGCCTCAAGACCGTGGACGGGCGGACCCGCACCTGGGTCGCGTACTACATGAACTCGCTCCAGGGCTTCACCGCGAGCAAGGACTACTTCGTCACGCTCGACTCGCCGATCGTCCCCAAGGACGAACTCGTCATCCGTGAGCTCCCGTTCACCCACCCGATCATCGACCTGGACGTGCGCACCATGCAGCGCACCATCTACTCCGTCAACGAGACCGGACGCGTCAAGCTCGCCGGTTCGTACTTCCACTCCCCGAAGATCGGCCACGACCTGATCGGGTCCCACGAGGCCGGCTTCGTCTCGGGGCTCAAGGCCGCCGAGTCCATCGCCCGTGATCTCCGCCCCAACGCCGTCAAGAAGTGAATCGAGGAATCCCATGCAGACCGTCACCGCACCGGAAGCACAGGCCTGGCTGGTGGAGAAGCTGGCCGTCCGCCTGGAGGTGGAGGCCTCGGAGATCGACGTCGACCGCTACTTCGACGAGTTCGACCTCGACTCGACCGAGGCCCTCATCCTCGCCGGCGAACTGGAGAAGTGGCTCGGCTTCGAGCTGGAGGCGACCGCCCTCTGGTACCACCCGACCGTCGCCGCGCTCTCCGAGCACATCGCCGAGGAGAGCGCCAACCATGTCGCCGCGGCCTGACCCGTCCACACCCCGCCCCGTCCTGCGCACCTTGCGGGACGCGGACGGGGCGGCCGCCCACCGGATCTGCGCCGTCCACCCGGGCGCGCTCGCGGCCGGTGAGTGGGAGGCGCTCGCCGGGCAGCTGCCCGAGGACACCGCCCTGCACCTGCTCGACCTGGGCAACGTCACCGAGTTCCTCGCCGCGGCCCTCGACCCGCGCGCACCCGTCGTGCCCGTCGAGGCGCTGGCGGACCGCTGCCTGACCGAACTCCGGGCGGCGGGGCTCGACTCCGCGCCGTTCTCGCTCGTCGGCTGGTCCTTCGGCGGTGTCGTCGCGTACGAGATCGCCACCCGGCTCGAAGCGGCCGGACGCGGCGCCGTCCTGCGGGACCTCGTCCTGCTCGACAGCATCGCCCCCGTACCCGCCTTCAAGCGCACCGACGAACTGCTCGACGCCTCGATGCTCCTCGACTGGTTCGCGATGTACCTCGGAGCCAAACGCCGCAGGCCCTTCACCGTGAGCGTCCCGTCCCTCGCCGCACCCGAGGACGGGCTGCCCCAGGTGCTCGACGCCGCCGTCGCCCAGGGCCTCCTGCCGCGAGGCACCGAGCTCGCCGGCCTGCGCAAGCTGTACGCCGCCTACCAGGGCGGCCTGTCCCGTAACAACCGCTGCACCGCCCCGTACGAGCCGGGCCCGATCGACCGCCCCCTCACCCTCGTCAAGCCGGAGCGCTCCCTGCTGCCCACCAGCGGGGACCTCGGCTGGAGCGGTCTCAGCGCACATCCCGTACGACAGGTGGGCGTCCCGGGCGACCACTACACGATGCTCCGGGACCCCGAGGCCGTGAGCGCGATCGCCGGACTGCTGGCCGGCTCCGCCGTCGCCTGAACCACACCCATGGACCCGCGCCCCGCCCACCCGCCGCACTTGAACGAGAGGACCGTCGTGCACCACTCACGTCTGGCCGAGACACCCATCGCCATCGTCGGGTTGGCCGGCCTGTTCCCCCAGTCGCGCAACGTGCGCGAGTTCTGGCACAACATCGTCGACGGCAACGACTGCATCGAGGACGTTCCGGACACCCACTGGAACCTCGACGACTACTACGATCCCGACCCCGCCGCCGAGGACAAGACCTACGCCCGGCGCGGCGGGTTCCTGCCCGAGATCGCCTTCAACCCCATGGAGTTCGGCCTGCCGCCGAACACCCTGGAGGTCACCGACATCCTCCAGCTCCTCTCGCTGACCGTCGCCCGCGACGTCCTGCGCGACGCGGGCACCGAGGGCTCGGGCTGGTACGACCCGACACGCACCGGCGTCATCCTCGGCGTCACCGGCGCCAACTCGCTGACCCAGCCGCTCTCCGCGCGGCTCCAGACGCCGGTCCTGAAGGAAGTCGTCCGCAGCGTCGGACTGAGCGAGGCCCAGGCCGAAGAGGTCGCCGAACGCTTCAAGAAGGCGTACATCCCGTGGGAGGAGAACTCCTTCCCCGGCATGCTCGGCAACGTCGTCGCCGGACGCATCGCCAACCGCTTCGACCTCGGCGGCACCAACTGCACCGTGGACGCGGCCTGCGCCAGCGCACTCGCCGCCGTCAAGCTCGCCGTCAGCGAGCTCGTCGAGGGCCGCTCCGACCTGATGATCACCGGCGGCTGCGACGCCGAGAACACGATCCTCATGTACATGTGCTTCAGCAAGACCCCGGCGTTCTCCAAGAGCCAGATCATCCGGCCCTTCGACGAGTCCGCCGACGGCACCCTGATCGGCGAGGGCATCGGCATGCTCGCCCTCAAGCGGCTCGCCGACGCCGAGCGGGACGGCGACCGGATCTACTCCGTCCTGCGCGGCATCGGCACGTCCAGCGACGGCCGCTTCAAGAGCATCTACGCCCCGCGCGCCCAGGGCCAGCAGCTCGCCCTGCGCCGCGCCTACGAGGACGCGGACGTCCCCGCCGGCTCCATCGAGCTCTTCGAGGCGCACGGCACCGGCACCGCCGTCGGCGACCATACCGAGCTTTCCGCGCTCGGCTCCTTCGTGGCCGAGGGACAGGACGCCCGCGGTTACGCCGCCATCGGCAGCGTCAAGTCCCAGATCGGGCACACCAAGGCGGCGGCCGGCGCGGCCGGGCTCATCAAGCTCTCGCTCGCCCTGCACCAGAAGGTCCTGCCGCCGACCATCAACGTCGAGCAGCCCAGCGCCGCCGTCGACCCCGCCGAGACCCCCTTCTACGTCAACTCCCAGGCCAGGCCCTGGATCGCCGACCCGGACCGCGACAAGCGCCGGGCCGCCGTCTCCTCCTTCGGCTTCGGCGGGACCAACTTCCACATGGTCCTGGAGGAGCACGACACCACCGGCGGCAAGGTGCTCGGGCCCGTCGCCCGCACCGGCCTCTGGCACGCCGCCGACCCCGAGGCGCTCACCCGCCGCCTGGAGCAGGGCGCGGCGCCCGACCCGCTGGGCTGGGTGCCCGCCGGCGACGCGCGCATCGGCATCGTGGCCCGCTCCGACGAGGAGTTCGAGGCCCTGCGCACCACCGCCGTCGAGCTGCTGCGCGCCAAGGCCGGCGCGGACGCCTGGCAGCACCCCAAGGGGATCACCTACCGCCGCTCCGGCATCCCGGCCGGCACGAAGGCCGCCGCGCTCTTCGCGGGCCAGGGCAGCCAGTACGTCGGCATGGGCCGCGAGGCCGCCCTCGCCGTCCCGCCCGTCCTCGCCGCGTACGACAGGGCCAACCGGCTGACCTCGGGGGCCGAGACCCTCGGCCGCGTCGTGTTCCCGCCGCCCGCCTTCGACGACGCCACGCGCACGGCGCAGGAGGAGTCGCTGCGGCGCACCGAGTTCGCCCAGCCCGCGATCGGCGCGCTGTCCGCCGGACAGTTCGCCTGGTTCAAGGAGCTCGGGTTCGCCCCCGACGGCGTCATCGGACACTCCTTCGGCGAACTGACCGCCCTGTGGGCGGCCGGCGCCCTCGACGACGACGGATTCGCCGAGCTGGCCCGGGCCCGCGGACTCGCGATGGCCCCGCCCGCCGATGCCTCGGACCACGACTCCGGCGCCATGGCCGCCGTACGCGGTGAGCTGAGCGCGGTCGAGGCACTCGTCGCCGGCTACCGGGACGTGTCGGTCTGCAACATCAACGCCCCCGGCCAGATCGTGGTCGGCGGCCCCACCGCCGAGATCGACCGCCTGGTGGCCGACTCGGCGAGCGGCAAGGTCCCCGCGAAGCGGCTCCCCGTCTCCGCGGCCTTCCACACCCGCTTCGTCGCCCACGCGGCCGACGCGTTCCGCGAGGCGGTCGAGGGCGTCGCCCTGAACGCCCCGCGCATACCCGTCTACGCGAACACCCCCGGCGCCTCCTACGGCGCCGACCAGGCCGAGAGCCGCCGCACGCTGGTCGACCAGCTGCTGCGTCCGGTGGCCTTCGCCGACCGCATCGAGGAGATGTACGCCGACGGCTTCCGGGTCTTCGTGGAGTTCGGCCCCAAGCGGGTCCTCTCGGACCTGGTGGACCGCGTGCTCGAAGGGCGCGAGGGCGTGCGGACCGTCGCGGTCGACGGTGGCCCCGCCAAGGACGGCGAGATCGCCCTCAAGCGCGCCGTCATCGAACTGGCGGTCCTCGGCCTCCCGGTCACGGGCATCGACGACCACAGCGCCGAGGTGCCCGAGGTGCGTCAGGGCAAGGGCATGGCGATCCCGCTGCGAGGCATCAACTACGTGACGGACGCCCGCCGTTCGGCGTACCGCGAGGCGCTCGGCGAGCCCTCGCGCGAGGCGCTGCCTTCGCCGCAGGTCTCCCCGCCGGTGTCCCCGCCGGTGTCCCCGCCGGTGTCCGAGCCGGCTTCCGAGCCGGTGGCACCGTCGCCGGAGGGCACGGTGGAGAGCCTGAGCGCGGTGGCCAAGGAAGGGCTGGACCTCCAGGCCGAGATCCTCGACGCGCACGTCGAGACGATCCGGGAGGCGGTCAAGACCCTCGAACAGTCGGTCCGCTCCGGCGCCCACCCCGACGCCGACGCGGCACTCCGGCTCATCGAGCAGCACGGCGCGTCGATCACGACGGCACACGAGCGTGCGACGCGACTCCTGATCGACGCCCTGAAGGGCGAGGAGACACCCACGGCCACGGCCGCCCCGGCTGCTGCGCCAGTTGAGCCTGTTGCCGTCGCCCCGGTGGAGGCCCCTGCCCCCGCTCCGGTGGTGGCGGAGCCCGCTGTCCCTGCGCCTTCTGACGAGGTGAACGCCGCTGTGCTGGGGGCGTTGTTGGAGGTGGTGGCGGAGAAGACGGGTTACCCGGTGGAGATGTTGGAGCCGGGCATGGACGTCGAGGCTGACCTGGGGATCGACTCGATCAAGCGGGTCCAGATCATGGGTGCCCTCCAGGAGCGGTTCCCGGTCTCGGGTGAGGTGGATCCGGAGCGTATGGGTGAGCTGCGGACGCTGGATGACATCGCCGGCTTCTTGGCCTCGGCTTCGGGTGCGAACGCAGCCCCGGCCGCTTCGGCCGAGCCCGTTGCCGCTCCTGCCGCTCCTGCTCCCGCCGCTCCGGTGGCCACGGAGCCTGCCGCGTCCGCTCCCTCCGACGAGGTGAACGCCGCTGTGCTGGGGGCGTTGTTGGAGGTGGTGGCGGAGAAGACGGGTTACCCGGTGGAGATGTTGGAGCCGGGCATGGACGTCGAGGCTGACCTGGGGATCGACTCGATCAAGCGGGTCCAGATCATGGGTGCGCTTCAGGAGCGCTTCCCGGTGTCGGGTGAGGTGGATCCGGAGCGTATGGGCGAGTTGCGGACGCTGGATGACATCGCCGGCTTCCTGGCCTCGGCGTCGGGCGCGAACGCGGCCCCGGCCGAGCCCGCTCCAGCTGTTTCCGCTGTTCCTGCTCCTGCCGCTCCGGCGCTCTCCGAGCCTTCTGACGAGGTGAACGCCGCTGTGCTGGGGGCGTTGCTCGAAGTGGTGGCGGAGAAGACCGGTTACCCGGTGGAGATGCTCGAACCGGGCATGGACGTCGAGGCCGACCTCGGAATCGACTCCATCAAGCGGGTCCAGATCATGGGTGCCCTCCAGGAGCGGTTCCCGGTCTCGGGTGAGGTCGACCCGGAGCGTATGGGCGAGTTGCGGACGCTGGACGACATCGCCGGCTTCCTCGCCTCCGCCTCCGGTGCGACGACCGCCCCGGCCGAGCCCGCCCCAGCTGCTCCCGCCGCTCCGGTGGCCACGGAGCCTGCCGCGTCCGCTCCCTCCGACGAGGTGAACGCCGCTGTGCTCGGGGCGTTGCTCGAAGTGGTGGCGGAGAAGACGGGTTACCCGGTGGAGATGCTGGAACCGGGCATGGACGTGGAGGCCGACCTGGGGATCGACTCGATCAAGCGGGTCCAGATCATGGGTGCGCTTCAGGAGCGCTTCCCGGTGTCGGGTGAGGTGGATCCGGAGCGTATGGGTGAGCTGCGGACCCTGGACGACATCGCCGGCTTCCTCGCCTCCGCCTCCGGTGCGGCCCCCAGCGTGTCCGGGCCCGCCGCCGAGTCCCCCCTCGCCGTCACCTACCCCCAGGCGGCCGGCGTGGGACGGACCTTCGCCGCCGTACGCGAACTCCCGGCCGTCTGCCGGGTCGTACGGGCCTACGCCGAGCAGCCCGTCGCCCTCGTCCTCGACGACGGGTCGACGCTGACCCGGCCGCTCGTGGCCGGTCTGCGCGCCGACGGCTGGCGGGTGGAGGTCGTCGTCCTGCCGGGCGCCACCACCTCCGCGGAGGCCGACGCCGTCCGCCCGCTCCGTACGTGGGACGAGCAGGAGCTCGCCGCGGCTGTCACGGCCGGGCGGCTCGACCTGGTCGTGCAGATGGCCGCCGAGGCCGGACAGGGGTGGACCGAGGCGGCACGCCGCCTGGCGCACACCGTCCTCGTGGCCAAGGTGACCCAGGCCCCGCTGAAGGCCGCCGCCGGCGACCGCGCCGCGTTCGTCGCGGTGACCCGGCTGGACGGAGCGAACGGCTACCGCGGCGGCGGCACCGGATCCGCCCTGCTCGGCGGTGTGAGCGGGCTCGTCAAGACACTGGCGATCGAGGTCCCCGCGCTCTTCACGCGCACCGTCGACTTCGCACCCGGCCTCGACGACCGCACCGTCGCCGCGCGCTTCCTGGACGAGATCCACGACGTGTCGTCCGACCTGTCGGACGTGGGCGTCGACCCGGAGGGGCGCCGCACGATCGTGCCGTCCGCCGAGCCGTCGGCCGCGTACGTCACGGCCGTACCGGAGATCGGGGTACGGGATCTGCTCGTCGTCACCGGCGGCGCCCGCGGCATCACCGCGGACTGCCTCCAGGCGCTGACGCAGGCCCGCCCCGTGGGGCTGCTGCTGCTCGGCCGCAGCCAGGTGACCCCCGAGCCCACCTGGTCGGCGGGTGCCGAAGGCGCTGCGCTCAAGGGCCTCATCGCCAAGCGCATCACCGCTTCGGGGGAGAAGGCCACCCCGCGCGGCGTCGAGGCGGTCTACCGCGAGGTGACCGGCAGCCGCGAGATCCAGGCCAACCTCGACCGGCTGCGGGCGACCGGAGCCACCGTCGAGTACCTCGTCGTGGACATCACCGATGCCGCCGCGGTCCGTACGGCTCTCGCTCCGTATGCCGCACGCGTCACCGGCGTGGTGCACGGCGCGGGTGTCCTGGCCGACCGGCTGATCACCGACAAGACCGCCGAGGAGATCGACCGGGTCCTCGGGACGAAGATCCTCGGCCTCGGCAACGTGCTGGACGCCCTCCGCGGTACGGCCGACCTGCGCCACCTGGTGTTCTTCTCCTCCGTCGCCGGATTCTTCGGCAACCGGGGCCAGTCGGACTACGCCGTCGCCAACGAGGCGCTCAACCGCCTCGCGGTGCGGCTCAGGCAGGAGCTTCCCTCGGCCCGCGTGACCTCCGTCAACTGGGGCGCGTGGGACGGCGGGATGGTCACCGACGACCTGCGCAGGATGTTCGCCTCCCGGGGCGTGGCGCTGGTACCGGTGGCGACGGGGGCGGGCATGTTCGCCGAGCAGTTCACCGCCGCCCGCGGCCAGGACACGGTGGTCGTCGCCGGCCCGCTCACTCCGCTGTCCGCCCCGCCCGCCGACGGCTCGCCGGCCGCGCCGACGCTGCTCGTCGACCGTACGCTCGCCGACATCTCCGCCGACCCGCTGCTCGCGGACCACGCGATCGGAGGCAAGCGGGTACTGCCCGCCACCGCCGCTCTCGGCGCGCTCGTCAACACCACCGAGCGGGTGACCGGCAGGCCGGTGACCGAGGTCTCCGCGTTCAAGGTCTTCAAGGGCCTCGTGATGGACGCGGCGGACGGCGAGGGGGCCGACGCCTCACGGCTGCGGCTGTTCATCGAGCCCGGACCGGCCACCCGCCCGAACGCGATCGAGGTGCTGGCCTCCGCGGTGGACGACGCCGGGCGGAGCAGGCCGTCGTACGGGGCGAGCCTCTCCACCGAAGCGCCGCCGGCACCCGCGGACCGTACGGACCTCGCCCGTGCCGCCCGTGCCGCGAACCGCACGGACGCTGCACCGCTCTACCGGGACGGCACCCTCTTCCACGGCCCGGCGCTGCGCGGCATCCGCTCGGTGCTGGTCGCGGAGGAAGGACTGCTGCTGCTCGGCGCACGGCTCGCTGACGGGCTGCCGGCCCGCGGCGCCTACCACGGCCGGTTCCACAGCCCGGTCATCGCCGATCTGCTGCTCCAGTCGGCGCTGGTGTGGGTGCGCCGGTTCCGTAACCGCGCCTCCCTGCCGCTGGAGATCGCCACCGCCCGCTTCCACGCGGAGCTGCCGGCCGACCGGGAGTTCCTGATCGCGGTGGAGAACGTCGTCTCCGGGCCGAGCGGCATCACCTGCACGATCACCGCGCTCGACCAGGAGGGCCGTGTGCTCCAGGTCCTCGACGGTGTGGTGGTCGTGGAGGACGCGCAGCTGGAGGGCAAGTTCGGAGCGGTCGAAAGGACCGGGACCGCGACCGTCTCGGTCTGACGTCCACCCCCCTGCCGGGTCCGGCCCCGCCCCCCGGGGCCGGACCCGGCCGTACCACCCTCCCGACCCCTGACTCCCGAACCGAACCATGCGGACACCCGGAGGCTGACCCAACCATGGGCAAGTACGCGATCGTCGGCCTGGCCTGCCTCTTCCCGGGGGCCGGGACACCCGACGACTACTGGCGCAACCTGATCGCAGGTGTGGACTCACGCACCGACGGCGACGACCGTGTCTTCGGCCACGCGCCGGAGGCCCGGGAGACCGACCCCGAGGACAGGCACCGCATCTACTGCACCAGGGGCGGATTCCTGGACGAGTACGACGAGGGCGCCGCGGGACTCGACCCGAAGAACTATCTCCTCCCCGCCGACTACCTGGCCGGCCTGGACCGCTCGTTCCACTGGGCGCTCAAGGTCGCCGGGGACGCGCTGGCCGACGCGGGCCACCCCCTGACCGCGGACGGCCGGCACGGACGGAGGACCGGGGTGGTGTTCGGGAACTATCCGTTCCCCACCCCGGCCTCCGGACGTTTCGCCGGTGAGCTCTGGGACTCCGCCGTGGCCCAGGGCCTCGCCGAGGCCGGTCTCCCCGTGCCCGACGACCTGATCACGCCCGGCGCCCCCGACCCGTCCGGTCCGGTCACCGCGCACAACCTCTGGGCGGGCGGCATGCCGGCCCGTGTCGTCGCGGCCGCCCTGGGCCTGGAGGGGCCGAGGTTCACCCTCGACGCCGCATGCTCCTCCGCGCTGTACGCCCTGAAGCTCGCCTGCGCCCACCTGGAGACGGGCCGGGCCGACCTGATGCTCGCGGGGGGTGTCTGCGCACCTGACCCCACCGTGATCCACCTGTCTTTCTCCGACCTGCGCGCCTACCCGCAGGACGGCTTCAGCCAGCCCTTCGACGCCCGTTCCCGGGGCATCGTCACCGGGCAGGGCGCCGCGATGATCGCGGTGAAGAGGCTCGCCGACGCCCGGCGCGACGGCGACCGCATCCACGCGGTGATCGACGCCCTCGCCCTCACCAACGACGGCCCCGGCAAGCACCTGCTCGCGCCCAACGAGGCCGGCCAGCTCGCCGCGTACGAACTCGCCTACCGGGAAGCAGGTGTCGACCCGTCCGCGATCCAGTACCTGGAGTGCCACGCCACCGGTACGCCGCTGGGCGACAGCACCGAACTCGGCGGCGCCGAGGCCTTCTTCGGCCGTGGCCCGCTGCTGGGGTCGGTCAAGGCGAACATCGGGCACCTGCTGACCGTGGCCGGCATGTCCAGCCTCCTCAAGGTCGTCCTCTCGCTGTCGCACGGGGTCATACCCCCGACGATCGGCGTGGAGCAGCCGCTGCCCGGCACCATCGCGGACCGGGTCGTACGCGACGCCGTGCCCTGGCCGGACCCCGCCCCGGGCGCTCCCCGCCGGGCGGGCGTCTCTGCCTTCGGCTTCGGCGGTACGAACGCCCACGTCGTCCTTTCCGCACCGGAGACACCGGAGACACCGGAGACACAGGCCGCGCCGGCTGCTCGGCCCGCTCCGGAGGCTGCCTCCACCGAGCCGCCCCCGCTCGCCGTGATCGGGATGGGCGCGCACTTCGGGTCCTTCGCCACCCTGGACGAGTTCGAACGGGCGGGCTACGACGGGCTCGTCGGCGTACGCACCCTGCCCGAGCAGCGCTGGCGCGGCTTCGAGACCGTGGAGGGCGGCCCCCTGGACCGGGCCGGACTCGGCGGGGACGCGGTCCCCGAGGCGGCCTACATCGAGGACTTCGAGGTCGACACCACCTCGTACCGCATCCCGCCCAAGGACCTCGCCCACTTCAACCAGCAGCAGCTGCTGCTGATGCGCGTGGCCGAGGAGGCGCTGCGCGACGCGGGGTTCGAGCGCAAGCGCCCCGGCGGCACGGCAGGCCCGGACGCACGGCGGGTCGGTGTCGTCATCGGCATGGAGATGGAGCCCAGCGCGCACGGTCACGGCTCCCGCTACGAGCTGGGCCGCAAGCTCACCGAGTGGTGCGAGGCGGCGGGCGTCGACCCGTCGCCGGAGCAGCTCGCCGAACTGACCCGGGCCGCGCGCGACGGTGTCCACGACTCCATCGAGCCCAACGAGGTCCTCAGCTACATCGGCAACATCATGGCGAGCCGGGTCTCCTCGCTGTGGAACCTCACCGGCCCCTCCTTCACCCTCTCCTCGGACAGTGCCGTCGGCGTCGAGGCCCTGGACGTCGCCCGGCTGCTGCTGCTCGACCCCACCGTGGAAGCCGTCCTCGTGGGCGCGGTCGACCTCGCGGCCGGCCCGGAGAGCACCCTCGCCCGCGAACTGCTCGAACCGGGCACCGTACGGGACGGCCTGCGCATCCTGGGCGAGGGCGCCGGCGCCGTCGTCGTCACCCGGCCCGACACCGTGCCCCAGGGCGGCAGGGTGTACGCCACGGTGGAGTCGATCGCCGTGCACCACGCGCCGGACGTCAGCCCCGCCACACGCGCCGAACTCGTCGAGCGCGCAGCGGAAGACGCGCTTGCCGCGGCCGGTATCGGGCCGTCGGACGTCGAACTGGTCGAGGCCGGGGGAGCGCACCCCGCCGAGCTCGACGGCCTGGCCCGCGTCTGGAGCACCGAACGGGCGGGCGGCGAACTGCGCACCGCCCTGTCCTCGGCCCGCCGGGCCGTGGGCGACACGGGATGCGCCTCCGGACTGGCCGCGCTCATCCGGGCGGCGCTCTGCCTGCACCACGCCTACTTCCCCGTCGCCCCCGACGGGATCGCGGCGGACGGCACCGACGGCTCGGCGTTCTTCCTGGCCGCGGACTCCCGGCCCTGGCTGCGCTCCCACCGCGAGGGACGGCGCGCCGCCTCCGTCAGCGTCGTGGGCGCGGCGGGCAGCCACGCCCACCTGGTGCTCACCGGCGGGCAGGTACGCGGCGAGATCACCGAGGCCGACTGGACCCGCTCCGGCGGGGGAGTGGTCGTACCCGTCGGCGCGGACGACTTCGACGGGCTGCTGCGGCGGCTCGGCGAACTCCGCACCGCGATCGGGGCGGACGAGGCCGGGGCCGGCGACTGGCAGGCGGACTTCGGTGACCGGCCGGCGAAGGTCAAGGCCGTGCTCGTCGCGGACGACCCGGCCGGCCTCCTGCGCCAGATCGACCAGGCCCTCAAGGACCTGCCCGGTGTGTGGCGGTCCGGCGGCGAGTGGACCTCGCCGTCCGGGAGCTGCTTCACCGCACGGCCGATCGGCCCCGACGCCAAGGTCACGCTGGTGTTCCCCGGGGCCTTCAACTCCTACCTGGGGCTGGGGCGTTCGATGTTCCGGGCGTTCCCCGGGCTGCTTCCCCGCTTCGAGGCCCAGGCCGAACTCCCCGCAGAGCTCCTGCGCAGTGCGGCGCTCTACCCCCGCTCCCGGGAGCCCCTGGGGCGGCGTGACCTGATGCGCATGGAGGGTGAACTCGTCGAGGACATCCCGCTGATGCTGGCGGCCGGCACGAGTTACGCCCTGCTCTCCACGGACCTGGTACGCGAGGTGCTCGGCGTCCCCGTGCACGGATCCCTCGGCTACAGCCTGGGCGAGAGCAGCATGCTCTTCGCCACCGGCGGATGGGTCAAGAGCGCCCGCGGTGACGAGAAGATCAGCGCCTCGCCGCTCTTCGACGACATGCTGCGCGGGCCCAAGCGGACGGTCCGTGACCTGTGGGGCCTGGGCGACGAGGTGCCGGACGCGGAGGTGTGGGCCACCCATGTGCTGCTCGCGCCCGCCGACGACGTACGGGCCGCACTGCGCCGCTACGACCGGGTGTTCCTCACCCACGTCAACACGCCGCAGGAGGCCGTCGTCGCGGGCGACCCGCAGCAGTGCCGCGACCTGATCGCCGAACTGGACTGCCGCAGCGCCCGTTCGCCCGCCAACCACGTGATGCACTGCCCGGTGGTGGACGGGGTCCTGCCCGAGCTCGCCGACCTCAACCGCTACCCGACCGGTGACGTGGGGGACCTGGTCCTCTACAGCAGCCGGCACTACGCACCGGTGACGGACTTCGACGCGGACGCGGTGGCCGGGAACATCGCGGTCACCCTGCGCGAGACCGTCGACTTCCCCCGGCTGGTCCGACGGGCGTACGACGACGGCTACCGCTGCTTCATCGAGGTCGGCCCGAGCAGTACCTGCTCGCGGTGGATCCACGAGACCCTGGCCGACGAGCCGCACCTGTCGGTCTCGGTGGACCGGCGGGGCGCACGCGGGGCGACCGACATCGCCCGGCTGGCGGCCCGCCTCGCCGCCCACGGCATCCCGGTCGACCTCAGCGCCTTCGCCCCTCTCCCGCACAGCGGTCCGCGCCGGTCGCCCGGCCTGCGGCCCTTCCTGGCGGGCGGCGCCCCGGTCCCGCCGCTGGTGGCATCGGCCGCGGCCCCGACCGTCGCCGCGCTGCCGCGCACGCCGGTTCCGGCCGTGGTCCGTGCCGCGCCGACCGCCTCGGTTCCGGCCGTGGTCCGTGCCGCGCCGACCGCCCCGGTTCCGGCCGCGGTCCGTGCCGCGCCGACCGCCCCGGTTCCGGCCGCGGTTCACGCCGCCCCCGCCCCCAGCGCCCCACCCGTCGGTGCTCCCGCCGGACCCGCTGCCGCCCCCACGCCCACCGCCCCGCCCGCCCGTCCTGCCGCTCCGGTCGCGGCATACCCCCACAGTCCGGCGGAGGCCGCGCCGGCCGTCGGGGCCAAGGGCTCTCTCCTCGCCGAACCGGCGCCCGGCACGGGCGTCGAACACTCCACGGAATGGGACACCGCGATGCCGACCCACCCCTCCGCGCAGCCGCCGACGCCAGCCCTGGCGTTGGAAAGGGAGCCCATCACGATGATTCCGGCCGGTGCCCAGGTGCCGCCCGCCGGCCCGCCCGCGGACACCCCCGGGTCCCCGCCGGTGAGCGCCGTGTTCGGCGCTCCGCTGCCGGTGCCGCCCGCTCCCACCAGGAGCACCGCGCTCACCGGCGACGAGACCGCGGCCGTCCTGGTGCGCGGGCTGCGCAGCGAGATGCTGGAGGCGCACCGCGAGGTGCTCCAGGCCCAGCGGGAGCTGCGCGACCAGCTCGTCGCGCTGCTGACCGAGGGGGGCACCCCGCCGCCCCGCCCGCCCAAGCCCGAGGGCGTGATCTGGGACGAGCACGACCTCCTGGAGTTCGCCACCGGCAAGGTCGGCAACGTCTTCGGCCCTCGTTTCGCCGAGATCGACGAGCACCGCCGCCGGGTCCGGCTGCCCGCCCCGCCGTACCACTTCGCGACCCGGGTCACCGCCCTGGAGGCCGAGCCGGGGGAGTTCAAGCCCTCGTTCATCCGTACCGAGTACGACGTACCGGTGGACGCCTGGTACGCCGTCGACGGCCAGGTCCCCCCGGCCGTCACCATCGAGGCCGGCCAGTGCGACCTGCTGCTCATCAGCTACCTGGGCGCCGACTTCACCAACCGCGGTGACCGGGTCTACCGCCTGCTCGACAGCAGCCTCAGCTTCGTCGGCGACCTGCCCCGCGTCGGCCAGACCCTGCGCTACGACATCTGGATCGACCAGTTCGTGCGCCAGGGGGACACCCTCCTCTTCTTCTTCCACTACGACTGCTACGCCGACGGGGAGCTGATCCTCAAGCTCAACAACGCCTGCGCCGGCTTCTTCACCGACGAGGAGCTGGAGAGCTCCCTCGGCATCCTGGAGGCCAAGGTCCGCCCGCCCGTCGGCGACGGCACCTTCTCCGGTTCCAGCGCCTTCAAGCCGCTGGCCCGCACCGAGCGCACCGCGCTGGGCCCCGCCGACCTGGCGCGGCTCGCCGAAGGCCGGATCGCCGAGGTGTTCGGGCCGGGACACGGGCAGCCCGCCGGCTGCAACACCTCGCTTAGGCTCCCCACCGAGCGGCTCCGGATGGCCGACGAGATCACCGTCCTGGACCGCAAGGGCGGCGCTGCGGGCCTCGGACGCATCGAGGCCGTGAAGCACCTGGTGCCGGACGGCTGGTACTTCACCAGCCACTTCCCGGACGACCCGGTACTCGCCGGCTCGCTGGTCGCGGAGGGCGCCGTCCAGCTCCTGGAGGTGTACGCGCTCTCCCTCGGCCTGCACCTGTCGTTCCCCGACGCCCGCTTCCAGCCCGTTCCCGACCTGCGGACCGAGGTCAAGGTCCGGGGCCAGATCACCCCGGAGCACGACAGGATCGAGTACCGCGTCGACATCACCTCCCTCACCCTGGTGCCGCGCCCCGCCATCACCGCCGACGTCGTCGTCCTGCGCGACGGCAAGCCGTCCATCGGCGTCACGGGGCTCGGCATCCGGCTGGTGGAGAAGCCAGGAGCGCCCTACCGCCCCGAGACCGGCGGGACGGTCCCGCACTTCCTCGGCCGGCTGAGCCCGGCGACCGGAAAGCCCGCGCTGCTCAGCGAGTTCCACATGGCGCACGCCGCCAAGGGCGACCTGGCCACGGCGATGGGGCCCGAGTTCGAGGTCTACGCCGACAGCCGCGCCCCGTACATCCCCAACGGTGACTTCCTCTTCGTCGACCGGGTCATGGAGCTGGAGGGCACCCGGGGCGTCCTCAAGCGCGGGGCCGTCATGGTCACCGAGTACGACTCGCCGGACGACGCCTGGTACTACGACCACAACGGCCACCCGCACATGCCCAACTGCGTCCACATGGAGTCCAGCCTCCAGGCGGCCATCCTGCTCGGCTACTACCTCGGCGCCACCCTGCCCTTCCCCGAGGAGCAGTTCAGCATCCGCAACCTCGACGGCCGCGCCACCCTGGTCAAGGACGTCGACCTGCGCGGCAAGACCATCCAGCACCGGTCGACGCTGCTCTCCAGCGACCAGATGCCCGGCTCCATCCTGCAGAACTACAGCTACGAACTGTCCGCCGACGGCGAGGTCTTCTACCGGGGCGAGTCCCTCTTCGGCTACTTCAGCGCCAAGGCCCTGGAGAACCAGGTCGGCCTCGACAAGGGCAAGCACGTGGCGCCCTGGATCGACCGTCAGCCCTCCCGCCCCGCGGAGACCCGCCGCGTCGACCTCGCGGCCTACCGGGCCGCCGAGGCGACCCGCCCCGGCCCCCGGATAGGCCGGGACCACCTCGACCTCGTCGAGTGGGTCGACGTCCTGCCCGGCGGCGGCGACCACGGCCAGGGCTATCTGCGCGGCCACCGCACGATCCGCCCCGACGACTGGTACTTCTCCTGCCACTTCCACCGCGACCCGGTGATGCCCGGCTCGCTCGGCGTCGAGTCCCTGCTCCAGGGCCTCCAGGTCTACGCCGTGGAGACCGGCCTCACCGACGGCCTGGTCAACCCCCGCTTCGCCCTGCTCTCCGAAGCGGAGACGACCTGGTCGTACCGCGGCCAGATCCTGCGCGACGACCCCGAGATGGAGTTCGACGTGCACATCAAGGAGGTGCGCCGCACACCGGGCCGGATCCAGCTGCTCGGCGACGCGAGCGTCTGGAAGTCCACCCTGCGGATCTACCAGCTCGGTGGCATCGGCATCGAGATCCACCACGACCAGGCCTGATCCGCGTACGACCGACAGGAGACGCAGCATGACCACCGATCAGCACCGGCCGCGGTGGGCCGGGCCGGCAGACCCGGCCGTCGGCGACACCGGGGTCTACGACACCCTGATGCGCCTGGACGAACCCGTCTACATCGTGCGCGGGCCGTACGGACTGGGCGCGGCCGCCGGCGGAACGCTCACCGGCGACGGCCCCCACGAAGTGGTCGCCGCCGCGCCCCGGCTCGGCCCCGAACGCCTCGGCAGCGCCCGGTTCCTCGCCGCCCACGGCCTCCAGCAGGCGTACATGAGCGGTGCCATGGCCAACGGCATCGCCTCCGCCGACCTCGTCATCGCGATGGCCCGCGCGGGCTTCCTCGGCTCGTACGGGGCGGCCGGTCTGCTCCCCGAAGCGGTGGAGAAGGCGCTGATCCGGTTCCGCGACGAGATCCCCGGCCTGGGCTACGCCTGCAACCTCATCCACAGCCCGAGCGAGGACCGTCTCGAACGGACCTCCGTCGACCTCTTCCTCACGTACGGCGTGCCCTGCGTGGAGGCGTCCGCCTTCCTCAAGCTGACGCCGCACCTGGTGCGTTACCGGCTCGCGGGCCTGCGGGCCGGCGGGCCGGACGGGGTCATCGCCTCGAACCGGGTCATCGCCAAGATCTCCCGCACCGAGACCGCCGAACTCTTCATGCGGCCCGCCCCCGAGGCCATGGTGCGGTCCCTGCTCGCGGACGGCCTCATCACCGAGGAGCAGGCACGCCTCGCCTCCCGGGTGCCGCTCGCCGACGACATCACCGTCGAGGCGGACTCCGGGGGCCACACCGACCGCCGGCCGCTCCCCGCCCTGCTGCCCGTCATCATGCGGCAGCGCGACGCGATCATGCAGGAGGCGGGTTACGCCGAGCGCATCCGGATCGGGGCGGCCGGCGGCATCGGGACCCCGGACGCGGCGGCCGCCGCGTTCGCGATGGGCGCCGACTACGTCGTGACCGGGTCGGTCAACCAGTCCTGTGTGGAGGCCGGCACCTCCCCGCGCGTCAAGGAGATGCTCGCCCAGGCCGGCATCGCCGACTTCGACATGGCCCCCGCCGCCGACATGTTCGAGATGGGCGTCGAGCTCCAGGTCCTCAAGCGCGGCACGTTCTTCCCGATGCGCGCCAAGCAGCTGTACGACCTCTACCGCACGTACGACGGCATCGAGGGGCTGCCCCAGGACGTACGGGCCCGGGTCGAGCAGCAGATCTTCCGGCGGCCCCTGGACAGCGTCTGGGAGGAGACCGCCGAGTACTTCGCGCGCCGCGACCCCGGCCAGCTGGCCCGGGCCGAAGGCCACCCCAAGCGGCGGGCGGCGCTCGTCTTCCGCTGGTACCTGGGGATGGCGTCGCGCTGGGCGAAGACCGGCGAGGCCGACCGGGCGGTGGACTACCAGATCTGGTGCGGGCCCGCGATGGGCAGCTTCAACTCCTGGGTGCGCGGGACGTATCTGGCGGCACCCGAGCACCGCAGGGTCGCCGACGTGGGGCGGCAGATCATGAAGGGCGCGGCTTTCCACCAGCGCCTCGCCATGCTGCGGGCGGCCGGCGTCGCCTTCCCCGCGGGCATCGCCACCCGCCCGTCGCCGGAGGACTCCGCGCCCCGTGACTCCTCCGTCGGGGTGGGGCAGTGACCGTCGTCGACGCGCCCGCCCCGGCCGCCGTGCCCGCCCACGCGGCGCCGGGGGCCCCGGCGGCCCCGGCCGGGGTCTTCGCCGGGGCGGAGCGCCTGGACCGGCTGCTCGGCGACCCCTGGTCGCCGCAGAACCCGTACGGCTTCGCGGCGGGCGTGGCCCGGGACGCCGCCGAGGAGTACCCGCACGAGGCCGAGGCGCGGCTCCGCGCGGAGGACTTCCATCTGTGCCACCTCCCCGGCGCCCTCGGCGGGACCCTCCGCTCCTTCGAGGACACCCAGATCCTGGTCCGGGTCGCCGCCCGGCGCGACGTCAACACCATGCCCGCCACCATGTTCAGCATCTCGGCGGTCATGACCGTGCTCGCCGCCGGCACGGAGGCCCAGCACGAGGTCGTCGCCCGCTGGCTGCGCGAGGGCCGCACCATCGCCTTCGGGTTCTCCGAGGAACAGGCCGGCAGCGATGTGCTCGCCAACAGCTGCGCGCTGACCCCCGAAGGACTGCTGCACGGTACGAAGTGGCTGGTGGGCCGGGGGAGTTCGGCCGACGCCGCGGTCATCGTGGCGCGCACCGCTCAGCGCGGTGCGGGCGCCTTCACCGCCGTACTGCTGGGACCGGAGGAGCTCTCCGCCCCCCAGGTGCGGCGGCACGCGCCGCAGCGCACCACAGGGATGCGCGGCATCGACTTCGCCGACCTGGAGTTCGACGGTCTGCCCGTACCGCCGCAGGCCGTCGTCGGTGACACCGGCAGTGGTCTGGCGGGCGCGCTGCGCGCCCAGCAGATCGTCCGGCTGATGAGTACGGCCGGCTGCCTCGCCACCGCCGACACCGCGCTGCGCACGGCACTCCGGTTCGCCGGTGAGCACCGCACCGGCGGCGAACGCGTCGCCGACACCCCGTACGGCGCACGTGAACTCGCCCTGGCCGCAGCCGAACTGATCGCCACCGACCTCGCCGTGCTGACCGCCGCACGCCAGGTGCACATCGCGCCCGGCGCGTTCGGCCTGGCCTCCGCCGTCGTCAAGCACACCGCCGTCCGTCTCACCGCCTCCTGCGTCAGCCGCTCGCACGCCCTGATCGGCGCCCGCGCGGTCCTGCGGGACGGTCCCGGCGCCGTACTCGACAAGGCGGTCCGCGACAACGCGATGGTCGCGGTCATCGACACCAGCGTGCTGGGCAACCTGCGCGCCCTCGCGATGCACCTCCCCGCGTACGCGCCCGCCTTCCCGGACGACCCAGCCGCCGCCCCGGAGCTCGACGGACCGGCGGAGGAGCGGCTGCGCGCGGTGTTCGCCCTGGGCGACCCCGCCACGCTGCCCGCACTGGGCCCCGCCGCACTGGACCTGGGCGTACGGCCCAAGGACGACGTGCTGCTCGGCTTCGCCGCGTACGCCGGGGCGATCGGCCGGGAGCTGAGCGGGCGCGGCGAGCACCGGGCGGCCGGGCTGGTCGCCGGGGTGCGCTCGGCGCTGGCCGCCGTCGTCACCGACACGGCCGCCGCCCAGCGTGACCGCGCCCGCTCGACGAAGGTCTCCCCGGAGACGCTGGACCTCGCCGGCCGGTTCTGCATGCTCCACACGGCGGCCACCGCGGCCCTGGCCTGGTGGCACCACCGCGAGGGGGACGGCCTCTACGGCACCGCCCCCGGCGACACCTCCTGGCTCGTCGCCGTACTCGCGCTGCTGACCACCCTCGCCGACGGCCGCGACCCGCGCACCGCGCCGTACGGGGACCTCGCCCCGGCCGGGCTTCTGGTCACCGGACTCGACGCGGCGCGGCGGCTGTTCACCGCGCTGCCGGTCCGGCTGAGCGACACATCCACGAACAGCGATACATCCACGAACAGCGACACGCCCATGAAGAGCGACACGAGCGACACGAGCGACGAGAACGAGGAGGCCGACGAGCGATGACCGATCTGCAGGCCCTCATGGCCGACCTGGAACGCCACATGGGCGACCCCTTCGACGACGACGGCCCCCTGCCCTTCAGCCGCGTCCTCGAACTGGACGAGCGGGAGACGTACCCCGACGAGTTCGTCGACGTGCTGGCCTCCTGGGGGCTGTACGACTGGAGCATCCCCGTCGAGAGCGGCGGCCGGGCCGTCGACATCCAGGACGGCTTCAACCTCTACCGGCTGGTCGCCCGCCGCGACCCGACCACCGCGACCGCCATGGTCATCAGCACCATCAGCTTCATGCCGCTCTGGGTCGCCGGCACACCGGAGCAGCGCAAGCACTTCGCCGACCTCATCAAGAGCGGCTCGAAGCTCGCGTGGGGCCTCTCCGAACGCGAACACGGCAGCGACATCCTCGCCAACGCCACCACGGCCCGGAGGACCGAGGGCGGCTGGCTCCTCGACGGGGAGAAGTGGACGATCGGCAACGCCACCGTCGCCGACGTCGTGATGGTCTTCGCCCGTACGTCGGAGAAGGGCGGCCCGGCCGGATACTCCATCTTCGCCGTCGAGAAGGGGCTGCTCGCGGAGGGACAGTGCGAACCCCTGCCGCACGAACCGCTGCACGGCCTGCGCGGCCTGGACATGAGCGGGGTCCGGCTGCGCGACTGCTTCGTGCCCGACACCGCCGTCGTGGGGAAGGTCGGCCAGGGCCTCGAAGTGGCCCTGAAGAGCAGCCACCTGGTCCGCATCGCCATCACCAGCATCGCCATGAGCTGCGCGGACACCGCACTGCGCGCCACCCTCGACTTCGCGACCCGCCGCATGATCTTCGGCGCGCCGGTCTCCGAGGTGCCCTACTCCCAGCGCCAGCTCGTGGAGAGCTACGCCGACCTCCTCGTCGCCGACGCGCTGACCACCGGCGCCATCCGCAGCCTCCAGCTCACCCCGGAGCAGTCCAGCATCTGGTCCTCGGTGGTGAAGTACTTCGTCCCCACCCTGCTCCAGGAGACGCTGGCCAGGCTCGCCATCGTGCTCGGCGCCCGCCACTACCTGCGCACCCACCCCCGCTACGGGGTCTTCCAGAAGGCCGTACGGGACTGCGCGGTCGCCGACTTCGCCGACGGCAACACCGTCGTGAACCTGAAGAACATCGCCCTCCAGCTCGGCAACCTCCTGGACACCGCGGTCACCCAGGACCCCGACAAGGTGGCGGGCGCGGTGGAGCGCACCCGAGCACTCTTCGACCCCGCCCACCCCATGAAGCCCTACCGGCCCGCCGAACAGCAGCTGTTCAGCCGTGGCGTCGACGACCCGGTGCTCGCGCTCCGCTCGGCCGTCGGCGCACTGCGCCAGGCCGCGGCCGCCGCCACCGGGACCGACGCGGCCCGGCTGGCCGCCGCGGCCGACGCGGCGGGATCCGTCACCGACGAGCTGGACCGCATCGCCGCCGAGCACCGCAAGCTCTTCTCCGACCTCGGCAAGAGCGCCGGCCAGTCCGCCGAACTGTACGACCTGGCCAAGCAGTACACCTTCGTCTCGGCGGCGGCGGCCGTCGTCCACCTCCACCTGCACGGCCACGGGAGCGTCCATCCGGAACTGCGCTCCCCAGCGGTCCTGCTGGTCTGCCTGGAGCGGCTGCTCAAGCGCTTCCACCCCACCGTGAACGTCGCGGGGCCGCAGGAGATCACCGAGGTCGCGGACGCACTCACCGCCGCGCACCGCGAGGGCCGCCTCTTCTCGTTCCGGTCCTTTTCCGTCAACTGGTGAACCAAGGAAGGAGACCGAGCCCATGGACTGCACGGCACCGTTCGCCGACCCGCTCGCCGACACGGCCGAGGTCTGGCTGCTGGCGGAGGAGGACGTGGACCGGTTCGCCGAGGCGACGGGCGGCGCCGCGCTGCTGACGGACGAGGAACGGGCCCGGCACGACCGGCTCCTGTTCCCGGCGGCCCGCCGGCGCTTCCTCGGCGCCCGGCTCCTGTCCCGCCAGGTCCTGTCCCGTTACGCCGATGTGGCACCCGATTCCTGGCGGTTCAGGACCGGCACCTACGGCCGCCCCGAGGTCGAGGGCTGCGCCTGGGGGCTCGACTTCAACATCACCCACACCAACGGTCTGATCGCGGCCATCGTGGTCCGCGGCCGGACCGCCGGCGTGGACGCCGAGATCACCCCGGCCAAGCCCGAGGCGATGCAGTTCGCGCCGAAGGTGTTCACCCCGCTGGAGAACGAGGTCCTGCGCCGCAACCGGGA
The DNA here is from genome assembly GCF_044765485.1 of Streptomyces sp. NPDC102451. Classification (NCBI taxonomy): domain Bacteria; kingdom Bacillati; phylum Actinomycetota; class Actinomycetes; order Kitasatosporales; family Streptomycetaceae; genus Streptomyces; species Streptomyces sp. NPDC102451. Next base: position 214,189 of record NZ_JBIWKD010000004.1, on the reverse strand, counting down.
GGGCCAGCGGGGCCACGCCTTCGCCGACTCCTGGGTGGCCAAGGAGGCGTACACGAAGGCCACCGGCATGGGCATGTGCCGGGGCTTCGACGCCTTCTCCGTCCACCGGCTGAGGGACGGCGGCCTGGCGGTCGTCGACGAGGACATCCCCGAGACGGAGCGGGACCTGTGGCAGGTCCAGGTGCTCCAGGTCTGGGACCGCTTCGCGCTCGGCGTGGCCATCAGGGCCGACCGGAGCGACACGGGCCCGCTGCCGGTCCGGCTGCGCTCCGCGATCCCGGACCTGCTGCCGGAGGAGGCGCGCTCATGACCCGTGCGGCCCGTGGCCGGCGCTGTCCACCTGTGGCCGGTCCCCTACCTGAAGGCGTATCCGCTTGCCCCGCGCGCCCCCCAGCGGATTCCATGGGCGTACTCCCCTCGACGCCGTCGAAATCCTCGCACCATCCCTCCGCACCATCCCCCCTCACGAAGGGAATTCCCATGCCCCGTAAAGCGAACGCGGAACTGCTGGCGGGGTGCGCACGTGGAGAGCAGGAATCCTGGGACGCCATGGTGGAACGATTCGGCAGACTCGTCTGGTCCGTGGTGCGCAGCCACCGGATGAGCGACGTCGACGCCGAGGACGTACGCCAGCTCACCTGGTTACGACTGGTCCAGAACGTCGAGCGGATCCGTGACCCCGAAAGGGTCGGTGACTGGCTCGCCACCGTCGCGCGCCGGGAATCCCTCAAGGTCCTCTCGCGCAGGAAACGACTCGTCATGGTCGGTGACAGCGAGACCCTCGACGGACTCTCCGGCCACAGCGAGAGCCCCGAGCAGATCACCCTGCGCGCCCAGCGCAGGGAGGACGCCCAGCGCGCCATCGACACGCTCTCCGAGCAGTGCCGCGGCGTGCTGATGCTGGCCCTCGCGGACCCGCCGGCCTCCTACGACGAGATCTCCACGGCACTGGCCATGTCGGTCGGCTCCGTGGGCCCCATACGCACCCGCTGCCTGCGCAGACTGCGCCGCGCGCTCGCCGCCGCGGACGCCGGGGAACGTCTTCCGGCGGTGATGGGCCACGCCCGCTGCCCCCTCGCATCAGCACATGCGGACGTGTCCGGTCCGCGGCACCGGGGGGCTCTGGTGGGGGGAGGCCCCGAAGCTGCGGCCGGACAGGCCGGACAGGAGTGACGCGCATGTCCCACTACGACGTGAACGAGCTGGTGCGGTCGATCGTCATCGACACACTGGGAATCCCCACGGACCTGTACAGCACGGATCTGGTCTTCTCGGCCGATCTCGGCCTGGAATCACTGGATCTGCTCGACATATTCTTCCGCATCGAATGCACGGCACCGGTCATTCTCTCCGTCGAGAAATGCGGGAAGTATCTCCAGGGAGAGGTTCCCGACACGGAGTTCTGCGACGCCCGCGGAATCATCAGCGGACGCGGAATGGAACAGCTGGGCACCGTGATGCCCCAGCTCGACGCCGTCCGGTGGGACGGGAAACTCACCCTCGACCGCATGCTCGCGGAAATGACCGTCGGAAACCTCATCTCGATGGTCGAGAACCTCCTCGCCGAAGGGCAGGCGGCCCATGCCTGAACCCGGCCGCCCCACGGCCCGTACCGGAAGCCGGCCGCCCGTCCGGGCCGACAGCGTCGTCAGGGTCGGCAGCTACGGCGTCGACACCGATGCCGTCGAGCGGCTGGTCGCCTGGCACGGTCCGGGAGCCCTCCGGCTCTCCTCCGACAGCGGCTCCGCCGTCGGCTGGGCGCTCCGACAGGCCGCCCTGCGCGCCCTCGCCGCACCGCCGAGGATCGCCTCCCGATGGAACGACATCTCCCTGCGCGGCACCGAGGAAGGCCCCTGGACCCTGGTCTTCCGGGGCGAGCTCGCCCGGTTCGCCGAGCGCGTCCTGCACGGGGACGTCTCCCTGTCGGTGACCTCGGGCCCCGGCCGCATCACCGCCCACGCCGTCCTCACCCGTGCCGGCACCCCCCGACCCTCCTCCCGAGAATCCGAGGTACCCAGGTGAGCACCGTCACCGAAACCGGCCTGCTGACGAGCCGCGAGATCATCACGGGCGAGGAGCTGGGCAGCGTCCCGCTCGCCACCTCCGGCGCCGTCCTCTCGGCGGCCCGCCGGGCGGCCGCGGCCGCCCCGCGCTGGGCCGCGACCCCGGCCGCCGAACGGGCCGCGATCCTGGACCGGGCCGCGGACCTGCTGCTCGAACGCGCCCAGGAGGCCCAGGACCTGCTGGTCAGGGAGGGCGGCTCCATCACCGGCAAGGCCTTCTACGAGGTCCACGCCGGCGCGGCCGAACTGCGCCACGCCGCCCAGCTCGCCACCGCGCCCCAGGCCCCGCACGGCCCCGGCTCCGACCCGGGCCGGGAGACCGAGGTGCGGCGCGTGCCGCTGGGCGTCGTCGGCGTCATCGTGCCCTGGAACTTCCCGGTGCTGCTGGGCATGCGCTCGGTCGCCCCCGCCCTCGCCCTGGGCAACACCGTCCTGCTCAAGCCCGACCCCCACACCCCGCTGAGCGGCGGCCGCCTCTTCGCCGAGGTGCTGGCCGCGGCCGGACTGCCCGAGGGCGTCCTGGAGGTGGTGTACGGCGACGCCGACGCGGGAGCCGCACTCGTCCGGTCGCCCGACGTCGCGATGGTGTCCTTCACCGGATCGACCGAGGTGGGACGCGAGATCGGCGCCACCGCGGGACGGCTGCTCAAGCGTGTCGTCCTCGAACTGGGCGGGCAGAACGCCTACGTCGTCCTGCCCGACGCCGACATCGAGGCCGCCGCCTCCGCCGGCTCCTGGGGCTCCTTCCTGCACCAGGGCCAGATCTGCATGGCCGCCCGGCGCCATCTGGTCCACAGGGACGTCGTGGAGAGCTACACCGAGGCGCTGGCCCGCCGCGCCGCGGCCCTGCGCATCGGTGACCCGTACCGTACGGACGCCCAGATCGGCCCCGTCATCGACCGGGGCCAGCTCACCCGGATCGCCACCGCGGTCGAGGACGCCGTCGCGCAGGGGGCCCGCCTGGTCACCGGCGGCACGGCGCAGGGGCAGTTCTTCCCGCCGACCGTGCTGGCCGACGTGACACCGAAGATGTCCGTCTTCCACGCCGAGGTGTTCGGGCCGGTGGCGACCGTGACCTCCTTCGCCGACGAGGAGGAGGCCGTGGAACTCGCCAACACCTCCGACTACGGCCTCACCGCCGCCGTCTACACCTCGGACGCCGAGCAGGGCCGCGCCCTGGCCTCCCGGCTGCGCTGCGGTGTCGTCCACGTCGGCGACCAGACGGTCAACCACGACCCCCACCTGCCGTTCGGCGGGGTCGGCGCCTCGGGCAACGCGTCCGGGTTCGGCGGACAGGCGGCGATCGACGCCTTCACCCGCTGGCACACCCTCACCGTCAGCAGCCCGGCGCGCTCCTACCCCTTCTGAGAGGAAACCATGGATCTCAAGGTCGTCACCGAACCGCGTATCGCCCAGGCACCCGAGGGCACGGTGGTGCTGCTGATCGGCACCCGCATCAACAAGTTCTGGATGGTGCACCGCTGGGTGCCCGTCATCGCCTCGATGATCCCGATGCTGATCGAGCTGAAGAAGAACAAGGACCACGGATTCCTCTACTCGCGCGCCTGGTTCAACCGCACCGTGATCATGCTCCAGTACTGGCGCAGCATGGACGACCTGATGCGCTACTCGCACAACACCACGGGCAAGCACCGCTCGATGTGGGCCTGGTTCAACCGCGCGGTCCGCAACGACGGCGCCGTCGGCATCTTCCACGAGGCGTACATCGTCGACCCGGCCCGCATGCACACCGTGTACCGGAACATACCCGAGTTCGGGATCGCCGCCGCCACCGAGTCGGTGCCGCAGCGCAAGAGCCCCGCCGTGCCCGGCGCCACCGGTTCCGGGAAGGCGTGAGACGGCCGTGCGCCAGGAACAGGAGCCGGTACGCGCCGGCCAGGACGTGCAGTGGCGCCGGTGCGGGTCCTGCGGGGCCTTCGTCTACGGGAAGCGGCTCGACCGGAACCTCAAGGTGTGTCCGGAGTGCCAGTTCCACTTCCGTATCTCTCCCGACACCCGCATCCGGCAGCTCGCCGACCCGGACAGCTTCCGGCCCCTGCCCGCCGACTACGAGCCGCGCGACCTGCTCGCCTTCAGCGACAGCAAGCCGTACCCCGACCGGCTGCGCGACGCCCGGGCCAGGACGGGGCGCAACGACGCCCTGGTCGCCGGTGAACTGACCGTCGAGGGGCACGGCCTGGTCGTCGCCGCCGTCGACTTCAGCTTCATGGGCGGCAGCATGGGCGCCGTCGTCGGCGAGGGCATCGCGGCCGCGGCCCGGCACGCCCTCGCCCGGCGGCTGCCTCTCCTGCTGATCGCCGCCTCCGGCGGCGCCCGTATGCAGGAGGGCGCCGTCTCCCTGATGCAGATGGCCAAGACCGCCCAGTGGGTCGCCGCGCTGCGCGAGGCGGGGCTGCCGGTCGTCAACCTCAACACCGACCCGACCTTCGGCGGGGTCAGCGCCTCCTTCGCCATGCTCGGCGACGTCATCCTCGCCGAGCCCGGCAGCCTCATCGGCTTCGCGGGACCGCAGGTCATCCGCAACACCATCCGCGAGGAACTGCCCCCCGGCTTCCAGAGCGCCGAATTCCTCCTGGAACACGGCATGATCGACGCGGTCGTCCCGCGCGAGAACCAGCGGGAACACCTCGCGCGGCTGCTGTCCCTGTTCGGCCCGTCCGTGCCCGAACTGCCCGAGCCCGGGGGAGCCGAACCGCTCACCGAGCCCCTCCCGGCGCTCCGCGGCGCCCGCGAGACCGTCGCGCTCGCACGGAACACCGGCCGGCCCACCGCCGCCGACTACATCGGGTACGTCTTCGACGCGTTCATGCCCCTGCGCGGCGACCGGGTCTGCGCCGACGACCAGGCCCTGCTCGGCGGGATCGCCCGGCTCGGCGGACAGAGCGTCGTCGTGCTCGGCCACCAGAAGGGCCACGACACCGCAGAGCTCGTCCGCAGCAACTTCGGCATGCCCAACCCCGAGGGGTACCGCAAGGCGCTGCGGCTGATGCGGCTCGCCGAGCGGTTCGGGCTGCCCGTCGTCGCCCTGGTCGACACCCCGGGCGCCTTCCCCGGCATCGGTGCCGAGGAGCGCGGCCAGAGCCTCGCCATCGCCGAGTGCATCCTCGAACTCTCCCGGGTGCGGGTCCCGGTGGTCTCCGTGGTCACCGGTGAGGGCGGCAGCGGCGGCGCGCTCGCCCTCGGCGTCGCCAACACGGTCCTCATGCTCCAGAACGCCTACTACTCGGTGATCAGCCCCGAGGGCTGCTCGACGATCCTCTTCGGCACGGCCGAGCACGCCGGACGTACCGCCGACGCCCTGCGCCTGACCGCGTCGGACCTGCTGCGCCTCGGGGTCGTGGACGCGATCGTCCCCGAGCCGCCGGACAGCGCGCACAGCGCTCCCCACCCCACCGCGCTCAACGTGAAGACGGCCCTGGTGCGCGCCCTCACCCCGCTCCTCGAACTGCCGGGCGACCGGCTCGTCGAGCTGCGCAGGGAACGCTACGACCGCTTCGGGCACCCCGAACACCAGCCGGTAGTCGACTGGGAGGACCACGATGACCACTGACACGACGACCGCCGCGGACACGATGACGGTCGAGGAACTGCGCACCCAGACCAGGCTGCTGGCCGGCGAACTGCCCGGCACCCTGCGCCGGATCACCCTCAAGGCCGGCGGGATCAGCGTCGACGTCGAGTGGGAGACAGCCCCTGCGGCGGCGCTCGCTGCGGCCCCCGCCACAGCCCCCGTCGGCATCCAGCCCGCCGCCGCGTCCGCCCCGGCGGCCGCCGTCCCCGCCGAGCCGGAGCGCCCCGCCGGCCTCGTCCAGATCACCGCACCGCTGGTCGGCACCTTCTACCAGGCGTCCTCACCCGGCGCCGAGCCGTTCGTCCAGGTCGGCGACATCGTCGAACCCGGACACCAGCTCGCGATCATCGAGGCGATGAAACTCCTCAACTCCATCACGGCCGACGTCCGGGGCCGGGTGCACGCCGTGCACCCGCAGGACGGCGACGTTGTCGAGTACGCCCAGCCCCTGTTCGACCTCGTCCCCGTCGACTGAGCCGGCGACCGCACACACCGGAGGACCGAGACGTGTTCGACAAGGTACTCATCGCCAACCGCGGCGAGATCGCGCTGCGGATCATCCGCACCTGCCGTGATCTGGGCGTACGCACGGTGGCGGTCCACTCCACCGCCGACGCCGACGCCCGGTTCGTCAAGGCGGCCGACGAGGCCGTCCACATCGGCCCCGGAGCGCCCGCCCGCAGCTACCTCAACATCCCCAACATCATCGGCGCGGCCGTCCGCACCGGCGCGCAGGCCATCCACCCCGGATACGGATTCCTCTCGGAGGACCCGTACTTCGCGGAGATCTGCGCCGACGACGGCATCACCTTCATCGGGCCGCCCCCGGACGTGATGGAGAACGTGGGGGACAAGGCGACCGCCCGCAGGCTCATGACGGAGGCGGGGCTCCCGCTGCTCCCCGGCACCGTCGAACCGGTCGACTCCGCCGAGGCGGCCGAGGCCGTCGCCGCCGACATCGGCTACCCGCTGATCATCAAGGCCGCGGCGGGCGGCGGCGGCCGGGGCATCACCGTCGTACGCCGTCCCCAGGACCTCCGCGACGCCTACGCCGGCACCCGGGCCAGCGCCCAGGCCGTCTTCAAGAACAGCGCCGTCTACATGGAGCGTTACCTGGAGAAGACCCGGCACATCGAGATCCAGGTCGTCTGCGACGACTTCGGCGGCGCCGTCCACCTCGGTGAGCGCGACTGCTCGGTGCAGCGGCGCCACCAGAAGCTGATCGAGGAGTCGCCCTCCGCCATGGTCACGCCCGAGCTGCGCGCCCGGCTGGGCGAGGCGGCCGTCGCCGGGGCCCGCGCCGTCGGCTACCGCGGCGCCGGGACCGTGGAGTTCCTCGTCGAGGCGGGGGAGAACGCCCCCGAGGACGCGTACTGGTTCATGGAGATGAACGCCCGCATCCAGGTCGAGCACCCCGTGACCGAACTCGTCACCGGCGTCGACCTGGTGGCCGAACAGCTGCGGGTGGCCGCCGGAGGGCCGCTCTCCGTGAAGCAGGAGGACATCGAGGTACGCGGGCACGCCATCGAGTGCCGGATCAACGCCGAGGACCCGGCCCGCAACTTCGCCCCCACCCCCGGCCTGCTGGAGACCTACACCGTCCCCGGCGGCCCCTGGGTGCGGGTCGACACCGACTACGCGCCGGGCGCCCGGGTCAGCCCCTACTACGACTCCATGATCGGCAAGCTGATCGTCTGGGGCCCGGACCGCGCGACCTGCATCGACCGGACCCTGCGCGCCCTGTCCGAGTTCGACGTCTCCGGCCCCGGCGTCCACACCACCGTCCCCCTGCACCAGGAGATCCTCGACCACCCCGAATTCCGCCGGGGCGACATCGCCACCGACTTCCTCGAACGGCACTTCGCCCTGTGAGCACCACCGCCGAGGGCAGCGAGGCCCCGGGAGACGGCGACGGCCCGCTCACCGACGAGGACATCCGCGTCTACCGCCACTTCCTGGAGGTCTCCCCGGACGCGGCCGGCGCGCCGGCCCGCCTCGGCCTGCCGCCCGCCCGGTTCGCGGAGTCCGTCGTACGGCTCACGGCCCGGCAGCTGCTGCGCCCCGACGGGCCGCACCGCCACGAGGCACTCTCCCCGGGGCTCGCGGCCGTCTCGCTCACCACCTCCTCCCAGCTCCGGGTGCGCGAACTGATGCGGCGGATCGATGCCACCCAACGCGAACTCGGGCCGCTGGGACCGCTGTACGAGCGCCAGGTGCGCCGGGGCCTCGAAGGCACCGCGACCGAACTGCTCACCGACGGCGAGGCCGTACGCCACCGGCTCGCCGAACTCTCCGCGCAGGTACGGCACAGCGTGCTCACCGCGCACCCCACCCTGGGCGGCCCCGAGACGCTGCGTGCCGCCAGGGAGCTCGACAGCGACCTCCTGGACCGCGGCGTGCGCTACCGGACCGTCGTACCGCACACCGCCCGACGGCAGCGCGAGGCACTGCACCACATGACGCTCCTCAACGGCCTCGGCGCCGAGGTGCGCACGGCCGCGGTGATCCCCGGCCGGCTGATCATCCTCGACGACGACACCGCGGTCGTGCCCACCGCGACGGGCGGTGCGGCCGTGCTCCACGACCCGACCGTGGTCACCTTCCTCACCGTGATCTTCGACCACATCTGGGAGCACGCCCGGCCGGTCGGCACGGGCGGCGCGGACAACGAGGTCTTCGAGGACGTCGAACTGGCCGTCCTGCGCCACCTGGAACACGGCAGATCCGACGACTTCATCGCCCGCAAACTCGGGATCTCGACCCGTACGATGCGCCGCTACCTCGCCGGGCTCTGCGAGAAGCTCCAGGTCGAGACGCGGTTCCAACTCGGCCTGGCGGCCGCGCGGCTGGGCCTGCTCAGCGACGCCCGGGCCCAGGACGACGGCGGATAGGAATTCCTGATCGACCGCATCGGGAATCACCGTCGAGGCGGCTGGACCGGGCCGCGGAGCGGGGCGGATAGTTTCCACGACCGCTCGCCCACATACCCCCGGGGGGACCGCATGAACGTCACGGCCCGCGCCGAGCGACGCCTACGCGTCGTCGTCTCCGGTCTGTCCTCCGACGCCCACCTGTGGAACCTCGTGCACCTCCAGCTGTTCCTGGAGGACCTCGGGCACGAGGTGGCGAACCTGGGCAACACGACACCCGACGCGACGATCGTCGAGGCCTGCCGCACCGGCCGCCCCGACCTGCTCGTCATCAGCTCGGTCAACGGCCACGGGCGCACGGACGGGCTCCGGCTCATACGCGCCCTCCGCGCGGTGCCGTCCCTCGCGGCTCTGCCCGTGGTCATCGGCGGCAAGCTCGGCATCGACGGCCGCGCCGACGCCGACGCGCGACTGACGGCCGCCGGATACGACGCGGTCTTCGACGACGCCGCCGAAGGCGGCCCCGAATCCGGGCTCGTGTGCTTCGAGTCCTTCCTCGGCGCCCTGGCGGCCGGCCACTCCCGTGGACGGCCCGCCGCAGGCGCCGGAGCCGCCTGATGACGCCCACCGACCGGTTCACCGGCTTCGTCGGCCACGCCCGTGCCGCGGGGCGCCTCGTCGTCCAGCCGCGCATGGGCTTCGGCGAACTCCACCGCATGCGCGCCGGACTGCGCGCCGTACGGGAGGCGGACGCCACCACCGTCGGCACGGTCACCCTGGACAGCTACACCCGCTGCCACGACGACGCGACCGCGCGCCGCGCCCTGCGGGACGACCCCGCCGGGCTCAACGGCTTCCCGCTCCTGGCCCACGGCGTCCCCGCGGTGCGCTCCCTCCTCCAGGACTGTTCGTCGGCGGGCTTCCCCGTGCAGATCCGCCACGGCACACCCCTGCCCCTGCGGCTCTTCCGCGCGATGGCCGACGCCGGGGCGGACGCCACGGAGGGCGGCCCCGTCTCGTACTGCCTGCCCTACGGCAGGGTGCCCCTCGCCCGGGCCGTCGCCGAGTGGAGCGCGGGGTGCGAACTCCTCGCCGCGCAGCCCGTCCCGCCGCACATGGAGACCTTCGGCGGCTGCATGCTGGGCCAGCTCTGCCCGCCGTCGCTCCTGGTCGCGCTCTCGGTGCTGGAGGCGATGTTCTTCCAGGAGCACGGGCTGCGCGGCATCTCCCTCAGCTACGCGCAGCAGGTCCACCGGGGCCAGGACCTGGAGGCTCTCGCGGCGCTGCGGCGGCTCGCAGGCGAGCGGCTGTCCACCCCCCACCACCTCGTGCTCTACACCTTCATGGGCGTCTTCCCGCGCACCGAGGCCGGCAGCCGCCGCCTCCTCGCCGAGAGCGCCCGCCTCGCCGTGCACGGCGGCGCCGAGCGCCTGGTCGTCAAGACGCCGGCCGAGGCCCACCGGATCCCCACCGTCGAGGAGAACGTGACCTCGCTGGAGTACGCGGCCTCCGTGGCCGCCACCACCCCGGACCGCGCCGACAGCTACCGCGCCACCGAGTCAGGTCTGTACGAGGAGGCCCGCACCCTGGTCGACGCCACGCTGGAAGCGGGCCGGACCCTCGGTGACTGCCTGGTCAACGCCTTCGCCCGGGGTGTCCTCGATGTGCCCTACTGTCTGCACCCCGACAACGCCAACCGCGCCCGCGCCACGATCGACGCCCGGTCCATGCTCGGCTGGAGCCGGGCCGGCGGGATGCCCGTGACGGCGACGGCCGCGGCCCCGGTCACCGCGCGGCGGCTGACCGAGCTGCTCACCCACAACCGTCGGCGCTTCGACCGCGACGCCGTACGCCACCCGCTGAGGAGCGCCTCATGACCCGCCCCGTTCCGGCACCGAGGCTGCGCGCCACGGGCCGTTCCCTGTCCCGCCCGGCCCCGGCGCCGCGTTCCCGCGCGGTGAACCCTCCGGCACCGCACGACGGGGGTCCACCCGAGTCCCGCCGGACCGCGACGGCCACGCTCCGTGCCGCCCGCGCCAGGGGAGCGCTGCGGGCAGCCGTCTCGCAGGGCATCCACGGACTGTCGCGGCGTACGCCTGAAGGGCGCTGGACAGGACTCGACACCGACATCGCACGCGCCGTCGCGGCGGCGGCCCTCGGCGACCCCGAGGCCGTCGACTGGCGCCCCGTCACGGCGGGCGACCGGCTGACGGCGCTCGAGGAGGGGCACGCCGACCTGACGACGTGCAACCTGACCTGGACCATGGGCCGGGAGGCCACCCACCGGGTGCTCTTCGCCGGAGTGACCTGCTACGACGGTGAGGGGTTCCTGGTCCCGGCGGACTCCGGCGTCACCGACCCCGCGGACCTCGCCGGCCGCCGCCTCGCGGTCCACAAGGGCTGCACCACCACGTTCAACCTGGAGGCCTGGTACGGCTCCCGCGGCCTGGACGTCGAGGCCGTCCCCTTCGACGATCCGACCGGCGCCCTTGCCGCGTACGCCGACGGCGACTGCGCGGCCTACGTCCTGGACCGCACCGCACTCGCCGGAGCCAGGTCCCGGCTGCCCCGGCCCCGGGACCACCACATCCTGCCGGTCTCGATATCCCGGGAGCCGATGGCCGCCGCGGTCCACGAGACCGACCCGCACTGGTTCCGCCTGGTCCGCTGGGTGCTGCAACTGCTGCTGGCCGCCGAGCACGAGGGCACCGAGGCCGCCGCCCGGCACGCCGGACCGCACGGCCCCGCGGTCGGCCTCGACGAACGGTGGGCCGGCCGGGTCCTGTCGGCGGTCGGCACGTACGCCGACGTCTACGAGCGGAACCTCGGCGCCGCCTCCGGCCTGGACGTGCCCCGTGGACTCAACCATCTGTGGACATCGGGCGGGCTGCACTATCCCGTGCCCCTCCACTGACCCGCCCCTCGCCCAGAACGGAGAAGTCTGATGACTCTCGTCACCGACCCCACCGCCCCGCGCATCGCCATCATCGGCGCCACCGGAGCCGTGGGCAGCACCCTCATCGAGCTGATCGAGGAACGGGACCTGCGCTACCGCGAGCTGTACCTCGTCGCGTCGAGCCGCAGCACCGGCCGCCAGATCCCGGTGGGCGGACGGACGCACGAGGTGCGTTCCCTGGAGGACTTCGACTTCGGACTCGTGGACATCGCGTTCTTCTCCGCCGGCACCTCCGTCAGCAGGGCCTGGGTGCCCACCGCCGTCGCCAAGGGCGCCCTCGTCATCGACAACACCCGCGCCTTCCGGATGGACCCCGACACCCCGCTCGTCGTCCCGCAGATCAACTACGCCGTCCTGGACCGGCCTCCGGGGAGCGGCGTCATCGCCAACCCCAACTGCTCGACCATCCCTCTGGTCCGGGTGCTGCAGCCGGTGGAGCGTCGCTGGGGGATCCGGCAGGTCGTCGTCAGCACCTACCAGGCCGCGTCGGGGCAGGGGCACCAGGGCATCGAGGAACTGCTGGAAGGCACCGAGGTGGCCCTGCGCGACCCGGACGCCGACCTGCCGTCCGAACGGTTCAACCCGCCGCTCGCGTTCAACGTGGTCCCCTTCATCGACGAACTCCTGGGCAGCGGATTCACGCTGGAGGAGCAGAAGATGGTGCAGGAGTCCCGCAAGATCCTCGGCCTGCCCGACCTCGAGGTCACCGCGACCTGCGTCCGCGTCCCCGTCGTCAACTCCCACTCCGAGGCGGTCTGGGTGCAGACACAGGAGCCGGTGGACCGGGCCGAACTGGTCGGCCTGCTCAGCCGTCAGACCGAGGTCACCGTGCACGACGCCGAGAACCGGGCGGCCTTCCCGACCCCGCTCAAGGCAGGCCATCCCGACCATGTGCACGTCGGCCGGGTGCGGGTGTCGCCGAACGACCCGCGCGGCTTCTGGCTGTGGCTCGTCTCCGACAACCTGCGCGTCGGCGCCGCCCTGAACGCGGTCCAGATCGCCGAGTACGCCCTCGCCCGCGGCTTCCTGTCGGGAGGGGAGCGGTGAACACCCCGGTGGTACTGAAGTTCGGCGGCTCCACCTTCCGCACCTCCGACGCCTACCACGAACTCGCGGCGGGGCTCGACGAGCGCGTCCGCCGTGAGGCCAGGCCCATGGTCGTGGTGGTGAGCGCGATGCAGGGGGAGACCGAGAGGCTGCGCGCCCGGCTGCACGAGGTCGACGCGCAGCCGGGCGCGGCCACCGCCGCCGGCCTGCTGACCACGGCCGACCTGGTCAGCGCCCATCTGCTGGCCACCGCCCTGCACCGCAGCGGACGCACCGCCACGGTCCTCGCCGGCCACCAGCTGGGGCTGACCACCAACGCCTCGTTCCTCTGGGCCCGGGTGACCAGGATCGATCCCCGCCCACTGCGCCGGGCGCTCGCCGAGTACGAGGTCGTGGTGGTGCCCGGGGGCCAGGCGGTGGACGCCGAGGGGCGGCCGACCTGGCTGGGCAAGAACAGCTCCGACCTGTCGGCCCTCGCGGTCGCCCGCGCCGTCGGCAGCCGCTCCTGCGAGATCCACTCCGACGTCGACGGGATCTACACGTCCGACCCCCACTTGATCACCGGGGCCAGGATGCTCCCGGAGGTCTCGTACAACATGGCGGCCCTGATGTCGCTGTACGGCGCGAAGGTGCTGCACCGCCGCGCCGTCCAACTGGCGCTGCGGCACCGCATCGAGATCCTCCTGCGCTTCAACCGGGCTCCCTACACGATCGGTACGACGATCAGCGGAGCCGGCACCCAGGCCGCGGCCGTGGTCTTCGACCAGCGGTCCGTGGTGCTGGACTACCCCGACGAGGCGCGCGCGGACGCCGCGCACCACGCCTTCCACCTCGAAGGTCTCGACGTCGTACGGCTCAACACCCGTCCGTCGGTGGCGGTCGTCGGCGGATACGTCGACACGGAGGCCGTCCAGCTCCGGCACGGGGTGGTGCCCGGGAGGGTGGCGGGCGTGCCCGTGGCGGAGATGCGGGGGAGCAAGGTCACCACACACGTGGCCGACGGCAGCGCCGACGCGCTGCACCTGGCGCAGCAGTTGCACGACGGACTGGACTTCCCGGTCCCGCGGACCGGCACACGAGTGGGGGCAGGAGCGACATGAGCGGGGCCACCATGACCTTCACGGACCTGGAACTGCCCGACGGCGTACGGGATTCGATCGGCCACGCGCTGGCCGGACTGCCCGATCCGGGGCGTGACTTCGACGGGGCGACGGCCCGCTGCCACCAGATCTTCGCGACACTGCCGCTCGGACTGCTGCGTGCCGTACTGGACTTCGGCCGGCACATCGACACCCCGGGCGTCGCCCTGGTGCGTAACCTTCCCGTCGACGCCGAGACGGGCCCGACACCGCTCGACGGCGGGCCGGGCCGGGGCAAGAGCGGCTTCGTCAGCGAGGGTGTGCTGCTGGGTCTGACCGGTCTGCTCGGCGAGGCGCTCGGTGTGCTGACGGAGAAGGGCGGCCGTCTGGTCCACGACGTCGTCCCGGTCGCCGGTGGCGCGCGGACGCAGACCAACCAGAGCTCCGCGGTCTTCCTGAACTTCCACAGCGACATCACCTATGACGCGACGGGCCGTTACGACGTCGCCAACCCGGACTTCCTCGTGCTCAACTGCCTGCGGGGCGACCGCTCGGGAGGGGCGGTCACCTATTACGCGGACGCCCGCGACCTGTGCCGCCGGCTGGACGCCGACGCGCTGGAGCTGCTCCGCCGCCCGCTCTTCCGGCTCAACGCGCCGGGCAGCTACACCCGCAGCGCCGCGGGCGGTGCCGAGGTCCTGTCCGACCCGGTGCCCGTGATCAGCGGCACCGGACCGCACCCGGAGATCGCCGTGTCGGCGAACGGGGTCCGTGCGCTCGACCGGGAGGCGGAAGCCGCCTTCGAGCACCTCCAGGAGGTCGCCCGGGAGGTGGCGCACGCCGTGCGGCTGGAGCCCGGGCAGGCCCTGCTCATCAACAACCGCAAGGGCATACACGCCCGTTCGCCCTTCGAGGCCCGCCACGACGGCCGGGACCGATGGCTCCAGCGGACCTATGTGCGGCGCAGCCTCTGGGACATCCGGTACCGGGTGACCCCCGAGGACCGCCGCGTGCACTTCTGACCACCGCGTGCCGCCACGTCGTACGACGGACGCGTCCCGCACGGGACGAGCACGGCGCCCGGGCCCCGGCGCTTCGAACGCCGGGACCCGCGCGTCGTGCTCGTCCGCACCCACCCCCCTGGTACCGCGCGGCCCCGAGCTCTACGGGGTCAGGCGCGGCCAGTGCAGAGTTCCTGAATCGACGCAGCGTGTTTCGCTGCCGGTCGCGGTGAGATTCCTCTGGAACACCGTTGCTCCTTGGTATTTCTGCGCGGATTCAGGAAAGGGAAGAGAGCGCGGCGGTGGCACCGGCACCGGTCGGCGGCGCGGGCGGGACGACGTCCCACTTGTCGTCGGCGACGATTATCCGGCCGGATGTTTCATCGGCGCCCGCGCTCGTCGGCGTCAACTCCACGGAGTGAAACATTCCGATTGCCAGTGCGGTCGCGGCGATGCCATGGGCCAGGAAAGTACGTGCCTTCATGTCGCGTGTCCCCCTGTGCGTCTCATTTGTTTGCGGCGCCGTCTGGGCCGCACTCGAAATGTGTCAGCTCAAAAGATCCAGTTCGAGAGCCGCGGGGTGTCCTATGATGGTGCGGCAGCAAGTGGATAGCGACATATCGGGCATTCGAGGGGGCTGGTGGCCGATGGACGAGCATCACGAGTTGGACGAAGTCGCTGTCGCGACCTATGAGTTCGCCTTGCGCGCCGGTTCCTTCGGGGACGAGGACGTCGCCGGCAGTCTCGGTGTCGACGTCCGGCTGGTCGCCCAGGCGCGCAAGACCCTGCAGGACATGAGGCTGCTCGCCTCGACGGGGAGCGACCGCGCCGTGGTCGCCCTCGACCCCGAGATCGCGGAAGCGGAGCTGGTCACGCCGCTGGAGCTGTCCATCGCGCAGCGCCGGCGCGAGATCTCCAGCATCCATCAGCAGTTGCGCGTCCTGTCCGCGATGTACCGCGCTCGCGCCCAGCCCGTGGCCGAGGACGTACCGATCCGCGTCCTCGACGACTTCGAGGACGTCCGGCGCGAGATCGACCTGGCACGAAGACGGTGTACCGACGAGCGCATCACGCTCCAGCCCGGCGGCGGCCGCAGCGCGGAACTGCTCGACCAGGACCTTCTCCAGACGCTGGAGATGCGCGAGCGCGGCATCCGCATCCGCACCCTGTACCAGCACACCGCACACGCCAGCCTCGCCACCCGCGCCTACGTACGCCAGATATGCGAGGCGGGCGCCGAGGTCCGCACCGCCGAGGAACTGTCCGAGCGGCTCATCATCTACGACCGCAAGCTCGCCTTCATCCCCAAGGAACGTACGGGCAAGGAACCGCCCGGCGCCGCGATCGTCACCGACCCCACGATCGTCGCCTATCTGTACCGGTCCTTCGAATCCGTCTGGCAGGGGAGCCAGACCTTCGACATCGGCGGGACCGCCGAGTACCACCACGCCGAGGACCTGCGGATGTCGGTCGTCCGGCTGATGGCCATGGGCCTCAAGGACGAAGTGATCGCACGCCGCTTGGGTATGTCCACCCGCACATGCCGCCGTCATATCTCCGGAATCATGGGGGAGGTCGGAGCGACGAGCCGATTCCAGGCAGGGATCCTGCTCGCGAAGCAAGGGCTGTGTCAGGACGACGAAAGCGTGACCGTTTCCTGACGGCGTCTGTCCTCGATTAGACAGCTGGTTGTTCTGGCCTCACCCTCCCGTGGGCTGATTTTCTTGTGTCCGCCACGTTCGGCGAAAACCGGACCTCGGAGGGGACATGGATATTCGGCAGTTGGCGACGTTTCACAAGGTGGGGACGCTGCTCAGTTTCACTCGCGCGGCGGCTGAACTGAAGTACGCGCAATCCAGCCTGACCGCCCACATCAAGAGTCTCGAGGAATCCCTGGAGGTCAGCCTTTTCGACCGGCTCGGTGGCCGGATCGAGCTCACCGAGGCCGGCCGGCGGCTGCTTCCCTACGCCGAGCAGATGCTCACGCTCGCCGGCGAGGCGCGGGGCGCCGCCCTGGGCTCCGCGGAGCCCACGGGCGCGCTCACCGTCGGATCCATGGAGAGCATCACCTCCTACCGCATGCCGATGCTGCTGGAGTTCTTCCACCACCGCCACCCGGCCCTCCAGATCATCCTCCGCCCCAGCCTCTGCGCCGAGACCTGCCACGCCCTGCGCCAGGGCCTGTTCGACCTCGGTTTCCTCATGGAGGCCGAGACCCGGCACCCGGGCGTCCAGACGGAGGTCCTGGGCTCCGAGCCCCTGACCCTCGTCGCCGCTCCGGGGCACCCCCTGGCCCAGGCGGAGAAGGTGACCACCGAGGACCTCCGTGGCACCCAGGTCCTCTCCGCCGAGGCGGGCTGCGCCTACCGGGAACTCTTCGAGGCCGAACTGAACGACGGCACCGGCGAGGCGCTGCCCTTCCTGGAGTTCGGCACGATCGAGTCCATCAAGCGCGGGGTGTCCGCGGGACTCGGGGTCAGCCTCCTCCCCACGGCCACCGTCGCCGACGCCCTGGAGGCCGGCACCCTGGTCCCGCTCCCCTGGGCGATCCCCTTCACGGTCTACACCCAGATCGCCTGGCGCCGGGGCAAGACCCTCACGCGCGAGATGCGGGTCTTCATCGACCAGACGATGCGCTTCCTCACCGAGGAGTACGCCCAGTAGCGCACGCGGGCACCCCCATGACCTGCGCCCACGACCGGCGGATACCGGGCGGAGACCTGGCAGCAATCCGGCGGACACCCGGCAGGGGCCGCTCCTCCGCGACTCGCCCGAGAGGCGGTCGGCGTACGAGGTTCGACACGGCCTGATGTGGAAAGCTCTATCGGAGCACGCCGCTCACGGACGCGCCCACGGAGCCGCTTCGGCGCGCCCTCGGGACACCTGAGAACCGCCGCTCGGAGGATTCCCGAGTTCGGCCGGTTCCGGCCTTCACATCCCCCGCGTTCCCTGCCAGCACCCGGACCAGGAGTATCTGTCATGGATTTCGGACTCGTCCTCCAGACCGACCCGCCCGCCTCGGCCGTCGTCGGACTCATGCGCCGCGCCGAACGGAACGGGTTCCGCTACGGCTGGACCTTCGACTCGGCGGTGCTCTGGCAGGAGCCCTTCGTCATCTACAGCCGGATCCTGGAGCACACCGAGCGGATGCTCGTCGGGCCGATGGTGACGAACCCGGGGACCCGCACCTGGGAGGTCACCGCCTCCACCTTCGCCACGCTCAACGACATGTACGGCAACCGCACCGTCTGCGGCATCGGACGCGGCGACTCCGCCATGAGGGTGGCGGGCCGCAGCCCCAACACCCTCGCCCGGCTCGGCGAGGCCATCGACGTGATCCGGGACCTCGCCGAGGGGCGCGAGGCCACCGTCGACGGACAACCGGTCCAGATCCCGTGGGTGAAGGACGGCCGGCTCCCCGTCTGGATGGCGGCGTACGGCCCCAAGGCGCTCGCACTCGCCGGGCAGAAGGCCGACGGCTTCATCCTCCAGCTCGCCGATCCCTACCTCACCGAATGGATGATCAAGGCGGTGCGCGACGCGGCGGCGGAGGCCGGCCGTGACCCGGACTCCGTCACCATCTGCGTCGCCGCGCCCGCCTATGTGAGCGAGGACCTGGACCACGCGCGCGAACAGTGCCGCTGGTTCGGCGGCATGGTCGGCAACCACGTGGCCGACCTCGTCTCCCGCTACGGGGAGCACTCCGGCCTCGTACCCGAGGCGCTCACGGCGTACATCGCCGGACGCTCCGGCTACGACTACAGTCACCACGGCCGCACCGGGAACCCGGACACGGCCTTCGTCCCCGACGAGATCGTGGACCGCTTCTGCCTGCTGGGACCCGCCGAGGCCCACATCGAGAAGCTCCGGGCCCTGCGTGATCTGGGCGTCGACCAGTTCGCCGTCTACAACATGCACGATGCACGGGAGGCGACCATCGACGCCTACGGCTCCACGGTCATCCCCGCGCTGTCCGCCTGACGCCCCACCGCGTCCTCCCGACTGCCCGCAACGGCTGTCCAGGCACCGCACACCCGCGCCCCGCACGGCACCTCTCCCGAGCGAAGGGTCACGCCACCATGACCGCTACCGTCCCACCCGTCCCACCGTCCGCCTCCGGGGAGCCGATAGCCGGCCCGTCGGACGGCCGGATCGAACTCGCCCCCGGGGCCGTCCCAGCCGACTCCCGCTTCGTCAACGACGATCTGCTGCCGGTGCCCCTGGAGCGGCGCCGCTGGACGACGTACAACTTCGCGGCCCTGTGGATCGGGATGGCCCACAACATCCCGTCCTGGCTCCTGGCCTCCGGGCTCGTCGCGCTCGGCATGGACTGGAAGCAGGCCGTCCTCACCATCGCGCTGGCCAACGTGATCGTGCTGGCACCGATGCTGCTCACCGGGCACGCCGGCCCCAAGTACGGCATTCCCTTCCCGGTCCTGGCCCGGGCCTCCTTCGGGCTGCGCGGCGCCAACCTGCCGGCGCTGATCAGGGCGGCCGTCGCCTGCGCCTGGTTCGGCATCCAGACCTGGATCGGCGGCGTCGGGATCTTCACGCTGCTCGGCAAGATCTTCGGCGGCTGGGCCCGGGCCGGTGAGATCGGCGGTCAGCCCTGGACGCTCTGGCTGTGCTTCGTCCTCTTCTGGGCGCTCGAACTCGCCATCATCTACCGGGGGATGGACACCCTGCGCCGCTTCGAGAACTGGGCGGCACCCTTCGTCATCGTCGGCGCGGTGGTCCTGCTGGTCTGGGTCGCGGTCAAGGCCGGCGGATTCGGCCCGCTCCTGGACCAGCCGTCCGCGCTCGGCTGGGGCGCCGACTTCTGGCCGGTCTTCTTCCCGTCCCTGATGGGCATGATCGCCTTCTGGTCCACGCTCTCGCTGAACATCCCCGACTTCACCCGCTTCGGCGCCGGCCAACGCGCCCAGATCCGGGGCCAGTCGCTCGGGCTGCCGACCACGATGACCTTCTTCGCGCTGCTCTCCGTCTTCGTCACCTCCGGCTCCCAGGCCGTGTACGGGGAGGCGATCTGGGACCCGGTCCAGCTCGTCGCGAAGACCGACAACGTCTTCGGTCTGCTCTTCGGACTGATCACCGTGCTGGTCGCGACCATCTCCGTGAACATCGCGGCCAACGTCGTCTCGCCCGCGTACGACCTGGCCAACCTCGCCCCGAAGATCATCAACTTCCGCACGGGCGCACTGGTCACCGGGGTCGTCGGTGTCCTGATCATGCCGTGGAAGCTCACCGAGACGCCCGAGCTGTACATCTTCACCTGGCTGGGCCTGGTCGGCGGTCTCCTCGGCACGGTGGCCGGCATCCTGATCGCCGACTACTGGATCATCCGCCGCACCGTGCTCGACCTGCCGGACCTCTATCTGCCGGGAGGCCGCTACTGGTACCGGGGCGGCTGGAACTGGCGCGCCGTCGTGGCCTTCGCCGTCGGCGGCTTCCTCGCGGTGGGCGGCTCGCACTCGGCGCCGGGCAAGGGCCCGTTCCCCGCCGACGGGCTGATCCCGTTCCTCCGACCGCTCGCCGACTACGGCTGGGCCGTCGGACTGGTCTCCTCGCTGCTGCTGTACACGGTGCTGAGCCGGGGAGTCAGGACTGCGCCGGACTCCGGCCGAGCACGGCGCTGACGTCCACGGTCTCGTCCGCCGGGGGCGTGGCCGTGGGCACCGGCTCGTCGAAGCCGGAGAAGTCCACGGCCGCGTCCGCCCCGTCACCCCGGACGGTGATCCGCACCGGGTAGTGCTTGCCGGCGGTGTCCACGTACGCCGTCAGCTTCTGCCCGTGCAGGGTCCGGGTGACCGGGACGGTCCGTACGCCGTCGACCGTCGTCACCGTGCCCTTGGCGAAGGTCCCGGCGTCCGTACCGGCGTTGTCGGAGACCAGTTCGCGGAAGGTGTCCAGGTCGCACGCCTCGACGACGGGGCGCAGCCGGGAGTCCGAGGCGGAGCCCTTCATGTACCGCCCGGCGAGTACGGCCTCGAAGGCGGAGCCGCCGACCGGGACCTGGTTCTCCCAGAAGTCCGCGTCCGGCTTCAGCCAGACCGAGTCGCCCCGCTTGACGATCTTCACCGAGCCCTTGTCCTCGCCCAGGTCCACACCGCCCGCGCAGTTGCCGTTCCGGTCCAGCGTGAGGTCCACCGTCATCGGCGAGCGGCCCTTCCCGAGGTCGCCCCGCGCCCGCAGATGGACGGACCTGACGTCCAGCAGGGCGTCACGGGACCGGTCGGCGATCTGCTCGGCGGGGAGCGACTCGATGTCGTCGTCCGCCTGGGCCGCGGTGCTGCCGGCGACCGCGAGCACGACCACGGCCGCGCAGGCTCCGGCACGCATGGCGATGCGCTGTCCTGTCACGGCGCCTCCTCGGAAACGTCCCTGGTCAGGGCCTTACGAGCAGAATTCACCCACCTGGCGAGCGTACGCCCGGGCAGGGGGGCGTGCACGACGGGCCGGGGGTACGGAGGGCCGGGACGTGTCAGTGGCTACGCGGCGCGTACATGAGGACACCCATCCCGATGAGGCAGATGACGGCGCCGGTGATGTCGTACCGGTCCGGCCGGTACCCGTCGGCGACCACGCCCCAGGCGATCGACCCGGCGACGAAGACGCCGCCGTACGCGGCGAGGATGCGCCCGAAGTTGCCGTCGGGCTGGAGCGTGGCGACGAACCCGTACAGGCCGAGTGCGATGACGCCGGCGCCGATCCAGGCCCAGCCCTTGTGCTCGCGCACGCCCTGCCACACCAGCCAGGCCCCTCCGATCTCGAAGAGCGCGGCGACGACGAACAGGGCGATGGAGCGGGCGACGAGCACGGGGACGGGTTCTTTCTGTCGGAGAAGCCGGAGAAGCCAAAGGAACCGGAGGAACCGGGGAAGTCGGAGGCCAAGGTGCCGGGCGGCGGGCTCGGGCAGCTCAGGCCGCCGGGCCGAAGAGGCTGGTGAGCAGTTCCGCCCCGTCGGCGGGGGCCCGGACCTCCAGGTGCAGGTCCTGGCCGTCGAGGTGGAGGCGGAAGCCGAAGAACGGGCAGCACTGCTGCTCGGAAGCGGCGAGGGCGGCGATGTCCCCGGCCCGTGCGGCGGGCAGGGTGAGGCGCAGACCGTCCGGGAGCTCTCGGCGTACGGCGCCGTCGAGGAGCTGGTGCCACCGGGCGGTGCGCTCGACGGTTCCGTCGCCGGTCAGCGAGCAGGCGACCGGAGCCGTCCGCCAGGACTCGCTCTCCTCCGCGGCCCGGCGGCCGGCCGAGAGCACGACGTCCACCGCGCGGGAGGTACCGGCGGGCGCGGGCGGGGTGAGGAAGCCGCACTCGGGATCGCAGCGGGTGCTGCGGTCGGGCAGCGCGTCCAGGTGGACCAGGGCGGTGCGCAGCGAGGCGGTGAACTGTGTCAGCTCCGCGGCCCGTCGTTCGGCCTCGGCCAGGCGGGCGGCGATGCGGGGGCGCAGGTCGGCCTTCACATCCGCGCAGGCCCCGGCCTCCCATACCGCGAGCAGCTCGCCGATCTCGTCCAGCGGCAGCCCGAGGTGCTTCCCCGCTCCGATGAACGCCAGGCGTTCCACCGCCTCCTCACCGTACACGCGGTATCCGGACGCGGTCCGGTCCGCGGGCAGCAGCCCGGCGCCCTCGTAGAAGCGCAGGGTGGTCGCCGGGACGCCGCAGCGGTCGGCGAGCTGGGAGATACGCATCGTGCTCACACCTTGACGGTAGACCTTCCACCCGGCTCGAAGGTCAAGCAGGCGCCCGGAACAGCCACCGGGCCGGGCTCACCTCCTGGATCTGACCGGACCATGACGCGCACCACCGTCCCGGCGATACCCACAGGCCACTTCCCCCCAGGGCGTTACGCTGTCGACGGGCGGATCCCGTGCGGACGAGGGGGACTTATGCGCGTGGTGATGACGGTGAGGAACGCGGCCGAGGAGGAAAGCGGTACCGCGGAACTGCGGAGCTGGCTGACCGGCCTTCCGGAGCTCCGCGGCCGGGTGGACCGGGGTGATCCGGCCGACCTGGGGGAGCGGGACACGGTCCCCATGAACACCATGGGCCCGGCCACCGACGCGCTGATCGCGGTGCTGGAACCCGGGGGCGTGGCCGCCGTGTTCGCGGGAGCGGTCGTCGCCTGGGCCCAGACCCGCCGCTCCGACCACACCGTCACCGTCGTCCGCCCCGACGGTACCGAGATCACCATCTCCTCCCGCCAGGCCCGCACGATGACCCCCGAGGAAGCCGCGGAACTGGCGGAACGCCTGGCACGTCCAGGAGGACCCGCCCCGGCGCAGGAAGGTGACTCCGCCACCCCGCCGTCATGACGCGCGGCCTCGCGGACGGGGAGGTCCGCGCGGTTCTCATCGGCACCGGACTCTTCGCCCCGGAATCACGACTCGCTCCCCTGCCCTCGGTCGACGCCACACTCGACGACATGCGGCGGACGCTGGTCGACATCTGCGGGATGGACCCGGAGCACGTCACCCGGGTTCCGGCTGAAGCGGGCCCTGCCCAGGTGATCGCCGCGGTGGAGGAGACCGTGGGCCGTGCCGGCGGACCCGTGCTGGTCCACTACGTCGGCCACGGACTGCTCGGCCCCCGCGACGAGTTGTACCTCGCCACCCGCGCCACCCGAGGTGCCGACCGGGTCGCGCAGGCGGTCCCCTACCGCACCCTGCGTGATCTGCTGGGCGAGTCGCCGCACGGCAGCCTGGTCGTCCTCGACTGCTGTTTCTCCGGGCGCGGCACGGCCCCACCGTCCCACGGCGGAGCCCGCCGGCCGTTCGCCACCGCCCGGCCCCGGGGCAGTTTCCTTCTCAGCTCGGCCTCGCACTTCGCGCTGTCCTTCGCCCCCGAGGGCGAACGCAACACCCTGTTCACCGGGCGGATGCTGCGGCTGCTGCGCGAAGGCGATCCGGCCGGGCCCCCGTCGCTGACCGCCGACTCCCTCCACGCCGCACTGGACCGGGCATTCGCCGAGGACGCGCGGGTGCGGCCGGCCCGCCACAGCGAGGGCACGCTGGGCTCACTCGTCCTGGCCCGGAACCGCGCCTACCCCGCGACCACCGGAGGGGCGGAGCCGCCGGCGGACGTGCCGTGCCCCTATCCCGGACTGGAGCCGTTCCGCGCCGAGGACAGCCCGCACTTCTTCGGCCGTGGACACCTCGCCGCGCGCCTCGCCGACGCCGTCGCGGACGACTCGGACACGGGCCCGGTGATTCTGATCGGGGCGTCGGGTGCGGGCAAGTCGTCGCTGCTGCGAGCCGGCCTGCTCGCCGGACTGGAGGCCGGCGAGCAGGGCGGGGCACCGGCCCGCACCCCCGCATTGCTCCTCGCGGCCCCCGGCGCCGAACCCATGCGCACACTGGCCAGGACATGGGCCGCCGCTGCCGGACTCACACAGGACGAGGCGGCCGCGTGCCTCGCCGAGGGCAGCTTCCCCGGCCCACGCCCGGGGCTGCCCGCCTGCCGGCTCCTGGTCATCGACCAGTTCGAGGAAGTCTTCACCCGGTGCGACCGCCCCGAGGAACGTGCCGCGTTCCTCGACCTCATCACCGGTGAAGGACCCGGGCCCCGCCCGAAGATCGTCCTGGGACTGCGCGCCGACCACTACGGCAACTGCCTGGCCCACCCCGGTCTGCAACGCGTTCTGCCCCACGCCCTCACGCTCCCCCCGATGCGCGAACCGGAACTGCGCGCCGCCATCGAGGAACCGGCCGCCGCCGTGGGCCTGACCCTGGAGGACGGGCTGACGGAACGGCTGCTGCGCGACCTGAGCCAGGGACAGGAGACGGCCACCGCAGCGGCACTCCCCTTCCTGGCCCACGCGCTGCGCGAGACATGGCGACGCCGCAGCGGCACGCGTCTCACCCTCGCCGGCTACCAGGCCACCGGCGGTATCTGGGAGTCGGTGGCCACCACCGGCAAGGACCTCTACGAATCCCTGGGCCCGCCCGGACAGCGGACACTGCGCACCCTGCTCCTCCTCCTGGTGCACCTGCCCTCCGACGGAGGCACGGCCGTCGTACGCCACCGGGTTCCGCTCGCCGACCTGCCCGACGGCACGCACGCGATCGGTGACCGGCTGGCCCGCCACCGGCTGCTGACCGTGGACCAGGACACCGTGCAGATCGCCCACGAGTCGCTGCTGCGCGCCTGGCCCGAACTCCGCGACTGGATCCGGGAGGACGCGGCCACGCTGCTCCAGCGCCAGCGCCTGCGCGCGGCCGCCGAGGAGTGGGACGACGGCGGTCGCGCACCCGAGTTCCTCTACCGCGACAGCAGACTCCAGACAGCCCAGGAACTGCACGACCTGCCCACGCGGGAAAGGGAGTTCCTGGCCGCCGGCCAGGAGGCAGCAGACCGCGAACGGCACCGCGAGGCACAGCGCCGCCAGAGACTGAAACGTGTGGCCGTGGCCCTGGGACTGGCGCTGTGTGTGACGATCGCCTCGACCCTGATCGCCCTGCGGCAGTGGCGGGCCGCAGACGAAGCCCATGAACTGGCCACCCAGCGAGCCCTGCTGGCACAGGCCGAGGCCGCACGGACGGACGACCCGGGTTCCGCCCTCGACCTGGCCCTGGCCGCGTACGCCCTCAGGCCGTCCGCCGACGCCCGCCAAAGCCTGTTCGAGGTGCTGTCCGGGCCCTACCGCGGCACCTTCAAGCCCGTAACAGGCCTCCACGACTCCGTGTTCAGCCCTGACGGAAAGACGCTGGCCTCCGCGCTGCTGGACGAGCTGTACCTGCGGGACGCCGGCCGGATCCCCGCCCCCGACGCCCCGCTGGCGCGGCTGCCATGCCGTTCGGGCCCGACCGACAGCGCGGCCTTCGGCGGCCGGGACGGTCACCTCCTCGCCGCCGTCTGCGGTGAGGAGGTGAGGCTGTGGGACCTCACCGGGCTGCGCGCGGGTACCGACCCCCGACGGATCGCCTCGCTGCGCGTCCACGACCTGCCCGGCCGGCCCCGGGCCGTGGCCCTGAACAAGGACGGGACCAAGCTGGCCGCAGTGGGGTGGCGCGGCGACGACACCACTGCCGGCGCGCTCACCCTGTGGGACCTCTCCGACCCCCGGGCCCCGCACCGGATCTCGGTCACCGAGAACGTCACCGAGGCGGACGCGGTGACGTTCGCCCCCGACAGCCGCGCCCTCATCTCCGTATCGGAGGACATCAACGCCGGCGGCGTACGCGTGTGGGACATCGCCGACCCCCGGCGCCCCGAGCCCGGTGACCGGCTGCCCGGGACCGGCCCCGTCACGTTCGGCCCGCACGGCCATCTGGCGGCGGTCGCCTTCCTGAACGACGTCAAGCTCATCGACGTGACGTCCCCGCACGAGGTCACGCTCGTCGCCCGGTGGAGCGCGACGACGAGTTACGTCGAAGGGCTCGCCTTCACCCCGGACGGCACCCGGCTGTCCACCGGACACCTCAACGGAACCGCCACCGTGTGGAACCTCGCCGACCCCCGCAGGCCCCAGCGGGACACCAGCCTGTCCTCAGGTCACGCCCAGGCCGTCGACGCCCTCGCCTTCACCCCCGACGGTCGCTCGATGATCTCGGTGAGCCACAAAGAGGCCATACGCTGGGAATTCGCGTCGGCCCGCGTCGAGGCGACCATCCCCGGCGACAGTCACACGATGGACATCGAACTGGCCTCGGACGGCACGACACTGGCCGTCGGTCAGCGCGGCCGGATCCGGCTGTGGGACGTGTCCGACCCCGCCGCTCCCCGGCCCGTCGGCGAACTCCCGGCCCGCACAGGGGGCACCTCGGATCTCGGCTTCAGCGCCGACGGGGCCCTGCTGGCATGTGCGTACTCCGAAGACATCGAACTGTGGGACCTCACCGACCGCGCCCGACCACGCCTCGTCGGGAAGCTCCCGGGAGACGAGGACGACGACGGCGGCGGGCCCTCCCTCGCCTTCGCCCCCGACGCCACGCGGCTGGCCGTCCTCGGAGACGGGTTGCACCTGTGGGACGTCTCCGACCCGGCCGACCCCTCGGCGGTCGCCTCGGTCCCCGGCCACCACGCGCTGGGTGATGTCGCGTTCAGCCCCGACGGACAGCGGCTCCTGGTACCCGAGAGGGACGGGGGTGTCAGCCTGTGGGAGACCGGGGCGGGTGACGACGGTCCGAGGCCCTTGTCCCGCGATTCCTTCGCCGACGTCCTCAGCAGTGAGGCGTTCAGCTCGGACGGCGACGTCGCGGTGACCGGCTCACAGCTCTGGAACATCCTCGGTCGCGACGGCGACGAACTGCTCGGCACGATCAGCGGGAGAGGGCGGGCGGTCAATCCCGCCGGAACCCTGGTGGCCGGCGCCCCCGGCGTATGGGGCAGCGACGTCCCGCTCTGGAGCATCACCGATCCCGCCGAGGCCCACCTGGCGGTGAACCTCCCACACCCCGGGTCGGTGTGGGACGTGGTGTTCGCTCCCGACGGCCGGACCCTGCTCACCGCGAGCGACGGCAGCGTCCGCCTGTGGGATCTCGGCGACGGCCCGGCCATCGCGGCCGACACCCTCGGCGTGGCGTGCCGCCTCGCGGACGGCGGCCTCACGCCCTTCGAGTGGCGCGTCCACGTATCCGACGTACCGTTCCGGCAGAGCTGTCCGAGCCGGGCGTGAGCGACAGCGGGCCGCGGGTCGTACGTCCCCGCCGGCCTCACCTGACCGCCGAGGGCGGGGGCGGCCTAGTCCGTGCCCGCGGCCAGACGGTTGATGTCGGGATTGCGTACGACGGCGGGAGCGTTGCTGCCCGGCCGGGCGACGGCGAGCATGGCGCGGCCGACGGCAGCCGTGGTGGTGATGTGCCGGGGGAAGAGGCGCTTCAGCAGCGGGTGGAGGGCCGCTGTGGCGCGGTACATCGTCCGGTAGAGCGGGGTGCGGGAGACGGCGCCGTCGACCGGCTGGATGAAGCCGGGGCGGAACATGTAGGCGGTCATGGGCAGGGCCCGGAGGTCGTTCTCGGTACGGCCCTTGACGCGGGCCCACATCTGGCGGCTCTTCCCGGTGGGGTCGGTGCCCTCTCCGGAGACGTAGACGAACGTCGGGGCGGGGCCGGCCGCGAGCAGGGCGCGTGCGGCAGCCAGTGCGTAGTCATAGGTGATGCGGGTGTACTCTGCTTCCTCGCGGCCGACGGCGGAGACGCCGAGGCAGTAGAAGCAGGCGTCGAAGCCGGTGAGTTGGTCCTGGACGGCGGTGTAGTCGGTGAAGTCGGTGTGGACGATCTGCCGCAGCCTGGGGTGCTGCACGGACAGAGGTGTGCGGACCACGGCGAGGACCTCGGTGACGGAGTCGTCGAGCAGGCAGGCGTGCAGGGCGCCGTGCCCGACCATTCCGGACGCTCCGAAGACGATGACGCGCACGTGTGCTCCTGGTGGTGAGGGCCCCCTGGGGTGGGACGTCGACTGAAAGCATGACCGATGGCTGCTCCCGCGGTACTGCCCGGCCGCTCGCTCGTTGGTTATCGGATTGCACCGAGAAAACAGGAGCGAGCGGCTCTTCCTCCGGCTGAGCGCTGCGGCCGTGGGTTGTCCGAAACCCGCGAGGCCTGACGCGACAAGGCCGCCGAACGTAACCCGGAGTGCCGTGCTGAGTCGCTCCGGTGGCACGCTCAAGGCGTACGGCCGGGTCGAGGCCGGGGTCCGGAGTGCCCGCCGATGGCTGCCCGGGCTCTACCGGCCGCCGCGCAGGTAGCGGGTGACCATGTCCACCAGTTCGTTCTCGAACGAATCCAGCGGGACCGTCCGCGGGTCGGCCATCAGTTTGTGCGTGTTCGCCTCCACGGTGAACACGATGAGCTCGGCCGCGGTGGAGAGGTCTCCCACGCGGACGTCCGGGTGCCGGGCGAGGAGGTCGCGGAGCTGCCCGACGCGGTCCCGCCCGTGCCGGTCGATCGTGTCGATGAGGTCCTGCGAGAACGATGCCTCCTCGATCATGATGCGCAGCAGCTGCGGATCGTCGCGGTGGTTGTCGATCGCGTCGCGTACCAGCGAACGCACCATTGCTTCCAGGGTTCCGGCTGACAGATCGGTCCGGTCGGCCTGTGTCCACGTACCACGGTCGATGTGACGCACCATCAGCTCGGCCAGGATGGCGTCCTTGTTCGGGAAGTACTGGTACAGGGACCCGATGGAGATGCGGGCGTGTTCGGCGATGCGGTTGGTCGTGCCGGCGGCGTAGCCGTGCTCGGCGAAAACGTGAGCAGCGGCGACGAGGATGCGCTCGCGGGTGAGCTCGGCACGGACCTGCCGAGGCTTGCGACGTGGCTGGAGACGGCGGTCGGCTGACGGCATCGGCAGGACTCCTCAGGGCGCGGAATGCGAGTAGTCAAAGAGGTGAACTATTGCTCACAATGGTGCCATGAACTGCGGAAACGCCGCTCCCTCCGAGGAGGGGGCGTGCCATGATTCCTAAGGTGTCCCTGCCGGCTTCGCGTCGGATGATCACGCTGGAGGTGCGCCGCCGGGAGTTCCTCACGCCGGGCTTCGCGTGCGTCACTCTCGGCGGCCCGGCCCTGCGGGATCTCATCGTCACGGGCAACGACCAGGCGGTTCGCCTGTTCTTCCCACGTGAGGGGCAGAGCGCCCTGCGGATGCCGACCGTCGCGAACGAGGCATGGATCGCCCAGCTCCTGGTGCTGCCGAAGGCAGTCCGTCCCTGGGTGCGCACCCTGACCATCCGGCGTGCGCGGCCCGCGGACGGCGAGATCGACATCGAGTTCGCCGTGCACGGTGACGCACCCCTGTCGAACTGGGTGCGCCGGGTCCGCCCCGGCGACCCAGCCGGCATCTTCGACATGGGCACCATGTACCGGCTGCCGGAACATGCGCGGGGGCAGGTGCTGGTCGGCGACGAGACGGCTCTGCCGGCCATCCTGTCGATCCTGGACGGGATCCCGCCCTCGCTGCCCTCGGAGGTCTTCCTGGAGGTGGCGGCCGCGGCGGACATCCGGTCCTTCGAGGCGCCCGCCGGATCCCGCATCCACTGGTTCAGCCGCGATGACGGGGATCCACGGCCCGGCGCGGTGGTGCTGGAGGCGGTACGCCGGGCCGCACTGCCACCCGGCCCCCTGTACGCGTGGACCGCGGGCGAGTCACGGCTGGCCACAGGAGTGCGGCGGCATCTGGTCGACGACCGCGGCGTACCCAAGCGGGACATCTCGTTCTTCGGCTACTGGCGTCTGGGCCGGTCCACCCCGGGTTGAGAGGAATGCTCGTGCAGTACGTACGCAAGCCCGTCGGCCCGCGCCGACTGGAGACGGTGACCGACGTCGAGACGATCATCGGCCGCCCCGCGCCGATCATCATGATCAAGCAGATCGGCGCGCTCGACGAGGGCTGCCTGGCCGTCCTCGCCCGGTGTCCGGTCGCGGCCTTCGGCTACCGGGACGGTGACGGCACCAGCAGGACGACCTTCATCGGCGGCGCACCCGGATTCGCACGGGCCCTCTCGCCCACACGGATCTCGTTCCCGCTGCCCGGGACGGGCGACCCGCACGGTCCGGTCTCGCTCTTCTTCCTGCTGCCTGGCGTCGGGGAGGTCCTGCGCGTCAACGGCACGGCGGCCGGGCGCAAGGGCGCGCAGACGCTCGTCGACATCACGGAGGCATATGTGCACTGCGCGCAGGCCGTCCTGCGCTCCGGTCTGTGGCGGCCACCGCCGGCCCCGCCCGCACCGGCGCCGCGCCGCGCGGACGACGGCCCCCTGTGCGCGCCGGGCGTTGCCGATTTCCTGGCCGCGGCACCGTTCCTGGCCCTGTCGTCCTGGGACGCCTCCGGCGGCAGCGACACCAGTCCGCGCGGAGACCAGCGGGCGGCGGCGCGGATCCTGGACGGCCGCACGCTCGTCATCCCGGACCGCAAGGGCAACAAACGCGCTGACACCCTGCACAACCTCCTGCAGGACGACCGTCTCTCCTTCGCCGCGCTCGTACCGGGGCGCAGCGGTGTGCTGCACGTCCGGGGCCGCGGCGCGATCACCGACGATGCCGCCCTGCTGGAAACACTGGCGCTGCGCGGGAGGCCCCCGCACCTGGCGCTGCTCATCGACGTCGAGCACGCCGAGGTGACCGGCAACGACGCGCTGGTGCGCGCACGGCTGTGGACCCCCGGCGCGCACCCGGACCCCGGGACGATGCCGGACCTGATGGCACTGGGAGGAGAGCACCTCACCGCCAATGCGTCCACGTCCCGGGGCGGCCCGCCGGCGTTCCTGTTGAAGGCCGTCGGGGCGATTCCGGGGGTGAACCGGCTGCTGCGGCGGGTGGCGGACCGCGCCTACCGCTCCGGGCTGAGGAAGGAGGGGTACGACGACATCCAGCCCGGCACGGCCGGCGGACGCCGCGGTCTCCCGAGCCGGACAGCCACCGACGTGGGCGAGGGCGAGCACTCCCTGCGAGAGGTACGCGTCGCCGAGATCCGCAGGGAGACCCCGAGCGCGCTCACACTCGCGCTGGAAGACATCGGCCGGAACCCGCGGCCGTTCGACTTCCGGCCAGGTCAGTTCTTCACACTCGTCGCCGACATCGACGGCCGCTCGGTGCGCCGGGCCTACTCCGCCTCATCGGCGCCCGGGTCGTCCCGGCTGGAGATCACCGTCAAGCACGTCGAGGGCGGCCGGTTCTCCACCCACGTGCACCGAGGCCTCCGTGTGGACGACCGCCTCGCGGTGCGCGGCCCGTCGGGATCCTTCCACGCCGGACTCCGGCCCCCGGACGAAACCGTGCTCATCGCGGCCGGCAGCGGCGTGACACCCATGATGAGCATGATCCGCTCACGGATCGCCGTCCGGACAGGACGCGACCGGATCGCGCTGCTCTACAGCAGCCGCAGCACCGAGGAGATCATCTTCGCCGGCGAACTGACCCGGCTGGCGGATGACTTCCCCGACCGTCTGTCGGTCACCCACGTCCTGACCCGCCGGGACGGGCGGCTCGACGCCGACGGCGTGAAGAGCTGGCTCACCCGTCGGTCCCCGGCACAGGACGCGCAGTACTACGTCTGCGGCCCCGCACCGCTGATGGACGGAGTCCAGGGCGTCCTGTCCGGCCTCGGGGTCCCGGACGAGCAAGTGCACCACGAGCGCTACACCAGCGGCGCGGACACCGGAGGCGCGACGACCGTGCCGCAGGAGATGACCGTCGAGGAGGACGGGCGCCCCCTGGGCACGGTGGTGGTCGAGCCCGGCCAGACGCTGCTGGAGGCGGGACTCGCCGCGGGGCTGGCGATGCCGCACTCCTGCACGGTCGGTAACTGCGGAGACTGCATGGTGCGGCTGCGCAGCGGAGAAGTCGCGCAGAACGAGCCGAACTGCCTGACACCACAACAGAAGTCGGAGGGGTACGTGCTGACCTGCGTGGGCTGCCCACTGTCCGGGGTCACGGTCGACATCGCGGTCCCGTGACCGTCAGCCCGGCATGTTCCGAACGAGAGGCCCTGGCTAGAGTCCTCGACCATGACCGAACCGACCTACCTGCAGGCCACCCGGGTGGCGTACGACACCGTGGCCGCCGACTACGCCAGGCTTGTGCCCCCCGCGTTCGAGGACGACCTGCACGGCCGCGCGATGATAGGCACGTTCGCCGCACTCACGCGGGCCCTCGACGGCGGGCCCGTCGCCGACCTCGGCTGCGGGCCCGGTCATGTGACGGCGCATCTCCAGTCCCTCGGGGTGAGCGCGTTCGGCATCGACCTGTCCCCGGAGACGGTTGCGGTGGCCCGTCGCAGACATCCGGACCTGCGGTTCGAGGAAGGGTCGATGACCGGCCTGGACCTGGCGGACGGCAGTCTCGGCGGTGCTCTCGCCTGGTACTCGATCGTGCACACGCCTCCGGAGCTGCTGCCGACCGTGTTCGCGGAGGTCCACCGAGTGCTGGCTCCGGGCGGCCATCTGCTGATCGCCTTCAAGGCCGGTGACAGGCTCAGGCATCTGGAGCACGCATACGGGCACGAGCTGTCCCTCGACGTCTACTGGGTCTCTCCCGACCGCATCGCCGAGCTGCTGAGCCGGGCCGGGCTGGTGGTGGACGCCCGGCTGATCTGCGAGCCGTCCGAGGAGGAGAAACCCCGGCAGGGCCCGCAGGCGTACTTCCTGGCCCGAAAGCCGGCGAGCCCGGGACCGGGGGCAGCAGACAGCCTCGGGTGACACAGCTCGGTGGCGCGGGGGAGCGGGAACCCGCAGTCTGCAGCCTTGGACCCGTCCGACGGCCGGCCGGGAGCCGGGCCGGCGCTCCCGTGACGAGTACCACCTGACGCGCAAGGGCTGGGACCTGTGGCCCGTCCTGGTGGCGCTCAGCCAGTGGGGCGAGACGTACGCCGCCGACCCCGGGAGCCCGGGCCCCGTCCTGGACGTGACCCACACCGACTGCGGCGCCCCGGTCCACGTCGCCGTCCAGTGCTCGGCGGAGCACACCCCGCTGACTCCCCAGGGCGTCACCGTCCGGCTGGGGGCAGGTGCACGGCGCCTCTCGGGAGAAGTCCCGCTCGCGCCGCAGGCGACGGGGGGCGACCTGTTGCGAGGGCGCTCGGACATTTGGCGATGCGCCGTCCTGTCACGCCCGCCCACTCGGAAACATCCCTGGTCAGGTCCTACGGGCGAAGGATTCACCCCACCTCGCGAGCGCACGCCCGCGCACGGGTCCGAGCGCGGGCGACCGGGTGCACGGACGGTGAGGTTCGGCGCTGTTTTCGGCTACGGAACGTGAGGGAGAGGTGCCCTGAAGATCACCGGAATCGACCGGAATCAAGGGGAGACATGAAGCAGCTGTACAAGGGGAACGCCGTCCGCACGCTGGCCCGGGGCGTGGCCGCCACGGGTCTGGCCGTCGCACTCGCCGTGCCGGCCACCGCCGCCGTGGCCGTGGCCGCACCCGCCGCCATCCCGCCCGGGCTGTCGTGCGACACCGGCAAGCACGCGATCGACGACTACACGGGGTACGCGCTCTGCAGGAACAACGGCTTGGCCACGCAGATCTTCTGGGTGCACCTGGTCTGCGGCTGGTCCCCCGACGTGGACGGTGAGCACGTGACGCTCGGGCCGGGTCAGTCCGGGCAGTCGACCGCCCACTGTGCCGGCCTCGGCACCGGGATCGGCGAAATCCACGTGCGGCCGTAACGGCGAGATCCACGTGCGGCCGTGGCGCCGGGCCGCTGGACGCCCGTCTCCCGCAGGCCCCGGTGGGCGCCCCCGGGGCACCCCGCAGGGCCATCCCGGGGGGAGACGGGTTCCGATCCGCGTGCGGCGTGCTTGAGCGGGCCTTCCGCCCTCGTTACTCTCCAGTAGACCGCGCGGGCGGACTCCGGGCGGACCCCGGGGCCGGTGTCCCGGCGGACGCGAGGAGGCGGTGGCGATGTCTTCAGCAGACCCCACGGAGCGGACCGGGCCGGCCAGGCCGGTGGAGCCGCCCGTACAGCCCGGACTCACGGAGTGCGCCCGGGAGCTGGCCGAGGGCCGGACGACCTCGTCCGGCCTGGTCGCCGCGGCGCTCGCGCGCATCGAGGCGAGCCGGGACACCCTCAACGCCTTCCGCCAGCTGCGCACGGAAGCCGCGCTCGCCGAGGCCGCCGACGCCGACCGGCGGCTCGCGGCGGGGGAGCGGCTTCCACTGCTCGGGGTGCCGGTCGCCGTCAAGGACGACACCGACGTCGCCGGCATGCCCACCTACTTCGGCTGCGACGGCACACTTCCGCCCGCCACCGCGGACAGCGAGGCCGTGCGCAGGCTCCGGGCCGCCGGGGCCGTCGTCGTCGGCAAGACCAACTCCTGCGAGCTGGGGCAGTGGGCCTTCACGGAAGGCCCCGCCTTCGGCGCCACCCGTAACCCGTGGAACACCGAGCACACGCCCGGTGGTTCGTCCGGTGGCTCCGCGGCGGCCGTCGCCGCCGGGCTCGTGCCCGCCGCACTGGGTTCGGACGGCGCGGGCTCCATCCGTATCCCCGCCGCCTGGACCCACCTGGTCGGCATCAAACCGCAGCGCGGCCGGATCTCCGTCCACCCCCACAGCGACGCCTTCCAGGGCCTCACGGTCAACGGCCCGCTCGCCCGTACCGTCGCCGACGCCGCCCTCCTCCTGGACGCCGCCGCCGGACCGCACCCCGGGGACCCGCACCGCCCGCCCGCCGTCGACGCGTCCGCCGCGGCCCGCCGTGATCCGGGAAGGCTGCGCATCGGCGTCTCCCTGCGGCCCCCTCTCACCCTCACCCACAACGCGCCCCACCCGGAGGTCCTGCGCGCCGTCACCGCGCTCGCCGAGGCCCTCGCCAGGCTCGGCCACCACGTCGAGGAGGCCCGCCCGCGCTACGGACTGATCGGCCTCTCCTTCGTGCCCCGGGCCACCGCCGGCATCGCCGAGCTCGCCGCACTGCACCCCGAACCCGCGCTCCTGGACCCCCGCACCCGCAGCGCCCTGCGCACCGGGACCCGGCTCGGCGGCCGGATCGTGCGGGCCGCCCGCGCGCGGGAGGTGCGCCAGCACGCCAGGATCGGTGCCTTCTTCGACACCGCCCGCGAGGGACACGGATACGACGTACTGCTCACCCCCACCACGGCCGCCCCGCCGCCACGGGTCGGGGCCTTCGACCACCTCAGCGCCTGGCGCACCGACCTCGCGATGACCTCGGCCTGCCCCTACGCCTGGCCCTGGAACGTCCTCGGCTGGCCCGGCGTCAATGTCCCGGCAGGTTTCACCCGCGACGGCCTGCCCCTCGGCGCCCAGCTCCTCGGCCCTTCCCGCAGCGAGGCACGGCTCATCTCGCTCGCCGCTCAACTGGAGGCGGACCTCCGCTGGTACGAGCACCGGCCGCCGGCCCCGGGGACGCCGTAGCCCGGCGAGGCGCGCAGGCATCCCGGTGCGCGGGGCCCCGCAGGGCAGGCGTGACCGATTCCGACCGGACGGGCGCGGGCCACTGTGGAGAGGGGGCCGGTCACGAGATATCTTGATGTCAAGCAATGTTGCAGACGTGGAGCGGAGCACCCGGTGACTGACTCGACCATCATCTATACGCACACCGACGAGGCCCCTGCCCTGGCGACGTACTCGTTCCTGCCCGTCATCGAGGCGTACGCCTCGACCGCGGGTGTCACGGTGGAGCGCCGCGACATCTCCCTGGCGGGGCGGATCATCGCCGGCTTCCCGGAGCGTCTCAAGGCCGACCAGCGTATCGATGACGCGCTCGCCGAGCTCGGTGAGCTGGCCAGGACTCCCGGCGCGAACATCATCAAGCTGCCCAACATCTCGGCCTCGATCCCGCAGCTGAAGGCCGCGATCGCAGAGCTCCAGGAGCAGGGCTACGCGCTTCCGGACTACCCGGACGACCCGCAGACCGACGAGGACAAGGACGTCCGCGCGCGCTACGACAAGGTCAAGGGCAGCGCGGTGAACCCCGTCCTGCGCGAGGGCAACTCCGACCGCCGCGCCCCCGCGTCGGTCAAGAACTACGCCAAGGCCCACCCGCACCGCATGGGCGCCTGGACGGCCGACTCGAAGACGAACGTCGCCACCATGGGCGTCGACGACTTCCGCTCGACGGAGAAGTCCGTCGTGATCTCCGAGGCCGGCTCGCTGCGCATCGAGCTCGCGGGCGACGACGGCACCACCACGGTGCTGCGCGAGTCCGTCCCGGTTCTCGCCGGCGAGGTCGTGGACGCCGCCGTCATGCGCGTCGCCGCGCTGCGTGAGTTCTTCACCGCCCAGGTCGCGCGCGCCAAGGCCGAGGACGTGCTGTTCTCCGTGCACCTGAAGGCCACGATGATGAAGGTCTCCGACCCGATCATCTTCGGCCACGTGGTCCGCGCCTTCTTCCCGAACACCTTCGCCAAGTACGGCGACGCGCTCGCGGCGGCCGGCCTGACCCCGAACGACGGCCTCGGCGGCATCCTCAAGGGCCTCGACTCCGTGGACGCCGGCGCCGAGATCAAGGCGTCCTTCGAGGCCGAGCTCGCCGAGGGCCCGGCCCTGGCGATGGTCGACTCCGACAAGGGCATCACCAACCTGCACGTGCCGAGCGACGTCATCGTCGACGCGTCCATGCCGGCCATGATCCGCACGTCCGGCCACATGTGGGGCCCGGACGGCAACGAGGCCGACACCATCGCCGTCCTCCCGGACAGCAGCTACGCCGGTGTCTACCAGGTCGTCATCGACGACTGCCGCGCCAACGGCGCCTTCGACCCGTCGACCATGGGCTCCGTACCCAACGTCGGTCTGATGGCGCAGAAGGCCGAGGAGTACGGCAGCCACGACAAGACCTTCGAGGTCCCCACCACGGGCACCGTGCGGGTCGTCGACGCCAAGGGCGACGTCGTGCTGGAGCAGGCCGTCGGCGCCGGTGACATCTTCCGGATGTGCCAGACCAAGGACCTGCCGATCCAGGACTGGGTCAAGCTCGCCGTCACCCGCGCCCGCGCCACCGGCAACCCGGCAGTGTTCTGGCTCGACGAGGGCCGTGCGCACGACGCCAACCTCATCGCCAAGGTCAACACCTACCTGGCCGAGCACGACACCGACGGCCTGGACATCTCCATCCGGACGCCGGAGGAGGCCACCGCCTTCTCCCTGGAGCGCATCCGCCGCGGCGAGGACACCATCTCGGTCACCGGCAACGTGCTGCGTGACTACCTCACCGACCTGTTCCCCATCCTCGAGCTGGGCACCAGCGCGAAGATGCTCTCCGTCGTCCCGCTCATGAACGGCGGCGGACTGTTCGAGACGGGCGCCGGCGGCTCCGCGCCCAAGCACGTCCAGCAGCTGGTCAAGGAGGACTACCTGCGCTGGGACAGCCTGGGTGAGTTCCTCGCCCTCGCCGTCAGCTTCGAGCACCTGGCCACCACCACGGACAACGCGCGCGCCAAGGTGCTCGCGGACACCCTGGACCGGGCCACGGGCACCTTCCTCAACGAGGACAAGTCCCCGAGCCGCAAGCTCGGCGGCATCGACAACCGCGGCAGCCACTTCTACCTGGCGCTCTACTGGGCCCAGGAGCTGGCGCAGCAGACCGACGACGCCGCGCTCGCCGAGGCGTTCGGACCGCTCGCCAAGACGCTGTCCGAGCAGGAGCAGACCATCATCGGCGAGCTCGCCGCCGTCCAGGGCAAGCCGGCCGACATCGG
The DNA here is from genome assembly GCF_044765485.1 of Streptomyces sp. NPDC102451. Lineage (NCBI taxonomy): Bacteria > Bacillati > Actinomycetota > Actinomycetes > Kitasatosporales > Streptomycetaceae > Streptomyces > Streptomyces sp. NPDC102451. The sequence goes on along the minus strand of NZ_JBIWKD010000004.1, from coordinate 176,489 downwards.
CGGCTACTACCAGCCCGACCCCGCGAAGGCGGAGGCCGTGATGCGTCCGTCGGCCACCTTCAACAAGGCCATCGCGACCCTGGGCTGACCCCCGGCCGCACACCGCACGCACGACCGCCCCGGCAGGCACTCCGCCCGCCGGGGCGGTCGTGCGTGCGGCCCCTCCGGCCGCTGCTCGTATCCTCGGCGCATGACGCCAGGCACCACCGGGGACGGCCCGGACCACGTCACGCTCCGCCAGATCCTGGCCTACGACGAGGACGGCGTCCTCCGCCTGCTGCTCGCCCCCGCCGGACAGGACGTCGAGGTCGAGGGCGTGATCATCGGCGACGAAGGGTCCGCCCGCCCGCACGACGGGCGGATCGTGCTGGCCGCCGGACTCGCCCCCGACCTGCCGGACGCCCCGGCAGCCGTGCGGGAGGCCGCCCGGCGGGGCGCGGCGGCGGTGGTGCTGCGGGAGTCCGAGGGGGTGGCCGTACCGGCGGAGGCCCTCGCCGCGGCCGAGGAGTGCGGGATCGCGCTGCTCGCCCGCGCGGAATGGGCGGACTGGGGCGACACCATCGCCCTGCTGCGGTCCGCGACCGCCTTCGCGTCCGTCGGCCGCGGCGACCTCATGGCGGACTCCGCCGCCGGCGGGGGGCTCGCGGCCCTCGCCACGACGACCGCGCGGTACTGCCGGGGCTCCATCACCGTCGAGGACACCCAGTTCCGTGTGCTCGCCCACTCCGCGACGGGCCCCGACGCGGACGGGGTGCGCCGGTCGACGATCCTGGGCGGCCGGGTCCCCGACCGGCGTGTCGCCGAGCTGCGCCGCAGTGGGCTGCTGCGCGCGCTGTGGACCTCGCAGGACGTCATCCACCGGCCCGCCGACGGTGACAGTCCGGAACGCCTCATCGTCGCGGTGCACAGCGGTGGCGAGATGCTGGGTTCCCTATGGGCCGCGGCCGACGGGCAGCGACTCTCGTCCGACGCGGCGCAGGTACTGCGCCGCGCCGCCTCGCTCGCGGTGCCCCATCTGCTGCGGCACCGGCTGCGTGAGAGCGGCACCGTGCGGCGGGAGGCGCACGCCCTGCGCGGACTGCTGCACGGGAACGGTGACCGCCGGGCGCACCTGTGGTCCCTCGGCCTGCCGCCCGACGCTTCCTGTGCCGTCGTCGTCGCCGTGCAGAACGCCCCGGACGGTACAGGACCGGACCGGACTCTGGAGGCGCTCGCGGTCCAGGCCACAGCGTCCCGTTCGACGGCCAGGGTCCTGCGTGAACAGGACCAGGTCGCCGTGCTGCTCCCCGTGAGCGACGGCGGCGACCCGCGTGAGGCCCTCGTCCTGGCCCGGGAGCTCGACGGACTGGCGGCCGGCATCCCCGATGCCGCGCCCGTCTGGATCGGTGCCGGGCAGACCGTCGCGTCGGGGCTGGACGCATCGCTCTCGTACGGGAAGGCCCTGCTGGTCGTGCGCGCACTCCGCGACCGGGAGGCCAGGAGGCGCGACCCACGTCCGGTCCGGCATGCCGGACCCGGTGACGTGGGGCCGACCATCGACGCCCTGCACATGCTCGACGTGGTACGCCCCGTGTGGGAGGCGGGCTCCGGCCCCGTGCACGAGCTGATCCGTGCGGACCTCGCGGCGGGCGGTGACCTGGTGCGTTCCCTCGCGGCCTACCTGGAGACCGCCGGGGACATCCCGCTGGCGGCACGGCGTCTGGTCCTGCACCCGAACACCCTCCGCTACCGCCTGCGCCGGGCCCGCGAACGTTTCGACATCGACCTCGACGACCCGGACACCCGGCTGGTCCTCGCCCTGGCGGTGCGTCTGACCGAGGTGATGTGAGGGGATTTCACCCGGTGTTCGTCCGATCGGCCAAGACATCGGCCGCGCTTTGTCCCCGACGACGAAGACGGCCGGGGGGTGCGGAGACCAACCTTTCTGCATCCCGCCACGCCGCTCATGAACCCGTGGCACAGCCCCACCGGAAAGTCCCCCCGTGACATCTGCCAGCGACATCTCCCCGGAACCTGCCGTCCGCCCGGTCGCCGCCGGCCCCGGTAACGCCGCCCTCCCCCCGGCACAGCGCGTCTCCGCCGTGATGCGCCGTGCCGTCGCCACCGGGCTCGTCGGAGAGGAACAGCCGGTCGCCGGGTTCCTCGACGCGGACGGGATCCGGGCCTCGGTCGAGAGCCTCGACGCCGCGTTCGCCCACGCACCCGACGTCCTCCACACCTTCGCCGTGAAGGCGGCCTCCCTGGTGCCGGTCCTCCGGCTGCTCGCCGGACTCGGCATGGGCTGCGAGGTGGCGAGCCCCGGGGAGCTGCGCATCGCGCTCGACGCCGGGGTCGCCCCCTCGCGGATCGTCCTCGACTCGCCCGCCAAGACCCGGCAGGAGATCAGCGAGGCCCTCGCCCTGGGTGTGGCGGTCAACGCCGACAACCTCGACGAGCTGCGCCGCATCGACGCACTCCGGCCCGCGGGCAGCACGTCGGTCGTCGGACTGCGCGTCAATCCCCAGGTCGGCGGCGGCTCCATCGGAGCGATGAGCACCGCCACCGCGACCTCGAAGTTCGGCGTGGCGCTCCGCGATCCCGGCGCGCGCGACCGCGTGGTGCGGGCCTTCGCCGAGCGCCCGTGGCTCACCCGGCTCCACGCGCACGTCGGTTCCCAGGGATGTCCCCTGGAACTCATCGCGGAAGGCGTCGCGGAGACGTACCGGCTGGCCGAGGAGATCAACCGGGCGCTGGGCACCCGGCAGATCACGAGCCTGGACATCGGCGGCGGACTGCCCGTCAACTTCGACGACGACGAGACCCGGCCGACCTTCGCCGCGTACACCCGGGCGCTCGGCGCGGCCGTCCCCGGGCTCTTCGACGGCCGCTACGCGCTCGTCACGGAGTTCGGTCGCTCCCTGCTCGCCAAGAACGGATTCATCGGCGCACGCGTGGAGTACACCAAGGAGGCCGGCGGCCGGCGCATCGCCGTCACCCACGCGGGAGCCCAGACGGCCACGCGCACCGTCCTGATGCCCGAGGCCTGGCCCCTGCGGGTCGGTGCCTTCGATGCCGACGGAAGCCCACGGACCGGCGCCCCGCTGCGCCAGGACATCGCGGGACCTTGCTGCTTCGCCGGTGACGTCGTCGCCCACGGCCAGGAACTTCCGGAGCTGCGGGAAGGCGACTTCGTCGTCCTCTACGACACCGGCGCCTACTACTTCTCGACCCCCTGGGCCTACAACAGCCTGCCGCGGCCCGCCGTCCACGGCTTCGCCGCCGACCGATCCGGCGGCGTGCGGCTGGCCACCGTCCGCACCGCCCAGACACTCGACGAGATCGCGGCGGAGAGCGGCCTCGCCCACTCCGGCGCCCTGGTGTCCCTCCGCGGCCCGGCCGGGACCTGAGCACCCGGCACCTCCGGGCCCCGAAGCCCCGGCCGGCGCCTACGGCACCCGCGCCGTCCACTCCTCGGTGGCGAACTTCGTCTGCACCAACTCCTCCGCCCGGGCCAGCTCCTCCGCGGTGACGTCGCCGGTGGTCAGCCCGTAGCGGTTACGGAAGGAGGCGATCATGTTCTCGATCACCTGCTCCCGGGCGAGGCCGGTCTGACGGCGGAGCGGGTCGACGCGCTTCTTGGCGCTCCTGGTGCCCTTGTCGGACATCTTCTCCTTGCCGATGCGCAGGACCTCCAGCATCTTGTCGGCGTCGATGTCGTACGACATGGTCACGTGGTGCAGGACGGCTCCCGGACCACCGTCAGCACCGACCACCCGCTTCTGGGCGGCACCCGCGATCTTCCCGGCGTCGGTGGCGATGTCGTTGAGGGGCTGGTACCAGGCCTTGATCCCCATGTCGCCGAGTGCGCCCAGGACCCAGTCGTCGAGGTAGGCGTAACTGTCGGCGAAGGAGAGGCCCGACACCAGTGACTCCGGCACGGACAGGGAGTAGGTGATGGTGCTCATGGGCTCCACGAACATGGCCCCGCCGCCGGAGATACGGCGCACCACCGTCATCCCGTGCCTCGCGGCCCCCACGGGGTCCACCTCGTTCCGCAGGGACTGGAAGCTGCCGATGACGACCGCGGGCGAGGCCCATTCCCAGACCCGCAGCGTGGGCGCCCGCCGCCCCGCGGCCACCTCCGCCGTGAGGACCTCGTCCAGTGCCATGTGCAGGGCCGGGGCCTGCGGTCCCGTGTGCACCAGCTGCCAGTCGTAGTCGCTCCACTCGGTCGCGTGGGCCAGCGCCCGCCGGACGGCGGTGCCGACGCCCTCCGCGGTCAGCCCGAGCATGACGGCCGACTCCGGCAGCGCCGCCGTGATCCGGGCCGCCAGGCCTTCGGTGTCAGTCGAGGAAGGCGCACCCTCCAGGGCGCTGTTGATCGAGAGGATCGCCTCGTCGGGCTCCAGGAAGAAGTCCCCGGCGACGCGCACGTTGCGCAGTACGCCTTCCTCGACGTCCAGATCCACGACGACAAGCTTGCCGCCGGGCACTTTGTACTCGCCATGCACGGCTGAGTTCCCTTCCCGTGCACGGCGTGGATCGTGAGCCTGTTGCTCCGACATCCGGATAAACGTGCACACACGTCACATCGGACTCTAATGCTCGCTCGTGACGAACGGCCACCGGCCTCTTGCCGGGAGGCCGTACGGACTGCTCTTGTGTACCCGCAGGCCATGGGCGCGGGCGGTGGGCCCGGGTGACGGGCCCGGTGTTCAGGGGAGCGGCAGCAGAATGGGCTCAGCGGCAGATCAGGGGCAGAACGCCCGCGGCACGCGCCCCGAGCGCCTGCCCGAGGGGCTGGCCGACGCGATACGCGCGACGGCCGAGGAGATCGCGGAGCTGCTGCGCGGTGCCCCGGACACCGGCGCTCCCGTGCCGGGTCTGGTGTGGACGGTGGGGGAGGTGGCCGCGCACCTGGCACAGGCCAATGCGCTGATGGCGGAGGTGGCGGCCGGACGGTCCCACAGTCACGGTGACGGCACCCCGCAGGGCATCGCCGCGGCCAACGAGCAGGCACTCGCCGCGTTCGGCGAGCGGCGGACGGAACCGCTGGCCGCGATGATCGTGACGCAGGCCGACGCGTACCTGGACGCGGTGGCCGAGCGCCCCGCGGACGAGACGCTGATGACGCCGATGGGCCCGATGGACCAGGTGGTCCTCGGCTCGTACCTCCTGACGCACATGCTGGGCCACGGCTACGACCTGGCCCGCGCACTGAAGCGTCCGCACATGGTCGACCGGGCCCGGGTCGCGCTGACGCTCCCGTTCATGGTCGAGGCCATGCCGAGGGTGACCGACGCCGCGGCCACGGCAGGGCTGAACGCCCGCTACGCGGTCCGGCTGTGGGGCGGCGGCCGGTTCGGCGTGACGTTCACCGACGGCACGGCGACCGTCGGCCACGACCTCCCGGACCGCCCGGACTGCACGATCTCCATCGAGCCGGTCACCTTCCTGCTGATGGCCCTCGGCCGCTGCTCGCCGGTGGGCGCCATGGCCAGGGGCCGGGTCCTCGCGTGGGGCCGCAAGCCGTGGATGGGGCCCCGGTTCCCGGAGTACTTCAGGGCTCCGTGAGGAGGGGAGCGCCCGGGATGTGACGGCTTGCCCGTCCTTCGCGTCCTTCGCGTCCTTCGCGTCCTTCGCGTCCTGAGGGGTTCCCTGAGGCCCGGTAATCGCCGCAGCCATGACTGCGCCTCCGCGGAGCGATCGACTCCGTTTTGGTACACGACCGCGAGGCGGGGAGCGGGCCCGGGCGGCCGACCTGCGGAAGCCCGTGTGTCCCGCCGTGGAGCGGAAGTCGCGGTGTCCGGCGCCCGGCCGCCGCTGCTCCGTTATCCGATCGTCAGGTAAAAGCTGTCCGCCATGTGGGCGGAGGCCTTGCTTTGCGGACTGTATGCGAAATACGGTCTGCGATATTCCTTGATCACCCCTGGCGGGAGGTAGGCCCCCGTGCGCCGAAAAGCGGTTGCCCTGGTGGCGGTTGCGTTGGTGTCCCTCACCTCGGGCTGCGCGTCGTTGCAGTCCTCGGCGACCGAAGTCGGTGGTGTGCGCATGACCGATGACCGGTCCGTACGCGACGGCGGGACACTCACCGTCGCTCTCAATTCAGACCCGGACAAACTGGACCCCACCCTCGCGCAGACCCTCGTAGGCCGCACGGTCTTCGCGGGCATGTGCGAGAAGCTCTACGACATCGACGAGGACGGCACCTTCGTGCCGCAGCTCGCCGCGTCGATCCCCACCACCTCGGCCGACGGCCGCACCGTCACCGTCCAGGTGCGCCCCGGGCTGAAGTTCAGCGACGGGACCCGGCTGGACGCCTCGGCGGTCGTCACCTCGCTGCTGCGCCACCGCGATCTCCCCGGATCCGCCCGCTCCACCGAGCTGGCCCCGGTCACCGAGGCGAAGGCCACCGGACCGCTCACGGTCCGGCTGACCCTCGACCACCCGTACGTCCCGCTGACCGGTGTGCTCGCCGACCGGTCCGGGATGGTGATGTCACCGGCCGCACTGAAGAAGTACGGGAAGAACTTCACCAACCACCCCTCCTGCGTCGGCCCCTTCCGCTTCGTCGAGCGCACCGGCGGTGACCGGATCGTGCTGGAGAAGGACCCGAACTACTACGACGCGGACAAGGTCCACCTGGACGGTGTGGTCTACAAGCCGATACCCGACGGCAACGTCAGGCTCGCCAACCTGCGCTCCGGCGACCTCCAGGTCGGCGACCAGATGGCCCCCGTCGACGTACAGAGCGCACTGACCGAGCCGAACCTCCAGCTGTTCAACTCGCCCTCGCTCGGCTACCAGGGCATCGGCCTCAACATCGGCAACGTGAAGGGCCTCGGGCAGAAGCCCGGGAAGATCGACACCCCGATCGGCCGGGACGTCCGGGTCCGCGAGGCCTTCGAGCTGGCCATCGACCGCGACCTGCTCAACAAGGTCGTCTTCCAGGGCATGTACGAGCCCGCCTGCGGCCCCATCTCCCCGCAGTCGGCCATCGCCCCGGGCGTCGCACCGGAGGACTGCCCCGAGCGTGACGTCGACCGGGCGAAGGAACTGCTGAAGGAGGCCGGGGTGAAGACCCCGGTGAAGATCGAGCTGAAGACGTCCACCACCCCGGAGCAGGGGCGCGTCGGACAGGTGCTCCAGGCCATGGTCAAGGAGGCGGGCTTCGAACTGTCGCTGCGGCCCACCGAGTACGCCACCATGCTCGCCGAGACCGACGCCGGCGACTACGACGTCTTCACCAGCGGCTGGTCCGGCCGGCTCGACCCCGACGGCAACGTCTCCAACTTCCTGAAGACCGCGGGCGCGATGAACGCCTACGGCCTCGGGGACCCGGAGATCGACAAGCTGATCGCCGAGGGCCGCAGCGTCGCGGACCCCGCCCGGCGCACCGAGGTCTACGACGAGCTCACCCGGCGCGTCCAGGACGCCCACGCCCTGATCTACCTCTACCGGCAGAAGAACTACGTCGTCGCCGGCAAGGACGTCGCGGGCATCCACGTCTACGGCGACGGACTGGTCCGGGTCAAGAATGCGGGGTACACCCGATGACGAAGTACCTGCTGACGCGCCTGCGTCAGTCCCTCATCACCCTCTTCCTCGTCAGCGTCGTCGTCTTCGCCGGCATCCGGGCACTGCCCGGCGACCCGGCGCTCGCGCTGGCCGGTGAGGAACGCAGCCCCGAGGCGCTCGCCGCCATCCGCGAGAGCTACGGCCTCGACGACAACGTCGTCATCCAGTACGGGCGGTTCATCGGGCATGCCCTGACCGGCGACCTCGGCACCTCCTCCCGTACGGGGCTCCCCGTCGCCGACGCGATCGGCCAGGCCCTGCCCGTCACGCTGGAGCTGGCCGCGCTCTCCCTGCTCCTGGCGATCGTCGTCGGCATCGGCGCCGGAGTCGTCGCCGCCGTGCGGCGCGGGAAGCCGGAGGAGTGGCTCGCCAACGCCATCGCGCTGATCGGCCTCTCCATCCCGACCTTCTGGCTCGGCATCGTCCTCGTCCTCGGATTCGCCATCGCCATCCCGGTGTTCGCCGCCTCCGGTTACGTACCCTTCGGCACCGACCCCGTCGACAACCTGCGCCGCATGGTGCTGCCCGCGATCGTGCTCGGCTCCGGCCTCGCCGCCGTCGTGATGCGGCAGACCCGGGCCGCGATGCTCGACTCGCTCTCCGCCGACTACGTCAGGACCGCCCGCGCCAAGGGGCTGTCCAGGGGCTCCGTCGTCGGCGGGCACGCACTGCGCAACTCGCTGGTCACCGTCGTGACCGTGCTCGGCCTCCAGCTGGGGCACCTGATCTCAGGCGCCGTCGTCACCGAGCAGATCTTCGTTCTCCCCGGCTTCGGCAAGCTCACCATCGACGCCGTCTTCACCCGCGACTACGCGACACTCCAGGCCGTGGTGCTCTGCACCTCCGCCGCGTACATCCTCATCAACCTGCTGGTCGACGTGGTCTATTCGGTCATCGACCCGCGCATCCGGCTCGGAGGTGCCCGGTGACCACCGCGACCACAGCGCTCCCCACCCCGCCCCGGGCGAGCAAGCGGAAGGCCGGCGGCGGCAAGCTCCGCGCCCTGCGCAGGAACAAGCTCGCCCTCACCGGCGGCATCATCGCCGCCGTCTTCGTCCTGGCCGCCCTGCTCGCGCCGCTCATAGCCCCGTACGACCCGTCGCAGCCCGACTTCGGCAACGTGCTGGCCGAGCCCAGCGCCGCGCACTGGCTCGGCACGGACGACCTCGGGCGCGACCAGCTCTCCCGCATCGTCCACGGCGCCCGCGCGTCCATGCAGGTCGGACTCGTCGCCGTCGTGCTGGCCTTCCTCGTCGGCGTACCGCTCGGGCTGCTCGCCGGGTACTACGGGCGGTTCGCGGACACCGCGGTGTCCCGGCTCACCGACACCATGCTGGCGTTCCCCTTCCTGGTGCTCGCCGTCGGACTCGCCGCGATCCTCGGCCCGTCGCTCACCAACGCGACCATCGCCATCGGCATCTCGCAGATCCCCGCGGTCATCCGGATCACCCGCGCCGAGACCCTGCGGCTCAAGCACGTCGACTACGTCGCCGCGGCCGTGGCCAACGGGGGCGGTGACGGCACCGTCCTCTTCCGGCACATCCTCCCCAACGCCACCTCCGCCCTCATCGTCCAGGCGACCGTGGGCATCCCCGCCGCGATCATCGGCGAGGCGCTGCTGAGCTTCCTCGGCCTCGGCGTCCAGCCGCCGAACCCCTCGCTCGGTGTGATGCTCTCCGGCGCCCAGTCCTTCCTGGCGCCCGCCCCCTGGCTGGCCGTCTTCCCCGGCCTCGCGATCGTCGCGGCGACGCTGGCCTTCAACCTGCTCGGCGACGGCCTGCGTGACGTCCTGGACCCCCGAGGAGCCACCCGATGACCGAGACCGTCCTCGAACCCGTACGGAAGACATCGGCCGAACCCGCGCTGAGCGTGCGCGACCTGTCGGTCTCCTTCCACTCCGACACCCGCACCGTGCACGCCGTCGACGGGGTCTCCTACGACGTGGCGCCCGGCGAGGTCCTCGCCGTGGTGGGGGAGTCGGGCTGCGGGAAGTCCGTCACCTCCATGGCGGCGATGGGCCTGCTCCCGCCGACCGCCCGGATCGGCGGCTCCATCAGGCTCGGCGGACGCGAGCTGGTCGGCGCGTCCGAGAAGGAACTCCAGAAGGTCCGCGGCAAGGACATCGCGATGATCTTCCAGGAGCCGATGACCTCGCTGAACCCGGTCCTCACCATCGGCCGGCAGATCGGCGAGGTGCTGCGCAGGCACCAGGGGCTCAGCCGTAAGGAGGCCAAGGCCCGCGCCGTGGAACTCCTCGAACTCGTCGGGATCCCGGCACCCGCCCGCCGGATCGACGAGTACCCGCACCAGCTCTCCGGCGGCATGCGCCAGCGCGTCATGATCGCCATCGCGGTGGCCTGCGACCCGGCCGTCCTCATCGCCGACGAGCCGACGACCGCCCTGGACGTCACCGTGCAGGCCGGCATCCTCGAAGTCCTCCAGTCCCTGCGCGAGCGCCTCGGCACCGCCATCGTCCTGGTCACCCACGACCTCGGGGTCGTCGCCGACGCGGCCGACCGGGTGCTCGTGATGTACGCCGGACGCGCCGTCGAACAAGCCCCGGTGCACGACCTGTTCGCCGCCGGCCGGCACCCGTACACCCGGGGTCTGCTCGGCGCCGTGCTGCGGCCCGGCGGCGAGGGCAAGCGGCGGCTGCCCGAGATCCCCGGCCTGGTCCCGAGCCTGGACAGCCAGCCCGACGCCTGTACGTTCGCGCCCCGCTGCTCCCGCGCCGACGACACCTGCACGGGCGGCCGCCCCGGCCTCCGCGCCGTCGACCGGGCGGCCGGAGCCGACGCCTCCCACCGGGCCGCCTGCTGGCACCCGTACGCCGATGCCGACACCGACACCGGGACCGGTCCCGGAACCAGCGCCGCAGCCCAGGAGGCCGGAAAGTGACCACCGCACAGACCGTCCCCGCCCCGCGGGACGCCGACACCGCACTCCCTCCGGTGCTGGAGATCAACGGCATGGAACGGCACTTCGGTGCCTCCGGCGGCGGCACCGTCCGGGCCGTCGACGGCGTCTCGATCACCATCGGCCGCGGCGAGGTCGTCGGCCTCGTCGGTGAGTCGGGCAGCGGCAAGTCGACCGTCGGCCGGTGCGCCGTACGCCTCGACGAACCCACCGCCGGCACCGTCCACATCAACGGCACCGACGTCAGCCACCTCTCCCGCCGCGCGCTGCGCCCCCTGCGCAAGGACTTCCACCTGGTCTTCCAGGACCCCTCGTCCTCGCTGGACCCGCGCATGACCGTCGGCCAGATCATCGCCGAGCCGATCCGGCTGCACCGCCGGGACCGCCGACAGAACAGAGCGGCCGTACGGGAACGGGTCGAGCAGCTGCTCGGCCAGGTCGGGCTGCGCCCCGAGCACGCCGACCGGCACCCCCATGAGCTGTCCGGCGGACAGCGCCAGCGCATCTCTATCGCCCGCGCCCTGTCCTGCGACCCCGACCTGGTCGTCGCCGACGAACCCACCTCGGCGCTCGACGTCTCGGTCCAGGCGTCCGTGCTCAACCTGATGGCCGACCTCCAGCGCGACCGGGGCTTCGGCTGCCTGTTCATCACGCACGACCTGGCCGCCGTCGAGTTCCTCGCCGACCGGATCGCCGTGATGTACCTCGGGCAGATCGTCGAACAGGCCCCGACCGCCGAACTGTTCGCCGCCCCCAAGCACCCCTACACCCAGGCCCTGCTCTCCGCGGCCCCGGTCCCCGACCCCGTCGCCCAGCGCTCCCGCGAGCGCATCGTGCTGCACGGCGAGCTGCCCAGCCCCCTCGATCCTCCGCCCGGCTGCCGCTTCCACACCCGCTGCCCGCTCGCCGTCGACCGGTGCCGCACCGAGATCCCCGCCCTGCGCGAGATCCCCGGCGGCCGGCAGGTCTCCTGCCACCTCGTGACCGACGACGGCACCGCCCCGGACGCCGCCGCCGTCTGACCTGCCCTGTCCGGGGCCCGCGTCCCGTACGTACGATCCGCAAGGCACCACAGAACTTCCGCACGCCGCAGCAAGGAGCCACACCCGTGTTCACCACCCGCCCCACCCTCCAGGGCACCTTCGGCATGGTGTCCTCCACCCACTGGCTCGCCTCGCAGTCCGCGATGGCCGTCCTGGAGGACGGCGGCAACGCCTACGACGCGGCCGTCGCCGCCGGCTTCGTCCTGCACGTCGTCGAGCCGCACCTCAACGGCCCGGCCGGCGAGGTCCCGATGATCCTCGCGCCCAAGGACGGCGAGGTGCGGGTACTGTGCGGCCAGGGCCCCGCCCCGGCGGGCGCCTCCGCCGCGCACTACCGCTCGCTCGGCCTCGACCTGGTCCCCGGCACCGGCCCGCTCGCCGCCGCCGTACCCGGCGCCTTCGACGCCTGGATGCTGCTGCTGCGCGACCACGGCACGAAGACCCTCGCCGAGGTCCTGCGCTACGCGATCGGTTACGCCGAGGACGGCCACGCCCCCGTCGAGCGCGTCGGCCAGACCGTGGAGACCGTCCGCGAGCTCTTCGAGACCGAGTGGCCGACCTCCGCCGAGGTCTACCTCCCCGGCGGGAAGGCCCCCGAGCCCGGCAAGCTGTTCCGCAACCCGGCCCTCGCCGCCACCTGGCGCCGCCTCGTCGCCGAGGCCGAGGAGAAGGGCGGCGAGGACCGCGTCGCCCAGATAGAGGCCGCCCGCGCCGTCTGGAGCACCGGCTTCATCGCCGAGGCGCTGGTCCGCCAGGCCGCCGTCCCCACCATGGACACCAGCGGGACCCGCCACACCGGCACCCTCACCGCCGCCGACCTGGCGGGCTGGTCCGCCACGTACGAGGCGCCCGCCACGTACGACTGGAACGGCTGGACGCTGGCCAAGGCGGGCGGCTGGAGCCAGGGCCCCGCCTTCCTCCAGCAGCTCGCGCTCCTCCCGCCCGAGCTCCCCGCCTACGGCTCCGCCGACTACGTCCACCTGCTCGTCGAGGGCTGCAAGCTCGCGATGGCCGACCGCGAGGCCTGGTACGGCGACGCCACCGACGTACCCCTCGGCACGCTGCTCTCCGAGGCGTACAACGACGAGCGCCGCGCCCTGATCGAGGACACCGCGTCCCTGGAGCTGCGCCCCGGCAGCCCCGAGGGCCGCACCCCCGTCCTCAGCGCGCACGCCCACGCCGTCGCCGCCGGCGAGTCCGGCTTCGACGCCATGGGCATCGCGGTGGCCGGCGCAGGCGAGCCGACCGTCGCGAAGGAGGGCGCGGGCGAGCCGACGGCCACCGCGGACCGTGCGGGCGAGCCGACCGTCGCCAAGGACGGCGCGACCCGCGGCGACACCTGCCACCTCGACATCGTCGACCGCTGGGGCAACATGGTCGCCGCCACGCCCAGCGGCGGCTGGCTCCAGTCCAACCCGGTCGTGCCCGAGCTGGGCTTCCCGCTCGGCACCCGGCTGCAGATGGCCTGGCTCGACGAGGGCCTGCCGAACACCCTGACCCCCGGCCGCCGCCCGCGCACCACCCTGACGCCGTCCCTCGCCCTGCGCGACGGTGTACCCGTCATGGCGTTCGGCACCCCCGGCGGCGACCAGCAGGACCAGTGGCAGCTGCACTTCTTCCTCGCCGTGGCGCTGCGTGACCGGGTCCGTGGCGGCCTCGACCTCCAGGGCGCCATCGACGCCCCGAACTGGCACAACGACAGCTTCCCCGGCTCCTTCTTCCCGCGTGGGATGCGCCCGGGCAGCGTCACCGTCGAGGAGGGCATGGACCCGGAGGTCGTCGAGGAGCTGCGGCGCCGGGGCCACGACGTGACCGTCGGCGACCCGTGGTCCGAGGGCCGGATGTGCGCCGTCGCCAGGGACCCGGAGACCGGCATCCTGTCCGCCGCCGCCAATCCGCGCGGGATGCAGGGCTACGCGGTCGGCCGCTGACCTCCCGCCCTCCTGCCCGGAAGGCCCCCGGCGGACCGTGCTTAGCTGGAGTCATGATCGATGACTTCGTGTACGGGACCGCCGGGGAAGCCGGACAGCTGGCCGAGGTGGAAGCCGTGGTGCGCGCCGCGGCCGCAGCCGAGATCCTGCCGCGCTACCGGCAGCTGGCCGCCCACGAGATCGTCGAGAAGAGCGGCCCGCACGACCTGGTCACCGCCGCCGACCGGCTGGCCGAGGAGTACCTCACCGACGCCCTGACCCGGCTGCTGCCCGGTTCGGTGGTCGTCGGCGAGGAGGCCGTCCACGCCGACCCCGCCGTCTACGACGCCCTCGGCGGCGACGCACCCGTGTGGATCGTCGACCCCGTGGACGGCACCCGCCAGTTCGTCCACGGCGAACCCGGCTTCTGCACGCTGGTGGCCCTCGCGCTGCACGGCGAGGTGTACGCCTCGTGGACGTACGCCCCCGTCCTCGACGAGCTGGCCGTCGCCGTACGGGGCCGGGGCGCCACGCTCAACGGCACGGCGGTGCACAGTGGTTCGCCCGCGCCCGGCGCCGTGCTCAAGGTGGCCATGTCGCACCCCGACTACACCTCCGACGCCCAGAAGCGCGCCCTGCTCGGGCTGCGGACCGACGGCATCGACGCCCGCGCGTGCGGATCGGCGGGCCTGGAATACCTGGCCGTCGCCTGCGGCGCCCAGGACGGCGTTGCTTTCAACTGGGAGTTCGCGTGGGACCACGCGGCGGGCCTCCTGCTGGTCACCGAGGCGGGCGGCGCCCAGTCGACGCTCTCCGGAGTCCCGTACCGCATCACCGGCGGAAACGATTTGCCGTTCACCGCGGCGCGCGACGAGGCCACGGCCGAGCGGATCCTTCAGGCGCTGCGGGCCGGCGGCGAGGGCCAGGTGTACTGATCACGAACAGTTGTGGGCGGTACGGGGACCCGTACCGGGCCCAACACATTTGGTACGGGCCATAAATTTAGGCCGCTGC